>JAYTGQ010000641.1:0-11737 GCA_043733345.1 Schlesneria sp.
CGATCCGATCAAGGTCTACGCCGCCTATAAGACGGCCACCGAACACAAGGGGGCACCGACTGTCGTGTTGGCTCACACGGTCAAGGGCTTCGGCATGGGCGAGGCCGCCGAGGGGAAGAACACGGCGCATCAGACCAAGAATCTCGAAGAGCAGTTCCTGCTGAAGTTCCGCGATCGCTTCGAACTGCCTCTGACTGATGAACAGGCCAAGGCGGCCGCGTTCTACAAACCAGCCGACGACAGCCCCGAGATGAAGTACCTGCACGAGCATCGCCAGAAACTCGGCGGCTACCTCCCGGCACGCGTGCCGACGACGGAGCGGCTTCCCATCGCCGATCGTGCTTCGTTTACTGAGGCCAACAGCGGAGTCGGCAAGGACTGGTCTACCACGATGGTGCTCGGCCAGATACTGCGGTCGTTGATGCTCGACAAGGCCATTGGCGAACGAATCGTCACGATCATCCCGGACGAAGCACAGACGTTCGGCATGCAGGCGCTGTTCAATCGGTTCGGGATCTACTCCAGCAAGGGGCAGCTCTATACGCCCGTCGATGCGGGGTCACCGCAGGCGTACAAGGAGTCGATCACCGGACAAATTTTGATGGAGGGGATCAACGAAGCGGGAGCGATGTCCTCGTTCGTCGCAGCAGGGACGGCGTACGCGAACGTCGGGCTGACCATGATCCCGTTTTACATTTACTACTCGATGTTCGGGTTTCAACGTGTCGGCGACTTGATCTGGCTGGCGGCCGACTCGCGCTGCAAAGGCTTCCTCTGCGGAGGGACTTCCGGCCGCACGACGCTCAACGGCGAAGGGCTGCAGCACGAAGACGGTCACAGCCAACTGATGGCCGGAACGGTTCCGAACCTGATCGCCTACGATCCCGCCTTCGGATACGAGTTGGCGGTCATCGTGCAAGACGGTCTGCGGCGGATGTATGCCGACGGCGAAGATGTCTTCTACTACTTGTCGGTCTACAACGAGTCGTACCCGATGCCAGCGATGCCCGTTGGTGTTGAAGAGGGCATCGTGAAGGGGCTCTATCCGCTCGATCCGGCTGTCCCGGCTAAGACGCGCGCCACGCGGGCACAGCTCTTGGGTAGCGGCCCGCTCTTGAACGAAGTGATCCGCGCCCAGAAGCTGCTCGTCGAGAAGTTCGGTGTCGAATCCGACGTGTGGAGCGTGACCAGCTACAACGAACTGAAGCGTGAAGCCCAATCCACCGCGCGCTGGAACCGGCTGCATCCCGACTCGAAGCCAAGAGTCAGCCACATCGAGCAGACGTTGAGCGGCCTCAAGGGGCCGTTCATCTCGTCGAGCGACAATGTGCAGCTTGTGGCCGAACAGATTCGCCCGTACGTGCCCGGCCAGTACGTTGTCTGCGGGACGGATGGCTTCGGCCGCAGTGAGTCTCGCGAAGCCTTGCGACGCCATTTTGAAATCGACGCCGAATGCGTGGCGTACACCACGCTGGTGGCCCTCGCCCAAGACGGTCAGTTCGACGCAAAGAAACTGCCACAGGCGCTGCAAGACTTGGGTATCGACGCTGAAAAGGTCGATCCCGCGTTTGCCTGATGCCGCAAAGTAGCCTTCATCGCTCCGCGTGAAGATAGCCGAGTGATATGGATAACGCGGAACCCACACTCGGCTATCTTCACGCGGAGCGATGAAGGCTACTTTTGAACGCACAGACTCGCATGCCAACAAGTATCCAAACCAACTTAAGCGTTCAAAAATGACGGTGGGCAATGCCCACCCTACATGAGAGACCTCAATTCATCATGGCCATCGAATTCAAACCCAATCTCGGTGACGGCGTGAAGAGCGCCGATGTGGCGGCTCTCCATGTGGCCGCAGGCGACAAGGTCGAAGAGGGCCAGATCGTCATGGAGTTGGAGACGGACAAAGCGGTCTTGGAGATCGCCATCACCCAAGCGGGCACGATCGAAAAGCTGCTCGTGAAGAAGGGCGACACCGTCAACGTGGGGGCGGCGGTCCTGATGCTCGAACCGAGTATGAACGCCGTGAAAGCGGCTCCGGCAGGTTCGGCCAAGACTCCGCTGTCGAAGGAACTGGAATCGGTGTTGACGGTCGATCAGGGTGCCGCTTCGGCCTCGGCGGCGAATCGCAACGGAGGAGCGCAAGGTGCGATCGCCAAAGCGATGGGATCGGCCGCGACTCAGGCTGCGCCGTCCGAGTCGAGTGGTCGTGACCTGCCCTTGCCAGCCGGTCCGGCCACGAGACGCCTCGCCCGCGAACTCGGCCTGAACTTGGGCAGCATCAGCGGCAGCGGATCGGGCGGACGGATCACGCTCGAAGACGTGGCTCGCGCGGCGGCGGCGGGTTCCGGTGGTGGAGGAGGCCGCGTGGTCGAGCCGCCTCTGCCCGACTTCGCGAAGTACGGCGAGGTCGAACGAGTCCCGTTCAGCAAGCTGCAGAAGACCTCGGCCAACAATCTCAGCCTCGCGTGGCAGATCATTCCTCACGTGACGCAGCACGATTTGTCAGACATCACCGAAACTGAGGCGCTGCGCAAACGCTTCGTTGAGAACGCGGCCAAAGGTTCGCCCAAGGTGACGATGACCGTGCTGGCCATGAAGGCAGTTGTGGCCTGTCTGAAAGAGTTCCCCAACTTCAATTCGAGCTTCGACTCGTCCAAGGGCGAGATCGTGCAGAAGAAGTACTTCAACATTGGCATCGCGGTCGATACGCCGAACGGCTTGGTCGTCCCCGTCGTGAAGCACGTCGATCAGAAGTCGATCCTCGAACTGGCAGCGGAACTCACCGAACTCGCCGCCAAAGCCCGCGACCGCAAGCTGCAACTGGCCGACATGCAGGGCGGAACATTCACGATCACCAACCTCGGCGGCATCGGCGGGACGAGCTTCACGCCGATCGTCAATTACCCCGAAGTGGCCATCCTCGGCATGTCCCGCAGCCAGAAGCAGCTTCAGTTGATCGACGGCCACGTCACCGAACGCCTGCTGCTCCCGCTCTCGCTCTCCTACGACCACCGCGTCGTCAACGGAGCCGACGCCGCCCGCTTCACCGTCAAACTCTGCAACATGCTCAGCAGTGCGTTCAGCATGTTGATCGGGGGCTGAACGATGGAAACTCATGGTCGCGTACCAGCTACAACCGACGAGGTGATTCGAGAAGTCCGAGCCATCAAAGAGTTGCTGGCGAAGTCGATGGATTTCGACATCGACCGGATTCTGGCTGACGCGAGAAGGAAGCAAGTGAACCGTGGCCGGACTGTCCTGCACCCGCCAAGTAAACGCGTCATTTAACATGCACAAGCTGAAATAGCGTGTTAAGCCGCCACCATGCGTTCGCGAACTCCAAGACCTCATTGATTGCGGATGCACACCGATGGACGAGCTTCCCCGGAAACGACGAAAGAAGAAAGCGGGAGGTAAGAAGCGGTCTTCAACATCGTCGGTGCTGCCAATTGTCTTGAAAATCGGCGTTTTTGCGTTTGCCGCAGTTGTCGTCGGAGTCGGCGTAATCAAGTTCGCTGTTCCTGCGATACAGCGTCAGGTTTCGGCCGAGGCGAAGGCCGTGGTCAATGCGTGGCCGCTCGCGCCAGAGACGCCCCGCGTGAAGCTGTTCGGCAGTCATGACTCCGAAACGATTGTTCCCGCCGTTGGCCAAGCTCTGCGAAACCCGCTGCGACGCAGGGCCACTGACCCTTGGTTCAGGCTGTCCAATGTCCGAATTCGACAAATAGATTCGAGACATCATTCACGGGCTTACCTTGTTGACGTAGATGTCATTCATCCCCCGATTGGTATTGATGTGAATATGGTACTCAAGTCTGGCATTCACGAGTTCCCGTTCATGTCGGGAGTGCCAAACTTCGATCTGATTTCGATTCTCAAGTCGAAACAAAAAAAGGGAACGATTGCGTTGGATTTCCCCTTGGAATTCCTGATTCAACACGACAAGGGTCTCGCCGCCCAATTGGAGAAAATGGAGTTTTTTTTGGCTGTTCAAGACGCGCGGTATACACACCAAATCAAGGTTGTCTCCCCGTTCGGTTACTGGATGACAAATACGAGCTTCAAAGTTTCTAATTCGGTGACTTATGGGTCGGTGCCACAGCTCTCATTGCCGCGCGAATGGGTGGAGGATGAGGTCAGGCATTTGACCGGGCCACCGACTCGCGGTGTTGTGATAATAGTTCCCGAAAAATAGGGCATCTGCGGATGCCTGCACGCAATGGCGGCTGCACCTCGCGAGACTGAAACCCATGAGACTACCGGCTCGCATGTCGGGCTAATTTTGTTTTCCGCTTTCCAACGATGACCTTTGAAATTTGAGATCGAAACACATGGCAGATTCGCAGACGGAACTTCTCGTACTTGGTGGTGGTCCTGGTGGATATCCGGCGGCGTTTGAGGCGGCGGATCATGGGATGAAGGTGTTGCTGGTGGATGAGGGTGCTCGTCCCGGCGGTGTCTGTCTGAACCGAGGCTGCATCCCGTCGAAGGCACTCTTGCACATCGCCAAGCTCATCAACGAATCGCATGAGGCGGCCGAGTGGGGGCTGACGTTCAGCTCGCCCAAGATTGATCTCGCCAAGCTGCGCGACTTCAAGAATGGCGTGATCACGAAGTTGTCGGGCGGCATCACCGAACTGAGCAAGGTGCGTGGCGTAAAGCTCGTCGCGGCGCGAGGGACGTTTCTCGACGCGAACACGGTTGAACTGAAGCATCCCGACGGCAAGATCGAACGAGTCTCATTCGAGAAGGCGATCATCGCGACGGGATCGTCTCCCGCCGTGCCGCCGATGTTTCAGCTTGGCGACCCGCGCGTGATGGACTCGACCGGCGCGCTCGAACTGGCTGACATCCCAGGTTCGTTGCTCGTGGTTGGCGGTGGATACATCGGTCTCGAAATGGGAACCGTTTACGCGGCGCTCGGCTCGAAGGTGACGGTCGTCGAATTGACGAGCGGCCTGCTCCCCGGAGCCGATCGCGATTTGGTGCGACCGCTTCAGAAGCGGCTTGAAAAACAGTTCGCCGCGCTGCATCTCAACACGAAGGTGGAAGCTCTCAAGGCGACGAAGACCGGGATCGAAGCGACTTTGGCGGGCGAAGGCGTTGCGCCGAAGATGACCTTCGACCGAGTGCTGGTCTCCATTGGACGCCGTCCGAACAGCAAGGGCTTCGGTTTGGAAGCGACCGGCGTGGCGGTGGACGAAAAAGGCTTCATCAAGGTTGATCGACAACTCCGTTCGAGCGTGCCGCACATCTTCGCGATCGGCGACATCGCGGGCGAACCGATGCTGGCTCACAAGGCGACGCGCGAAGCGAAGATCGCGGTCGAAGCGATGAACGGCGGCAAGGCCGAGTTCGACAACATCGCAATCCCCGCCGTCGTCTTCACCGATCCCGAGATCGCGTGGTGCGGCCTGATGGAGCATGAAGCGGCCGCCCGCAACATCGAAGTCAAGGTGGTGAAGTTCCCGTGGGCCGCCTCGGGCCGCGCGACGACGCTCTCACGCAACGAGGGCCTGACGAAGCTGATCATCGACCCGAAGACGGAACGAGTCCTCGGTGTCGGCCTGGTCGGAGTCAACGCGGGCGAGATGATCGCCGAAGCGACTCTCGCCGTGGAAACCGCCGCCGTCGCCCGCGATCTCGCCGAGACCATTCACGCTCATCCGACCCTCAGCGAAACGCTGATGGAAGCGGCCGAAAGCGTCTTCGGTCAGGCCACCCATTCGTACCGACCGAAGCGGGGATGAGACCACGCGATGGCAAAGAAGAAGCCCGCTACCGGTAAGAAGAAAGCCGTTCCCAGCAAGTTCGCAGTGGAGGTTGTCGCGCTGCTCGCGGAACTCGGCGAGGTTCGGTCGCGGGCGATGTTTGGCGGGCACGGCCTCTATTGTGGGGCGACGTTCTTCGGACTGATCGCTTACGAGCGGCTCTACTTCAAGGTCCATGACGACTCGCGCGGCGAATACATCGCGCGAGGGACCGAGCCGTTCTCGCCGTCACCCGGCAAGGTGATGAAGTCGTACTACGAAGTCCCACGCGAGGTGTTCGAGAACGACGAGGAACTCGTGCGCTGGGCACGGCAGGCGGTTGAGGTGGCTGAAGTCTCTGCTCCAGCGAAACACCGTTGAGTTGAAGTCGTGCGAATCACGCGATTCAACCGTCTCCATTCCACACGCTCGTCGAACTCACTGTGGTTACGGACGGTCTTTCAGCCCGAAGGGCGGCAGAAGGTAGCCCACGGCGTGAGCCGTGGGTCCAGTCGAAACAGGCTTCGATAGCCCGGAGGGCGACACCTCCGTTAGGGCGGGGGCTTTGTTCGGAGAGTGTCGCCCTCCGGGCTAAAATAGCATCCCCTCACTCACCCACGGCTCACGCCGTGGGCTACGCTCTGCCGCCCTCCGGGCTGAAGCACCTCCGTTCAGAATTCACCTCGTTAGTTCGAGCCTGTTTGCAGTTCGAGTCCGGTCGTGGCTTGAGTCCGTTTGAAGTCTCTTGAATAGTCGGCACGGGGACAGGACGATGCCCGCCGTCTCACACCACTCGTTCCTCACTTCTTTTGACGAGGTCTTCCCCCGTGACTCCCCACTCCGAACAACCCCGTTTTGCCGTGTTGATTGACGCTGACAACGCACAGGCTTCTGCCATCGTCACGCTGCTCGGTGAAATCGCGAAGTACGGCATCGCCAGCATCAAGCGAGCCTACGGCGACTGGACCACGTCGCGGCTGAACAGTTGGAAGAACATGCTGAACGAGCACGCGATTCAGCCGGTCCAACAGTTCGGATACACCAGCGGCAAGAACTCGACCGACGCGGCCCTCATCATCGACGCGATGGACCTGCTGTATGCGGGGAGACTGAATGGTTTCTGCCTGGTCTCCAGCGACAGCGACTTCACGCGGCTGGCGACGCGACTGCGCGAGTCGGGCATGACGGTGATGGGCTTCGGTGAGAAGAAGACGCCGCGTGCCTTTGTCGGCGCGTGCGATAAGTTCGTCTACACCGAGATTCTCGTTACGGCCGATGACTCAACCGAGACCACGAGCGCCCCGACCGTCTCCAGAAAGAGCGGCAAGGAACTCCGTAGCGACTCAACCCTCGGCAAGCTGCTGCGAGCGGCGGTGATGTCTTCGGCTGATGAAGACGGTTGGTGCTACGTCGGCCGCATCGGCAGTTACATCGCCAACCAAGCTCCCGACTTCGATCCGCGCAACTACGGGTACTCGAAGCTCAGCCAACTGTTGGCCGCGACGGAAGTCTTCGAGACTCAATCGCGCGCCACCAAATCGGGCCAAGCTCAAAAATATCTGAGGCCGATCCAGTCGAAAAAGGTCGCCAAACCGAAGGGCCGCACTGACGAAGCGTGATGTCGCGCGAACTGGCTCATCAAAGTGGCGAGTTTCTCTTCATCCGTGCCCCGGCCTTGCCATCCGTGCTACTCACGTTTTGTTTTTTTCCGGGCGCGCAGAATTTCTGCAGACCAGATTAGGCAAAATGATGAAGCACAGAATCAGCCGGGCGGTCGGTCTGCTTGCGGGCCTCTTCCATCATTCTGTGCGTCATCATTTTGCCATTCCGGTTCTCGCGGCCTTGGGTTGCGGGTATCCCGCGCTGGGCAATCTCCGCGACTCCCCTCTAGCACGGATGGCAAGGCCGGGGCACGGATGAAGAATTCAAATCGGCGGGACCGATCAGGGGTCAGGCTCCGGCGCGAACTCAAACGCTGGGTTCGCGGCAGGACTTGATCGAACTGATCGCGATCGATCAGAGGTCAGGCTCCGGCGCGAACTCAAACACATTCACCCACGACCACCAAGGACCGATGTTCGATGCGCCGACTGATTTGCTGTTCGCTCTTGCTGCTGGCCACTGTGGTCTCGCGACCTGTTGAACTCCCCGCACAAGACGCTGCCCGCGCGAGGCCCAAGCCGCTGAAGGCGCTGCTGATTTTGGGAGGCTGCTGTCACGACTACGCGAAGCAGAAGGACATCCTTAAACGGGAGATCGAAGCGCGCGTGATGGCCGAGGTGACAATCGTCTACTCATCCGACAAGAGCACCAAGGCGCGGTTCGACATCTACGACAACCCCGACTGGGCGCAGGGCTACGACGTGGTCATCCACGACGAGTGCTCGGCCGATGTGAAAGAGCAGCCGTATGTGCAAAACATTCTGAACGCTCACAAGAACGGTGTTCCGGCGATCAACCTGCACTGCGCGATGCACAGCTACCGGACGGGGACGGACGATTGGTTTCAGTTCATCGGGTTGCAGTCTTCGAGTCACGGGCCGCAGCAGCCGATCGACATCGCGTTTGTCGCGCCCGAGCATCCGGTCGTGAAGGGCTTCGGTGGTGCGGAGAAGCCAGAGGCAAAGCAAGAACCCCTCACCCCCGGCCCCTCTCCCCGCAAGGCCGGGGCGAGGGGTGATGAGGCGGATCGGCTTTCGTTCTCGAAGCCGCTTGAGAATTGGACGACCATCAACGAGGAGCTGTACAACAACCTCAAGTTGTTCGACACCGCGAAGCCGATCGCGCGCGGGACGCAGGAGGTTGGCAATAAGGTTGACGACTTCCTCGTCGCGTGGGTGAACGAGTACGGGCCGCAGAAGACGCGGGTCTTCTGCACGACGCTCGGACACAACAACGAGACGGTCGGCGACCCTCGGTATCTCGACATGCTCTGCCGCGCGTTGCTTTGGTCGTGCGACAAGACTGCGCCTGAGTACCAGCAGGCGTTCGCCGTCCCCAAGAAAGAACTGGTGCCGGTCAACTTGGCGAAGGGGAAGACGGCGACAGCTTCGGCGTCGCAAGACGGTCATCCGCCCGAACACGCCCTCGACGGGAACGAATCGACGCGGTGGTGTTCGCCGAACAATGACGCCGGTCAGTGGTGGCAGGTTGATTTGGGTGACGCTCAAGAACTGACGGGCATCGCGGTGCAATGGGAAGCGGACGACATGAACTACCGCTACAAGGTCGAAGGTTCGGCCGATGGACAGCAGTGGCGGATGCTCTCGGACCAGACGCAGAGCGAGTCGCGCGAGCAAACACAGTCGTTGACGTTCGCGGCGAAGGACGTGCGGTATGTGAGGCTCACGACGACGCAGCTTACTCCGGGACGTTGGGGCAGCTTCTTCGAGTTCAAAGTCCACGGGACGAAGTTCGAGGAACGGACGGTCACGGGCGGCGGCGATCTCAAACCACGATCCATCAAAGGGACGGGGCTACTCAGCGGGATCAAGGCTCCGCCCGGCTTTGAAGTCACGTTGTTTGCCGCTCCCCCCGACGTGAACTATCCGACGTGTTTGGCCACGTCACCCGAGGGCACGGTCTACGTCGGCATCGACGAGAACGGGTCGCTCGACCGCAAAGAGGGTCGAGGCCGCATCGTCCGTTGCCGCGACACGGACGGCGACGGCAAGGCCGATGAATTCAAGACGTTCGCCACGATCGACAGCCCGCGCGGGATCGTGGTCTTCCCCGTAGGATGGGCTCTCAGCCCGTCCGCTTCTTCCAATTCATCAAACGCGAAAGAGAACCAAGAAAAGAACAAAGACGGACGGGCTGAGAGCCCATCCTACAGGACCAAGCTCATCGTCCTCGCGCCGCCAAATCTCGTGGCGCTGCACGACGACAACGGCGACGGCGTGAGCGACCGTTCCGAGACGCTCGTTAAAGGGATCGGCTTCGATCTCAAGTTCCGCGGGGCCGATCACACGACGAATGGGATTCAGGTCGGCATCGACGGCTGGATCTATGTTGCGGTCGGCGATTACGGCTTCATCAAGGCGACTGGTTCGGACGGGAAAGAGCTGGCGTATCGCGGCGGCGGTGTTGTGCGTTGTCGTCCCGATGGCTCCGAGTTGGAAATCGTCTCGCGCGGGCAGCGGAACATTTATGACGTGGCCATCAGCCCGGAACTCGATCTCTTCACACGCGACAACACCAACGACGGCGGCGGCTGGAACGTGCGACTCAGCCATGTGCCGCATGGCGGGCAGATGGGCTACCCGTCGCTCTTCATCAACTTCCCGGATGAGATCATTCCGCCGATGGCCGACTATGGCGGCGGGTCGCCGTGCGGTTCGCTCTACATCGACGAGCCGACTCTGCCCGAGGGACTCGGTCAGTCGCTCTACACCTGCGATTGGGGCCGCAGCATCGTCTACCGGCATCCGCTGACGAAGACCGGCGCGGGCTTTACCGCCGAGCAAGAACCATTCGTCGAGTTGCCCCGTCCGACCGACATGGACATCGACGCGCGCGGCAACATCTACATCAGCAGTTGGCGCGACGGCGGCTTCAACTTCAGCAAGCCCGAGGTCGGGTATGTCGTGCTGGTGAGGCCGCTGGCAGGGAATGCCAATCGAACAGATCAGTCGGATCAGACTGATCTGTTCGGACAGGGAGCAGCGGGACCGTCCCAATTGCTGACGCGCATGGCGTCACCCAGCCACACGATTCGATTGAACGCTCAGCGCGACATTCTTGCACGCGGGGAATCGCCCGAATTGGCCAGCGGCCTCGAACAGCTTGCTGCATCGAACTCATCGGTCGTCGTGCGTGTGGCGGCGATCTTCACGCTGAAGCAGTTGGTGGGCGAGAAGTCTCATGACGCGCTCGGCAGGCTAGCTAAGGACGCTTCGATCCGCGAACACGCCTTGCGTGCAATGGCCGATCGGACGACTCAGCTTGCGAACACGTCGCCGCAGCCGTTTGTGGAGGCACTGTCGGACGGGAACGCGCGTGTTCGGTTGCAGGCGGTGCGCGGGCTGTCGCGATTCGGCAAGGTGCCGCGCGAGGTCGAAGAGAAGATGTTGCCGCTCACGATGGACCGCGATCCGATCGTGGCTCACGTGGCCATCGACAGTCTCGTGGAGTTGAAAGCGGGCGAGGCTTGTCTGGCGTCTTTCAACTGGAACTCGACCGACCAACGGACGCTCGAACAGCGGATCGGAGCGGCGGCGGTGTTGCGGCGACTGCATGATCCCGCTGTCGTCGCGGGTCTGATCGAATGGCTCGGTCGTCCGATTGTCGCTCAGCCGACCGGACAAGCGATCACCTACGACACGACCCGGCAACTGGTACTCGCGACGCTCTGCCGCCTGCATGATCGCGAAGGAGAGTACACCGGCGACTGGTGGAGTACCCGGCCCGACACGACCGGCCCGTACTACAAGCCGGTCGCGTGGTTCGAGACCGAACGCATCACGAAGGCGTTGCAATCGGAGTTGACTGCGGGCGACACGGGGACCGTCCAAGGGCTGCTTGTGCAACTGAAGCGGCACAAGATTGAGTTGCCCGGTACGACGGAACGAATCGTGGCACTGGCTCATGCCGACAAGACATTTTTCGCGACGGCGGTCGAGTTACTCGCGCCCGGGAGTTCGCCGCTGTCGGGCGATGCCGCGCGGTTGCTGGAAGTCGCCACGACCCTGAACAAGTTCGATGCGGCTCTGCGAGTGAAAGCCCTGCGCGGCTTGCAGTGTCGCACGAATCAGCCCGAAGTCTTGGAAACCGCCCTACGCACGTTTGCCGAGATCACTGCCGACGAACAAGACTCGGAAGCCGTTGCCGTGTGGAACGACTTCATTCGCGAACCGGTTTTTGCGAAACATGTCGCGAAGCTCGGTGAATTGGTTGAGTCGCCAAGCGGTCCCGCCGCCGCTGGTGCCGAGTCGATGTTGCGCGAGTACCTCTACGCGATCCTCGTCCAAGTCACGGACAACCCG
>JAYTGQ010000642.1:0-4469 GCA_043733345.1 Schlesneria sp.
AGGGTGGGACCAGCGGCGCTTCGCCGCGCCGGCCCACCATGATTTTTCGACGTTTCCTGATGGTGGGCCGGCGCTCGAAGCGAGCTGGTCCCACCCTACGTTGAAAAAGGCGATGACCCTGCGCGACCACTGATCACTCGCGACCCAGGAGCAGAGTCTCACGGTAGCCTTGCCACTTCGAGACCGATGGATTCAACTCCCGCCCCGCTCGCCTGTTTGTCGGAAACGTCGAAAGCAATGTCTCGGCGACGTGTCTTTGTGTGTCTGGGGGCGGCCACACTCTGAGTATCGTCGAGGTTCCGATTCGTACAATTTTCCCGTTTCCAACCGAGAGCTGATGCGAATTCCTCTGACGCTTCCCGATTTGGGTGTTCACAGCGAGATCGTCCGTGTCACGAGTTGGTTGGTCGAACGGGGCGAGTTCGTGATCACAGGCGACCGCGTGGTGGAAGTGCTGTTGGCGGGAGTCACCTTCGATGTCGAGGCCGCTCGATCCGGGACTCTGATTGAAATTGCCAAGCCGGTGGATGCGGTCGTCGCGCGTGGAGAGACTTTGTGTTGGCTGGACTCTGCTGACGACGAGTCCAATTCCGTCGAAGCAGAGTCCGAGGGCTGACGCCGACACTAACCCGAAGCGTCAGCGAGGACGCCACTCACATCCTCGCTGATGCTTCGGGTTAGTGTGCCTCGGCCATGATGGTGTCAGCCTCGACCGCGTGGAGCATCAGTCTCCTCGTTCTTAACTCTTTCAAACGGCTTTTGCCCATGTCTCATTGGTCTTCACTTCGTGGTCACTCGGAACAACACGAGATGTTTCGGCGGGCGATCTCACGCGGTCGGCTTTCGCAGGCGTACTTGTTCGTCGGCCCCGAGGGCATCGGCAAGCAGCAGTTTGCGCGGCGATTGGCGCAGTCCTTGTTGTGTCAGTCGTTGGGGGAAGACCCGCTCGAAGCGTGCGGCCAGTGTGCGGGATGCCGCCCGTATCTCGCGTCGGCTCATCCCGACTTCTTGTTTGTCGGGTGTCCGGAAGGAAAGCGTGAAATCCCGATCGACTTGATGATTGGCTCGAAGGAGCGGCGCGGACAGGAAGGGCTGTGTCACGACTTGTCGATCCGTCCACTCGCGGGTTCGCGCAAGGTGGCGATCATCGACGACGCAGACTTGATGAATGAAGCCAGTGCCAACGCGCTGTTGAAGACGCTCGAAGAGCCGCCCGAGCGAGCCATGTTGTTTTTGATCGGCGCGAATCTGGATGCCGTACTGCCAACGATCCGCTCACGCTGTCAGTTGGTGCGATTCTCGCCGCTCTCGACCGCCGATGTCGCCGCATTGCTGGTCGAGCAGGATTTGGTCCCATCGCGCGAAGTGGCGCAGTTCGCCGCCGCACTCAGCGACGGCAGCCTGACCGTCGCCCGGCAACTGTTGGAACCGGAGTTGGCTGCACTTCGATCGACGCTGTACCTCGCGCTGTCTCAAGCCAACTTCAGCGGCCTCAGCCTGTCCAAGCTGTTGTTTGAGGGGATCGATAAGATCAGCGCCGACACGCCCGCGCAGCGCGTCAACATTCACTGGCTGATCCGGTTTGCGGTCGAGTTCTACCGCGCGGCCTTGTGGCGTCTGAGTCACAGCGCTGCGGAAGACGGCAAGACCGTGGCGATCCCTGAAGCGACCTCGTTCGCCGATCGAATCGCTGCCCACGCAGATCCCTTCGATCGGTTGGGAAGACTCATCGACCGCACCATCACGGCGGCAAGTCACCTCGACCAGAACATCTCCGTCGCCCTGAGTCTGGATGCCCTGTTGGACGACCTCGCCCGGCTCTCACGCTTGGCGTAACTGCCTGTAGGACGGACGCCCTCGTCCGTCCGCTTCCAACTGGGATGCGCTCGGACGTGGGCGTCCAAGCTACATTTTTCAACAGGCAGCCAAACCACGATCCGGTTCACCCGGCATGCCGCCAGCGGAACGCGGCGCGGGTGAGCAACAAGCCGAAGCCCAAGAGCGCGAGGCCGACACCGCCGAGCAGCGAGGCCGTCGTGACGACGGACAAATTGAGGGACGCGGCCAGTGGCTCGATCAGCGCGAACGATTGCCGCGATACGGCCTGACTCGGCCTCGCCACCGAGGATTTCTTTTTACGAGCGGAACTCTGCGGTGGGGCAGTCGCCAATACCGCCGACGTTGATCTGTTTGTCTCGCCAAGTGCCGGGCCATCCGCCATCGACGACTGCAACGTGGAATGGCTTGATGCGAACAAGACGGAACCGCCCGCTTCCGAGCCTCGTGCCTCATTGCCCCGCAATTCGATCGAGCCGAAGTGGGGGGACTCCGCGCGGGAGGCTGGAATCCGGAACGCGCTATTGAGATCGGTCGAGGTGCGAGACCCCTCGCTCGCTCCGGCCGCGCCACGCAGATTGGCTGCGGACGACGTGGCTAATGCGAGGCGAGCGCCATCATCACGGTTGCGAATATCGCTGACGAGAGACAATGTCGGAACGACAGGACTGCGCTCTTCGACGGATTGCCAGAGGATCGGTTCCGAGAACCCGATGGAGTGGTGACGTGTCGAATGAACTGGCGGAAGCACGTCCGCAGGAGTTTGTTGAACCGATCCCGATTGCTGGCGATGTTCGCGCAGCTTCACAAGGTGTCGTTCAGGGGGCGAGACTTGTTCGGGCGTGGCGACGGCCTGTGGAGACGTTTCCGGCGACGATCGACTGTGCTTCGTTGAGACGACCGAACTGCGGTCGGCGGCTTCCTTCGCGCCCGACGGAGCAGCCTCGGCTTGAGCTGTCAACGTGAAGGCACCGCCGGGATTCAGCGAAGCGGCCGACTCCAAACGACGGCGCAACTGAACGACGCGCTGCACGGGAAATGATTCGTCTGTAAAGGAGTTCGCAGACTTTTCCTTCATCTCTGTGTCGGGTTGCGTCCTCGTGCGGTCAGCGGATCGCGGCGCAACTGGCATGATCGCCTTCGCGGAAGCAATCGGCTCGGCATTGAGTTCTTCATCCTCCCATTCCCGCCTTCGAGTGAACGGCGAAGGTGATGGCTCCTCCTCGTGGCCATCGGCGGCAACGTGTTGAATCTGGTCGCGGAACGGCTCACGCAGCGACTCTTCCACCGGCGTTGACGCCTCCGCGCGAGCGGCTCGTCCGTTGGCAAGCGCCTCGTTTGTCGGAGTCGATTCCACTGAAATGGGCGGCACTTCGACGGACTGTTCGAGGTCACTATCGAGATCGAACGGCTCACCAATCACGTCTTCGGATTGCGGCACGACAAGCCCCTCGTCGGGCTGAACATGCGATTCCACTTCCAGTTCGTCGGACTCGGTCGCCGCTCGATTGAGAACGATTCGCCGGAACTTGGTCGGAGCCTGAAAGGACTCGAGTTCCGGTGCGGGAGTCGGCGGCAAGTCGGTGGCCCAGGCGAGGTCTTGCTCGTGGGAATTGATCCGCTCGTGGGTCGGCGGCGACAGGTCTCGCGCGGACTCCGTCGCGCTGTTCTGCGACGGAGAAGCCAGCGAACCCATTGAGGCGTTCGCCGTTGACGAAATTGTCGTGGTGGAGAGTGGCGCGGGAGCCGTCATCGGCGGCGTGGCTCCGACACGATGAACTTGCCCCGCAATCGCCTCGCGTCGAGACCGCAGATCGTTCGCAAATTGAGCTGTCCGCTCGGGTGAACAATCCGGGAGGGAGCCATTCAATTGCGAAGAGGCTTCCGAAATCTTGGCGGCTCGCTCGGCGAGTTGAACAGCCCTGTCGAGATCGCCCTTTTCGGCCTGTTGCTGGGCGTCGGCTTGCAAGCGGTGGATCGTTGCGGAGAAGCCATTGCCAGCAGCGGACGCCGTCGCGCCGTTGGAGCGTGCGGTTGCCGACTTCAAACTCACCGACTTCGCGTCGGTCACCGGCGCACGCGCCGACTTTGGAGTCGCATCGTTGACGGACGACTTCATTCTTGGAAGTGACCACCACTCCCCCAAGGCAGAATGGCCGACTCCACACGCCAGCCCGAATGCGGTGACACCGGCTGCCGAAATCAGCCGCCAATTGCGAGGCAGATCAACGAGCCGTCGCTGATCCCGTTGTGATCCAGCCATGCGTCACCTCTCAACACCGCTTCCTGACGTACCTGCCCACAAAATGCCGACGGCACTTTCTTTACTTCACTGATTCGGATCGGTCACAGCAGGCCGATCGCTGGAGCCGGTCGTACCGGTTTGGAAGAGTTTGGCGATTATCACCAGGGCGCGGAAGAATCAGTTCACCCGGCTTGCCGCGAGTTCATAGATGCCAGAACCAACGCAAACCACCGAGTTACTCAAGCAGAAACGGCCGGACTTCCCAGCGCGGGCTTTGCCCGCAACCCAACGAAGCCAAAACCGGAATGGCAAAATGATGAAGCACAAAATCAGGGAAGAGGCTCGCACGGAGACCGACCGCCTGGATGATTCTGTGCTTCATCATTTT
>JAYTGQ010000643.1:0-11714 GCA_043733345.1 Schlesneria sp.
CTCCTTGAGTCCCCTTGCCAACTCCCGGTGCTCCGAACAACAGAATCGCAGGATGGCGTCCATCGAACATGAGAAGTTTTTCCAGCCGGAGTGATTGAAATTTGCGCGAGGCCAAGGCAACGAGGTCGCTAAATAGTAGTCGTCGGAGTGAGGAGACTCGATTCGGACGGAAGCGATGCCATCGAAGACGAAGGCTGACGGAATGGAATCAGGGCAAGTGATACTCGACAATCGCGAGGGCATCAAAAAAGCAAGGCGTCCCTCGAAGAGGCGACGCCTTGTTGAATGCAATTCACGGGGCCAATCACATCAGCGTGACATGAACGCCACGACGCGACCAATCTGTACGTCAGGTGCCGTCGAATCCGTGTGAGATGGGAGAGCTTGAACTCGGGCTTCCAGTTCCTTCGCGTCGAAGGAAATCCAATCGACGGACTGTCGCGAAGCACTGTCCACGACTTCGCGGTACAACTTACGGACGTTAGGGCGGTTTCGCAGAGTGATCACATCACCCGGCTCAACGAAAATCGAGGGCTTGTCGATCGTCTTTCCATTCAGTTGGAAGTGACGGTGGACGACACCCTGGCGCGCTTGCATGCGCGTCACAGTGAAGCCGGCCCGGCGAATCACGTTGTCGAGCCGACGCTCACACATGATCAACAGCAGTTCGCCGGTGTTACCCTTTTGAGCGCGTGCTTTGGAGAAGTACCGACGGAGTTGAGCTTCTCGCATACCGTAGTGGTACTTGATCTTCTGCTTGTCAGCCAAAGCTTCACCGTACACGGTCAGCTTGCGACGGCGTTGAGACATGCCGGGGGGATTCGGACGCTTTTCCAGCGCCTTCACCGCACCGTGGTTCTCGAACACCATCGAACCAAGTCGTCGATTGATTCGACCCTTGGGACCCGTATAACGACCCATGCAATAACTCCCACGCCCTGAATTTTCTCTACGAAACTGGCAAATCGAGGCGGGATAATGGCGACTGAGTGTCGATTCGTCAATCGTCCGAGAAACAGCGTGGGACTGTTGGCGTGATAATCGGCTTATTGGCCGAACGCCCGATTAATTGACAGCAGGATCGACTGTTCCAACGCCAAGTCTCGGCCTCGCGGAATCCAACCCGAGGGAGTGGCCTGTCCGACGACCGGATTCAGATCCCTTTGCAGCGGACTGTTGTCGAGAAATGTTGCTGGCCCCGCAGAATTGGCGGCGCGCGCCACATCTTCCAGTTCCTTGTGTGCTTCGACCCCCACCATGAAACCACCTTCCACCGGTGTCAGGCTGAGAAACGCCTTCCGACGGATTGACTGCAAAGTACTCTCCGCTCTGTTCCTCGCCCCGCTCGAATCGCGGTGCCACGGCTCGAACAAGTTCGCTCCGGTTTTGTAGCGGGTCTCCAGCACGCCCCCCAGCTTATTCTCGCGCTCAATCTCGAACAGATAGTCATGGACGACATCGACGGTTCGTTCCCAAGCCTCTTCGTGGTTGTTGGCTCGCACGAAGACGGGGTTGCTGACGGACGCCTGTCGTGCGGGAAGCGACGCGCAGCCGCACATCGTTGCGACGAGCAACAGCGACAAAAATCGGCCGGATCGATCACGAAGCCAAGGCATACGACAGCTCACCGCATTCAGTTCCCGTAGAACTCTCCGTCTTGCGACAGAACCTTGCCCACAACAGCAAGCCGGAGAATGAGACAGGCCGGAATGTGACAGAGAACTGGAAAACGCTCAAGACCGATCGAAAGCAGCCAGCTTCTCTGTCAGGCCAGCAGTTCCTTGATGCCGCTGTAGGCAGGGTCGGCGATGGGAATTGGGCGACCGCCGATGTCGAACGACTTTGAAGTATCGACTCCCACCGCTTGTAAATAGGTGTGGAACAGGTGGCCGTGATCGACCTGACGGTCGGTCACTTCAGTACCGTTGGGGCCTGTCTTGCCGATGACCGCGCCGGGGACGATCCGACCGCCTCCGAGCAACACCGACCACGCCTTGCTCCAGTGATCGCGCCCCGACAGGTGGTTGATGTTCGGAGTCCTTCCGAATTCGGAAAGGACCACGATCAGCGTGCTTTCGAGCAAGCCTCGATCAGCCAGGTCGGCCACGATCATTGCGAACGGTCGGTCGAACTCGCCGATCTGCTCGCCGTGGAAGATGAAGTTTTCGTTGTGGCTGTCGTAGTTCGAGTGGCTCACTTGGACATAGGTGATGCCGCTCTCGATCAACCTTCGAGCGAGCAGGCAGTGACGGCCGAGGTCATGCTTGCCGTAGCGAGCCTGATCCGCTTCCGACTCCTTGGAGACATCGAAGATGTCCCGTTGAGCCATCAGTTGCTGAGCCTGTTCGTAGCTGTACGTGTAGGCATCGGTCATGGCCGTGCGGCGACGGGACAGGAACCGTTCGTTGGCCGCGCGGCGCATCGCGTTCCGCTGTTCATCGGCCGCAGCGGCAACGGCGTCAGGGCGCACGGTGTTTGCGGGAGGCTGGCCGTTGCCCAGATACAGTCCCGCATACTTCGGCCCGAGATACGCCGAGTCATTCGCGCGCCCGCCTCCACCCGCCGTAATCTGGATGTGACCGGGCAGACCGCTCGCCTCATTGGCCACTGCCTTGGCAACGACCGCACCGAGGACCGGGTTCTCGACGCCGGGCATCTCGCGCCGCCCGGTCAGCATCATCTTGATCCCCTTGCCGTGATCGTCCTCAGCGGTGTTCACGCCGCGGACAATGGCCAGCCGGTGCATCTGCTTCGCGGTCTCGGGCCACAGTTCGCAGATTTGAGTTCCCGGCACCGACGTGTTGATCGCGCGAAACGGCCCGCCCGTCGGAGTCCCCGGCTTCGGATCCCAGCTCTCCAACTGACTCAGCCCGCCGTGCATGTTGAACACGAGGACTCGCTTCTGCTGCTTGTTCAGCTCCGCCGAGATCGCAGGCCGGGCGAGCATCGACAGCCCGCCAAACATGGCCCCCGTCCCCGCCGCCATCGTTCCAAGGAACTGGCGTCGCGCCATCGTGTGCTCACCAGAACCGCAGGCGTAATTGCATCGCATGATCGAGTCTCCTCTTGAAACCAGCCCGACGCGCAAGCGAGGGCCAACCGTTCATCGAAATCAAAGCCCTCGCTTGCGCGTCGGGCTAGTTTTGAAATGTGATCTACGATCCCCGACTCATGGTCCACCGTCGCCGCAGACTCGGCAGCATCGCCAACATCACCACTGCGAAGACAGCCCCGACCACACCTGTCACAAACACCGGCAAACGACACGGGACCGTGACCGCCCCGAAACCAAAATGGATCGCCGTCCCGACCGACAGGACTTCTCGCTCTTCCCACGATCCAGTGCCGATTCTGACCCGGATCTCTTCTGCAATCCCGATTCGTTCAGTACCAGACATAAACGTCCAGTCAATCGGTCTCTCGATCTTGTCCGAGTAAAACATGATTGCTTCAGCGCGGGACATCGACAGCAAGCTGATGATCAGCGTCAACAGCATCAGTCCAGTACGACGAAGCAGACGCAGTTGTGTCATAGAACGTCCTTCAATTCTTTCATTGCAACGTCTGGCTAACAGCCAAAAGCTTACCGCTAACAGCTTCTCCCTCAATGATTGAATCGAAACTCTGCCGACGTGACCAAGGCCCAGATGAGGTCTCTCAGGGCGGCGGGGCGTTCGGCGGCGCGGGTGGTCAGTTGTTGAGTTGTCTCGGCGATCTCGGCGTCGGTCGGGCGGCGGGTGAGGACGCTGAGATAAAGTTCTTCCGCAAGGGCCTTTGGTTCGGTGAGCGGCATCAGGCGACCGATGAGTTGTCCGCCTCCGGCCCAGCCGATGACGGAACCGCCGTTGGCAACGAACAACGCCTGATCAACCGACGCGAAGAAGTCATCTTGTCCCGGCCCGGCCGAGCCACCGTAGAGCGAGGTAAAACCGGCGACGTTGCCGCGATGGATTTCTTGGATTTGTGCGGCGACTTTGAATTCGCGGGTCTTCGCGAGCACGGGGTCTGCCGTGACGCTGGCCTTCGGAATTGTCTTCTCGATCTCGGCTTCGGCGGCGGGACGATGAGGTTCGACGACGCCGGTCGATTGCAGTGCGGCCCAGGCAAGCTGTTCGGGGTTGAGCTGCTTCATCACGCGGACTCCCGCCGCGTTCGTCCAGAGTTCGGCCAGTTGGACGCGGCCCGAGGCGACGGCTGCCTGAGTCGTCTGCACGGCGGCGAGCGATTGATTCACCGTGTTCGTCTTGGACGTGACGGTTTGCTGGCGAGTCGCCATCTCGGTCGTGACGGCTGCGAGCGTTTGTTTCAGCGCGGCGAGCTTCCCCGCGACATCTTTGGCGGCTGCGTCCCGCGCGACCATTGCCTGTTCGAGCGTCACGGCTTCCTTGGCCAGTGGCTCGTGCTTCTCCTTGAGTTTCACGACGACCAGCGTGATCTCGGCGTCTCCCGGCAGCTTGGCGAGGACCGCGTCCGTCTTGGCGATCGCTTCGGCCACCGATTGGACGACGCCTTGTTTCGCGGCGAACGCAACCTTTACTTCGTCCAGCAGTTTGGTGGCCTCAACCAGCGCCTTGTCCATCTCGGCCACAGCCGCCGTCTGTTTGGTGACCTCGACCTGCTGCTGCTCGACCGCCAGCATGGCTGCGGCGAGTTCCGCCTTCGTCGGTTCGACAGCGGCTTGAGCAGCGACGGCACTCGCGAGGGCGGTGTTCAGTGCGACGTGCGCCTGCAACTGTTCGAGCTTTTTCTTTTGCGCACCGGCCAGCGCCGCATCGGCCTTGTGCTGATTCCACGCGATGAGGAATTTGGCGCTCGCGGCATCAACTGGCTTCGCCGCTTCAACGAGCGCCGCATAGGCCGCATCGGCGGGCGGATAGCCTTCGTTCAACTTCGCCAACGCCGCTTGATGCGCCGCCGTTTGGTCGGTCGCCTGTTTTTGCAGGGCCGCCAGTTCGGTGGTTAGTTGCGCCTGCTTGGCGGTGAACGTCGCGACGGCTCCCGCCAGTTCCTTGTCGGCGGGCAAGAGCTTGGCCGCTTCGGTCGTCTTGGCGGCGGCTTCGTTCACCGCGGTGATGGCCGTTTGTTTCGCGGTCGTGGCGGTCGCGGTCGCGGCCAGCGCGACAAGGGCGTCATCGACCGGCTTCTTGATCTTCGCGACTTCCACCTCGGCCGCCTTCCACGCCGCCTCGGCCGGTTCGAGCGTCTTACGAGCCGTCTTCCATTCCTCGCGAGCCGCATCGGCCGCCTTGCGCGAGGCGTCGGCGATCCCCTTCAATCGGACGTGTTCCGCCTCGACGACTGGCGTCTGCTGCACAGCGACAGCCAATTGCGGAGCGGGATCGGCGGGGAGGTCGATCGACCGCTGATACGTCTTCGTCAGCACGAGTTCTCGCATCAGCCAGCGCATGTCGTACTTCATCGCCACGAATTCGTTCGTGATGAGATCCAATACGGCCGGGTGCGACGGCGGGTTGTCAGGATGATGCAGATCGACGGGATGGACGAGTCCTCGGCCCATCAACTGCGCCCAAAGCCGGTTCGTGATGTTGACGTTGAACTGCCGGTTGCTGCCGTTCGTGGCGAGTTCCGCCAGCTTCGCGCGGCGGCTGTACTTCGGGACGGACCTCACATTGGCGGCGGGGGCAACGGTGTAGTCCTCACCCTGTCGGAAGCGGGGTTCGTCGAGTTCGTTTTCGCCGGGCAATCGAGGTCGCGTGTGACCGGCATCGCCGGTGAAGACCGACTTGTAGCTGGCATCGCCGCTCGATGTTTCAGCGAGGAACGACTTCTTTTGGGCCGCATCGGCGAAGAGCGTCGTCCGCTGGAAGAAGGCGTACATCCCGTGATAGTCGGTCTGAAGATAGTGATCGACGAGCGGATGGTCGTGGCACTGGGCACACTGCAAATCCATCCCGAAGAAAACGCGCGACGTGTCTCGGGCAAGCAGGTTCGGTTCGGCCGCGCGATCCATCACGAACTTGGCGGCGGGCCGCAAAGCCGGATCGACGCCATCGGCCGACAGGATTTCTCGCGCGAGTTGGTCATACGGCTTGTTCGCCATAAACGCCTCTTGCAGGTACTTCTGCCACTCGACAACGGTCACATGCGTGGCGGGCCGTCGCTCAATCAGCATCACGTCAAACACGTTGGCCATGTGAATCGGATAGCGCGGGCTGGCTAGGAGGCGATCGACGAGCAACTCCCGCTTGTTCGGAGTCGCGTCGTCGAGGAAGGCGCGCGCTTCAACGGACGATGGCAGATCGCCAGTCAGATCGAGTGTGATGCGGCGGAGGAAGTCGGAGTCGATCGACAACGGAGCGATCGGGCCGACCTGCCCCGCTTCGATCAGTTGGTCGATGCGCGGAGCCAACGGTTCGGCGGCAAAGACGGCAGCCAGTTGGCCGGTCGTGGCAGCGAACGAGATCAGAATGAGGCAACAAGCAGGCAGGCGGGATGTCATGGCGGGATCCTCGGCGGGTTGGGCAACATCTAGTAGAGGTCGCCTCCTTCGCATCGGCAAGGGCAGTTTGATAACAGCCGCCGAAGAGCCACGTCAACACTGACAGTCAGAGAACGGCTGCTGGTCGTGAGGGTTGGTCAGGTTGAAGCGATTATGCACTGGCAAGAACGGCGGGTGTCAGTAAGCTGTCGCGAGCTTGGTATACCGAACGTAGGGTAAGCGTCTCGCTTGCCCGTGAACGCCGTTGGAAGTTGGAAGAAGGGCAAGCCAGAGGCTTACCCTACGTTTTTCCACAGGATTTGAACGCCCGCCCCCAGAGCGAAATACCATCCGATCACCTTCATCACTCAACGAGGACCATCATGGACGAAGTTCAATCACGGCGCGACTGGATGCAGCATGCGGTTGTCGGCGCGAGCGGCCTGCTGATCGCTGGTGCTTACTCAACAACAGCCGCCGCGCAGGGAGCCTCGAAGCCGATCAGCGTGCGGGTCGTGGACAAGGCGGGCTACGACAAGATCGTCGCGTCGAGCAAGGGCAAGGTGGTCGTGGTCGATTGCTGGGCGACGTGGTGCGTTCCGTGTCGGAAGGCGTTCCCTGAGACGGTCAAGCTGGCGAAGGTTTACGCGGACAAAGGCGTGGTTGTCGTGTCGCTTTGCTTCGACGATCCGGTCAAGGGGCAAGTGCCTGACAAGGTGAAAGAGTTCCTCGTCAAACAGGACGCTCAGTTTGAGAACCTCGTTAGTTCGCTCGACATCTCGGACGACGGAGCCGAAGCGTTCGACATCGCTGAGGGAGCGTTGCCTCACTTCAAAATCTACGGCAAGGACGGGAAACTCTTCAAGAAGTTTGAAAGCGGTGAGGACAAAGAGTTCACTCACGAACAGATCGAGTCGGCGGTGAAGGCGGCGATCAAAGCGAAGTGATGTGGCTCGATGAGCTCGATGAGGAGGTGGACGCGATGCCCCTGATGCTCGACAGTACGATGCGGAACATGCGGAGCGCCGCGTACATCGTGTCCGGCATTCTCGTCGCAGGATTGGGGCTGAAGGGATTTCTGCTGCCGAACCACTTCATTGATGGCGGCGTTACGGGCATCTCGATGCTGATCGCGGAGCTGACGGCGGTGCCGCTCCCCGTTTTGCTGCTGATCGTCAATGCTCCGTTCGTCGCGATCGGATATCAGCACCTCGGAAAGATGTTCACCATCAAGAGTTCGCTGGCGATCATCGGACTGGCGATCTGCCTGGCTGTCGTTCCCTACCCGGTTGCCACGGCGGACAAGCTGTTGGGTGCGACGTTTGGCGGTTTCTTCGTCGGGGCTGGCATCGGCTTGGCGATTCGAGGTGGCGGAGTTCTGGATGGGACGGAAATCTTGGCGGTCATCCTCAGCAAACGGACATTTGCGACCGTCGGTGAAGTGATTCTGGTCCTCAACGTGTTTATTTTTGCCGTCGCCGCGCTGTTCATGGGGATCGAACCGGCCCTGTATTCAATGCTCACGTACTTCGCCGCGTCGAAGACGGTCGAGTATCTTCTGCACGGCATCGAGGCATACAACGGTGTGCTGATTTTCTCGGCACAGCACGAGTCCATTCGGCAAGCCATTCTGACGGAACTCAAGCGGGGTGTGACCGCGTTTAAGGCGACCGGTGGCTATACGGCTGCCGATCAAGCGGTCCTCTTCTGCCTCGTCACGCGGCTGGAATGCACAAAGTTGGAGATGCTTGTCAAAACGAAGGACCGCGGTGCGTTTGTGGTCAGGTTCCCCGTCCACGATGCCATGGGCGGGGTCGTGCAACGTCCAGAATTTCATTAGCCCCTCGAACCTCATGACCACAGTGTCATCCATGCCGCAGGGGAGTATTGCTGAGAGAACTGGTCAGTCCCGGCCGCGTTTCATGGCCTGTTGGATGTCGCGATTGGCCGAGTCTTGTTTGATCCGTTGCCGCTTGTCGTACTCCTTCTGTCCCTTGGCAACGGCGACCGTCACCTTGACTAGGCCGCGCGACAGATGCACGTCGAGCGGGATCAGCGTGAGGCCCTTCTGTTGTGACGACTTGGCGAATTTCTCTCGCTCGCGTTTGTGCAAGAGCAGCTTGCGGCGGCGTTTGGGGTCGTGGTTGAGGTACGTCGCTTGAGGGTACTCGGCGATGTCGCAGCCGATCAGCCAAACCTCGTTGTTCTCAACTTGGACGTAGGCTTCCTCGATCGAAATTTTGTTGTTGCGAACGCTCTTCACTTCGCTGCCGCGCAGGATCAATCCGCACTCAAGCTGCTGGATGAGTTCATACTCGTGCTTCGCCTTCCGGTTGCGACAGATGACGCGCGACAGCGAGTACTCGGGGGTGCTTTCGGGTGACGGCTTGGTCATGAGGGAGCGATCAATTCAGTAATGTCGGTAGCGAAGAAGGCGATAGCGAAGAATTGGAAGCGGCGGACAAGCTGCCCCAAGACTGCTGAGTCCGAACACGGTGGAGGAGTGTCTCGCCGCGCCAGCGTTCTTGCAAGGAAATCCGTTTTACGTACCCGAGATCACCGCCCCGTTCCGCGCCGATCGGACTTCGCGCTATGACCGGCATTTGCGGACAAACCGTCAGAACGGGAGTACTCAAACGGCCACGTTGCGGGTTGCGTCAGAGCAACGGTGTGGCAATTGGACAACATGCAAACCTCGACCTAGGTTTGCCGATGCGAGGTGGCTTGCGGGGCAGCTCATTCGACGGAAAGGCTCTCCGCTCTGCTGTCCATCCGACTGTGTTGTTCATTCGATCTTGAGGCTCGGTCATGGCCGTTGAATCGCTCTCCACTCTGCGCGGGGTCTCGCTAAACGACTCGGGCTACTTCGCGCCAATGCCGGAGGAGACTCGATTAGTCGTCAGCCAGAGTCCATGGCTCATGGCTTGGTGCGGGCCGTCGTTGGTCTGTGGTGCTGTGGCGATGCTGTTTAGTGCGACGGCGTACCAAGCTTGGCTACCCACCGCGATCACTTTGGGCGGATGTGCTGTCGGCGTGATGCTGTCGATGCTGTTGTGCCAACGACAGGCGGCGGCGGCGGAATCGCTGATGAGGCGAGCGGACTTATTGGACATCGACCTGCCGCGAACGGGAATGTTTCACGGCCTGGTTCACGCGGGCACTCATCACATTCGGCGTGTGACGGCGGAAGCGCGCCGGGCGACCGATCAAAGGACTCGCTCGGAAGCGAAGTCGCACTTGCTTCGCAATCTCGTGCGGCGACTCGAACAGACGCTGGAGCAGTTGGAGCAGCCCGCGTTCATCTTCGATGCCGATGAATCACTGATCTATCACAACGCCAACGCCGCGACGCTGATGACTTCCGTGATGGGAACAACCCCGCAGCTTCCGGCTTTGGCTTGGCAGAAGATCGCGGGGCTGAAGGCTCTCGTGGCTTCCACGCGAGCGCGGTGCGCCGCGTCGAAACAGAGTATTGGAGACTTGAGCTTCGAGTTGGGCGGTGAGACCGCCGTGTATCGCGCCCGCGTTGGCAATCTGTACGACGACGACGGTCGCGTGACCGGAGTGGCCGCCGTGCTGGACGACATCCGCGCCGAGACGCAGGAACGAAACAAGCAGGCCGAATTTGTGTCGTCGGTCAGTCACGAACTGAAGACGCCGCTGGCCAGCATCCGGGCCTATACCGAGTTGATGATGGATGGCGATGTCGAAGATCCGGCCGAGCGTCACGAACTGCTGAAGTTCATCGACGATCAGGTGCTGCGACTGACTCGACTGGTCAATAATCTGTTGAACATCGCGCGCGTTGAGAGCGGTGTGATCAAGGTGCAGCGCGAGGATGTCGATCTCAATCTCGTGCTGAGGAAGTCCCTTCACGTGGTGACTGCTGCGGCCCAAGAAAAACAGATCGGCATCGTGGAAGAACTCAGCGAACTGTACCTGCCGGCCCACATCGATAACGACTTGTTTGGCCAAGCGGTCATCAACCTGCTGTCAAACGCCATCAAGTACACGCCGCCGGGGGGCGAGGTGCGATTGCGAAGCCGCATGGAAGAGACACGGGCGGTCATCGAAGTGCAAGACAACGGCATGGGGATTCCCTCGGAGTCGTTGCAGCGACTGTTCGAGCGGTTCTACCGAGTCCCTCAAAACAGCAAAGCCGCCGCTGGCACGGGACTCGGTCTGGCGCTGGTCAAATACATCGTCACGAACATGCACGACGGAGCGATCACCGTCACGTCTCAGGTCAATCTGGGGAGTTGCTTCACGGTGCGAATCCCACTGGGACACCGCGAACGAGGAACCCGTTCCGCCGAGTTGCAGGCTGTCCGCAACTGAACTGATGCCCGACCCTTAACGAGGAGCTTTGTCATGTCTCACCGCATCATCGTTTGCGACGACGAACCGCACATCGTGCGCGCCATCTCCCTGAAGTTCACCCGCGCGGGCTTCGACGTTCACGGAGCGCCCGATGCCGAAACCGGTTGGGAGCTGCTCCGGCGCGAACCCTCCGCCATGCTGATCACCGATTACACGATGCCGGGGATGAACGGTGCCGATCTGGTTCGCCGTGTGCGGGCCGATGCCGCATTAGCCGACCTGCCGGTCATCATGCTGACCGCGCGCGGCTTTGAATTGGACGAAGAAGAAGACCTCGAAACCGAACTGCGGTTGTCTGCCGTCGTGATGAAACCCTTCAGCCCGCGCGAACTGGTCATGCGGGCCTACGACATCCTGCGACTCACCTCCACGCCGCGCATGTCGCGTTTTGACAGCGAGTGCGAACTATCGACCTCCTCGTTCTGAAATCATCGATCGACCGCGTGGACCACGCAACGAGTGACCGAGCTTCGAGAGCCACCATGCACATCACCACGGAAACTTTTGGCAGCGTGCTGGTCGTGCATACACCGGACGATCTCACCGAAGAGACCTCGCGCCACTTGGTCTTGTCCTTGGAAGAGCATTTGCAACAGGGGCGGTCGTCGATCGTTTTGCAAATGGACCGGAGTGAACTGTTCGACAGCGTCGGTCTCACGGCCCTGCTCGATTTGCAGGACCAAGCCAGACATGCGGGAGGTACGGTCAAGATCAGTGGACTCGCCGATCCCGGCCGCAAGATTTTTGAAGTGACTCGTCTCGATCAACGCTTCGACCTGTTCGAGTCGGTGATCGATGCGGTCGCCAGCTTTCGTTAGGAGCGGGGCCGCAATAACTTCCCGATCAGCCGCAGGGCGCTAGCCCCGGTTTGTGTCGTCCAAACCGGGGCTAGCGC
>JAYTGQ010000644.1:0-11709 GCA_043733345.1 Schlesneria sp.
TCGCAAGAATTCAGCCTTTTCGGCACCTGCGAAGCCCCTGAGTTCTTGCGAACTCAGCTACAAAACGCGAGTGCGCAACTTCAAAAAGCGTGAGCGAGGGCGCACGTTCATCAGACTTTCGGTTGGTTCTGAAATATCAAGCAACTCCCGTCCTTGCTCACGCTGCGGGTTGGTGTTGAAAATACTCGTCCTTGCTCGCGCTGCGGGTTGATGTTGAAAACGTTCACCCACCGCTCACGGGCGGGAAGCAGGCAACTTCATCGGCGGCGTTCAGCGTCGTATCGTCCGTGGCGTAGTTGTTGTTGACCGCGACCAACAGCCGCGCGGCAAGTGGTGCGAGTTTTGGATATTGTCCGACGAGTCGCCGCTTCAGCTCGGCCACTGCCTCACCGTCGGTCCAATCCAGTTCGACGACTTCGTAGCCTGCCAAGTCGCGTGCTTTGGCGAAGAGTTTCACCGCCAGAAACGTCATGGAGTTGCCTCCGCGCAACGACGCACTTCACTCATCAAGGCCAGCACGTTTTGATCGGGATCGCGGAAGAACGCCATCCAAAGATCGTGATCGGGCATCGGCGCGACGAGTCGCGGGGGCGAGACGAACTCGACGCCTCGCTCCGCCAATTCCTCAAATGTCGCCGTGATGTCAGCCACCTTGTAGTAAATGATCGAGGCGGGGTGATTGAGTTGAGCCGACTCTGCCAGTGACAACATCAGCCGTACGCCACCGCACTCGACAAAGCCCATGCGGGGCAACTCGAACAGGAACGTCATGCCGAGCGTGTCGCGATAAAACGTGATCGCGCGTGAAACATCACGCACTGTGATCGCGATCTGACCAATGCTGTCGAGGCGGACCATCTACGCTTTCCAAGAGTGAAGTCGAAGGCAAAGGAAGAATGAGTGTTGACGTAACCGACAAAAGTCGTGGGGCGGGTTTGTAACCTGCCCGAAATGCCGTGAATCACGGGCAGGTTACAAACCTACCCCACTGCAAACCGAACTTCTGTCGGAAGCGTCAGTGTTGGGAGTGCCTGCCTCCCCGCGAAAGGGCACTTCAATCATTGCCGCTTGCGTTACGCGGCCTCATTGTGCGAGTCCGTTTGTATACCTCACGCAGCCCAAGCGGAGAGGTTCTTGATTGTCGCAAGAAACCCGTGGCCTGACGGCACACGGCTCACCTCGAACATCTCACTGATGGCCGTGCGAGGCGAAACTCATCACGGCGTGGCGGTGGCCGGAGCGGCAGCGGCTGGCGCGTCGATGACCTCCAACTTATGGTTCTCGACATCGTACTGATACTTCTTGCCGCCCGGCAAAACGGGCAACTGGATGTTGTTGGCCTTGACGATTTTCTCGAAGAATTCGTCGTAGTCCTTCGGGTATCGGCCTTCGGTCGCTTCAAACAGCCGTACGGCATGTTCAATGTGCGACTTGGAAATCTTTTCTAACATCGGCCCGTAAGCCGAAACCGGAGCCGTGATCATGTCGGTGGCGGCGATCTTGCTGTCGCTGACTTTTGTTCCGGCCTTCGGATCGAACTGGCCGATGTCCTGAGTCTTCTTCCCGATGATGCCGTTCGGGGATTTCTTCGTCTGTTCTTCGAGCGACTGCATCCCGCAGCCAGTCAGAGTGACGAATATCAATGTGGTGGCAAGGCGATTCATGGCGCGTGGCTTTCTGAAAACGTGGCTTGAGGGACACCGTGGGTTGAACGTTTGCGGATGTTGATCGTGGTTGTGATTGATCGGAGGCGGCTCGCGTCCGATGCGGCTCCGTCTCCACGTCATCGTTGTCAGTTCAACTCGTGCGGCCAAGGGTACTGGCGGCGCATCACGTTGACCAGAATGCGGCGCGGCTCAAGTCGCGGTATACCTCCCGAGACCGTCCGTGCCCTGTTTTTGGCGAGTCGCCTGCCGTCAAGCTGCGGGTTCTGGATCGCGTCCAAAGAACCCCCATGGCCTGACGGCACACGACTCGCCAACCGCTCTTCTTGGGCCACGTCAGGTATGAGCGAAAACAACCCCGAAGAAAATCACGTTGTGCGACCACTCACTCGGTTGAAGGAGCAGATCGTGTCTGGAGTCATGGTTCGTCCCACGCGGTGTGTGGCGGTGTTTGAACGACGGCCGTTCTGGGGGCCGGAACTTCAGCGACAGCTTGCGGAACAACAGGTCGAGGTACGCGAATGCCGCAGCGTGCAGGACCTCGACACCGCGACAAAGGATGTGGCCTCGGCAGTTGTTCTGCTGGATTTGGAATCCGCTCCGGCAGAATGCTTGGGATGGCTGGGCCGTCAGATTCGCGAGCCTCACGCGAGGTCGGTCATTGCGTGCGTATCGGCCGATCTCGCGGACCTCGAATGGACCGTGCGCGAGGCCGGAGCGGTCGCGTTCGTGAGTGATGAAGTCACCGGCGCGGAGTTGGCTCGGCTCTGCCTGCGTCAACTGCGTCTGGCGTGAGTCGGGTCGTTGCCGGTCCTGGGTGGCACTGCTACAACTCTGCGGCCTTTGGACCTTGTTCAAGAATGACGCCGTGTTTCGATCAACACTCACCCAAAGCGTGAGCGAGGACGCATGTCGCTCGACTCTCGTCCTCGCTCACACTTCGGGTTGGTGTCATTTTTGGACAGGTTCTTAGGCGAGCGGCAAGAAATGATTTATCCGAAGACACCAACCCGAAGTGTGAACGAGGGCGAAGTCTATTGACGCCCTCGTTCACACTTCGGGTTGGTGTGGGGCAGACAACTCTTTCCGCCCGCCTTAACAGCCTGTTGAAAAACGTTTATCGGGAGCAAGAAACAAGTGACTTTCCACCCGTCACCGGCTCGGCGGGAGCCTCGCCCTCCCTTTTTCAACAGGCTGTTAGCCCCTGATTCAACCTCACCACCAAATCAAACTGGCTTTGCCCCAACTGGACGACGAGATGCCGACTGAGATGCAAGTGTTGGAACGACTCCGCAACCTCCGTGACCCCGAGATCGGCCGATCGCTCGGTGAGATGGGGATGCTCAGCAAAGCGGTCGTCGGTGCGGGTAACTCGATCACTGTGACCATCGACCTGCCCACGCCAGCGTATCCGCGCCGCGAACGAATCACCGAGGCCGTGACCTCCGCGATTCGCGAGTCGATTCCCGATGCTGGCCCCGTTGAAGTCGCTTTCATCTCGAACGTGCGCGGCAAAATGAGCGGTGGTTCGATCGGCTTGCGTGCCAAGAACGTGATCGCGGTCGGCAGCGGCAAGGGGGGCGTCGGCAAAAGTACCGTCGCGGCGGCGCTGGCCTTCGGACTGAAGTCGCTGGGCTGCAAAGTGGGACTGATGGATGCCGACGTGTACGGCCCGAGCATTCCGCACATGGTCGGTTCGCACGGGATGCCGGTCGCGGTCAAACACACGACCGCCACGGGTGAGGAAATCGAAAGAATCGAGCCGGTCGAGATTGATGGCCTGAAGGTGATGTCGATGGGCTACTTCGTCAAACCGGATCAAGCGGTGATCTGGCGCGGCCCGCTGCTCCATCGTGCGATCACGCAGTTTCTGAAAGACACCGACTGGGGCGACCTCGACTATCTCATCATCGACCTACCGCCGGGAACAGGCGATGTCACGCTGACACTGTCTCAATTGCTGGGGCTGGCGGGAGCGATCGTCGTTTGTACGCCACAGCAGGTCGCGCTGCTCGATGCCATCAAAGCCATCAGCATGTTCCGACAAGTGAAGATTCCCATTCTCGGCCTCGTCGAGAACATGACGGGCGAGATATTTGGGCGAGGTGGTGTGCGGAAAAAGTCAGAAGAACTAGGAATCCCATTCCTCGGTGAACTGCCGATCGATGCGGGGATTCGGATTCGCGGAGACGATGGCCGCATCGCGAGCCTCTTCTCGGAAGACAATCCTTCACGCGGTCCACTTGTGAGCATGTGTGAACAGGCGGCGATGCAACTCGCCAAGCAACTGCTCGAAACTCCACGGATGCCAACGCTCGAAATCCTTTGACGCCGCTCGGTCAAGTGGCCGGAGATTTCTGAAGTCGCCAGTCGTGGTGCGTTCCGAAGACTCCCGCGAGGGCTGCGCCTCAGACCAAAGTAGCCTTCATCGCTCCGCGTGAAGATAGCCGAGTGAGTGGAGAGGTGGATGGAACAATCAGCACTCAACTCGCGCACGGCTGTCTTCACGCGGAGCGATGAAGGCAACTTTTGAAGGCAAAAACAAGTACGTGACTCAATGAGTCACGTTTCAAACTCGAAGAAGTCCACGCACACCGACACGCCGACCTCGGCATGAGTTCAAAAACGATCACGCGGCGAAGACTTTGGTCCTCGCCGCGTGATCGTTTTGAATGAGCGTGTTTCAAGCGTCAGACGGCGCTGTCATTGCTTCGAGGGAACCCAGTTCACTTGCTGAGCACCGGACGAAACCACTCGCGGTGGAGCGGGGACCGACGACAACTGCGGTGCGGCAAGGAGAGGCTGCGTCGCGTTCACGGAACTCGACAAGCTTGGTACCGACGACTGAGGCGACTGGCTCATCGAACCTGAGACGACAACTCCGGGCAGCCGGTGGAACTCTTCGACCGAGACATGCTGAGGCCCCGACGAGCTTCGGCGTGTGGTGTTCGCATCGGCAGGAGGTGGCCCGACTTCATTGTCGATCGGAGCCTTGTCCATCGGCACCTGTGGTGGAGCGACTACCGGGGCTGGAGTTGGTCCGTAGGAGTGTGGCACGGGAGCTGTCATCTGGCTTGGAACACCGGGAACGCTCGGTGCGTATTCCGAGTGCTGCTGACCGCAGGCGCATCCGGTTGGCGAGCCACCCATCACCACACCGCCGCAGTTTCCGGATGCACAATTTCCCGAATCACATCCCGACGCGAACATCTCGCCACCGTTGCCACACGAACACGAATCACATCCGCCGCAGCCCCAGCCGTAGTTTCTCATGCGCCAAGACTGAATCTTGTGCCCCATCCAACCCGAGACATACCGGCCGCATGTGGGAGCTGGACCACAGGGGTCGCACGGATCCGAAGACACGCACCGCGAATGGCAGCAACCGATGGAAGACAGAAGCAACAAACTACTCAGTGTGGCCCAACGACGCAGATTCATTTGGAGGGAATCCTTTCCCGGAGTCTCGACAAAAAATGTGGCTCGCGAAGCACGAAAGCCTAGCTCCTCGATCATCGGCCGCCCGCCGTGTCAAACTTTACGGATTCTTCCGATTTTTCTGAGGGCGCTGAGTTTGACTGCGTGAAAACCAGGCTCAGATCGCTCTCATCGGCGAGTATTGCCGATCACGGCCTCGCTGCGATGGATCGCCTCTTCGTGCCCGTCCCGCAGGGCCATCGCCTTTTTCAACGTAGGGCGGGACCAGCTCGCTTCGAGCGCCGGCCCACCATCATGAATCTTCGAGAATTGCTGGTGGGCCGGCGCGGCGAAGCGCCGCTGGTCCCACCCTACATCTTGCCCAGCTTCAAAAAGGCATTGGCCCTGCCAGTCCCGCCGCTTACCAAAATAAATGGACTCTGGCTGGCAGGCTCACCGTCAATTTGAGAAAAATCTTCCGGGCCGACGAAAAAATGGGCGAACCTTTCCCCGTGGTTCGATGTCTTTCGTGCATCGCGGAATCCCAGTGACTTCCGCCGCGAGCGTGGGGCGAAACCCACGCAGACCTCAGAATTGCGGATTTTTCTTCCGAAACACTGTTGTTTGACGAATGTTTTCCGACGACTGCGGTTCCCGCAGGAGGTACCCCCGATGACAAATTCACTAGGCATGCAAAACTCGATGATCAACGCCAAAGCCAGCTTCGCAGCCGGTCAGGTTGTGGATGCAGCGAATGCCCATCGGTCGTATCTCCCCGGCGTTGAACGCCACTGCGTAGCCGACCGCGTCGTCCTGCGTCCCGACCTTGAGGCTTCGTGTTCTCAGTTCCAGTCCTGTTCCACGTTCCCTTTGGGCGATTCCGCTGACTCCAAACAGAGTCAGATGCGTCGCGAGACCCAGGGACGAGGCCGCAGGCTGGGCAGAGAAACTGAGGCCCTCAGTTCACGCTTCGGTAGTTGTTGGCGGTTGGATGCCAGCCATCAACTACCGACTCCCGCGTGGGCCATGCTGGTGCTCAGTCGCTCGATTAGCGGCTGAGACCATCGTCAGGGATTGCTCTCTGTTCGAAGTTAGGTACCCGGCTTGATGGCGGATCGTGTCCGCGCGTTCGTTCGCGTTTGACGCTCTCGCTCTCCAGGCCCGCCTGCCCGACGTTCACTCCGCGTCTTGGATCGAGAAGTTCTGCTTTCGGGCATTACTTCTCGCCCAGCCGGTGATCGTCATTCTCAACTTCGCCGGATATTTCGCACGCCGCGTCACGACGACGCCCGCGAGCGCATTGGGAAACGTTCATTATGGATCACGCAGAATTCTTGCCGCTCGTCTTGCAGGCTCAGGCTGGAGATCGGGAGGCGTTCGGCCAGCTCGTTCAGACGTTTGAATCGACGGTGTTTTCCATCGGGATGAGGCGACTCCGCAATCAGGCTGAAGCGGCCGAGTTGACGCAGGACGTGTTCATTCAAGCGCTGCGAAAGTTGCCTCAGTTGCGTGAGGCCGAGCGGTTTCCCGGCTGGCTGCGTCGGATTGCCGTGCGGTTGTCGATCAACCGGGCCGTGCGGCGTCCGCGCGTGGCGACTCAGGATCCCGAAGTCCTCGGCACGATGAATTCCAATCGTCAGTCGCCACTCGACGATGCCATGCGTGGTGAACAAGCCGCTCAGTTGCAAGGGGGTTTGAAACGGTTGAGGGAGCTCGACCGAACGACGCTCGTGGCGTTCTATTTCGAGGGGCAGTCCTTAATCGAAATGAGCGATCGTTTCGACAGTCCCGTCGGCACCATCAAGCGGCGACTCCACACCGCACGCATCAGGTTGCGGGACGAACTGGCTCACTTGCAGCCGGTTTGAAGCAGCTCAGGATCGCCTCAGAAACCACGGCCGCGATTGTCGTCTGGTCGTGTCCGACAAAAGTAGCAGGCACACTCCGTGTGCCGTCCGCGAGACCGTGATTCACAGAGGAATTCGGTGAACGGCACATGGAATGTGCCTACTACTTTGACTTCTGTCGGAAACGTCCGTCTTGCGTTCCACGGAAGAACGATCTTTCGCAGAGCCAATGGCGACAATTGTCGATGCGCGCCAGCGAAGACGAACTTCGCTGGCGCGTCAGGCTTCGAGGGGGCAATCATTGACCGGGTGATGCCTCACGTCAGATGCGTGGCGACTCGATCGACGATCATTCGTCCGACGTTGAGGGATGCGGTGGCGGCGGGACTCGGCGCGTTGCAGACGTTGATGACCAGTTCGTTTTCGACGATCAGGAAGTCATCGACGAGGTTGCCGTCGCGCGTGAGCGCTTGGGCGCGCACTCCGGCCGGGGCGGGGACGAGATGCTCGGACTGAACCTCGGGGACCAAGCGTTGCAGCGCCGCGACGAACGCGGCCTTGCTGAACGAGCGCCACATTTCGCCAAGGCCCGCGCGCCAATGCTTCCACGCCAGACGCAGGAAGCCCGGATACGTCAACGATTCCAGCGTGTCGAACAGGCTGAAGCTCGTTTTGAAATAGCCTTCCCGCGCGAAGGCCAACACGGCGTTCGGTCCGCATTCGACTCCGCCGTGAATCATCTTCGTAAAGTGAACACCAAGGAATGGGAAGCTCGGATCGGGAACGGGGTAGATCAACCCGCGACAGAGATGCTGAGCCGACGGCTTCAGCTCGAAGTACTCGCCCCGAAACGGCACGATCTGCGCATCGGGGCGCTGTCCCGACATCCAAGTCAGGCGGTCGGAGTACAGCCCCGCGCAGTTCACGATCAGTCGGGCCTCGATCTCACCCGCACTGTTCTCGACGACCATGCGGTTGTCTCGACGGAACATTCCGGTCACCTTGGCGCTGGTTTTGACGGTCGCCCCGCGCTCGGTGATCCGCTGGGCGAGTCGCTCACAGACCTGGCGGTAATCGACGATCCCCGCTTCCGGAACATGGATCGCTTGAACGCCGGCCGTGTGCGGTTCCAGCTCCTTCAACCGCACGGCGTCGATCATCTGACAGACGGTCCCGTTGGCTTGGCCGCGCTCGAAGATCCGTTCCAGTTGAGGAACCTCTTCCCGCGTGATGGCGACGATGACCTTGCCGCAACGCTCGAATGGAATGTTCTCCTCCGTGCAGAAGGCTTCCATTGCGAGCTTTCCCTCGCGGCAGTTCGTCGCCCGCAGCGACCCCGGCTTGTAGTAGATGCCCGAATGCAGCACCCCCGAGTTGTGGCCGGTCTGGTGTTGAGCGACCTCGCGCTCCTTTTCCAAGATCACCACCTGCTTGCCGGGGAACCGTTCGAGCAACCGGTACGCCGTCGCCAAACCGACAATGCCGCCGCCAATGATCGCCACATCAACCTGCTGCATGAATTCGCCGCCCGTTTGAGAAAGTGTGCGCCCAGACCGGGCCGCGTACAGGGCGGAAGTATAGTCGCGGCCGTTTGCCCCAACTATCGACACGCGAACCCGGATTGCATATCCGTCCCTCAGTCAAAAACTTGGTCGCACATAGAAGTCGTTGCTGAACATCACTCAGCAACGGCGATGGCGAGCTGATTCCTTACAGCCGCTTCGACAAGCCTTCCGCCAGCCGCTTCAAGGCTTGGCTGATGTCGTCTGGCTTGAGGTGGACGTTCAAAATACTAAAGGAGTCCTTGTGGGCGAGGGCCGCGTTAAGGGCCTGATCCAAGTCGCCCTCGGTGTGAACTTCAAAGCCCCAGCCGCCGCCGAGCAGGTCGGGCATCCGGTGGTAGTTCCAGTTGAGGATGTCATTGAACGGGCCGTCTTGCAGGAAGCGTTCGGTTGTGTAGCCCTTGTTGTTGAGGACGATCACGATCGGATTGAACCCGTGGCGAACGGCGGTGGAAAGCTCCATGCACGTCATCTGAAAGGCACCGTCGCCGACGAGGACGATCGGGCGGCGTTCGGGAGCGGCGACGTTCACGCCGATGGACGCGGGGATCGCGAAACCCATCGACGTGTAGTAAGCCGGACTGACGAATTCCGTCTTCTTGTAGATCGTGAGGTCGGCCGCGCCGAACAGGCAGTCGCCGACATCGGCCACGACGACCATTGTCTCGTCGAGCATGTCATTGATGCGGGCGAAGAGTCGGGCGTTGGTGATCGGCTCGGTCGGTTGCAGTTTGAACTTGGCGTCGCTTCCTTTGGGCCGGGCCAGCATCGGTCGCCTCGGCCCCTTCAGATCGAGCTTGCTCAGCCCACGCACGAAGTCGGTCACGAGGATGTCATGGAAATGGTGATGCGAGATGCGGGTCTCTTCGCTCGTCGCGTAGATCGACTTGCGCGGATCGAGATTGGCAGTGAAGATCCCCATGTCGATGTCCGTTAGGAACGCGCCAAGCATGATCACGCAGTCGCTCTCTTCGACATAGTTCCGCAACGCCTCGCGACACATCGCCCCTTCGTAGATGCCCAAGTACAGCGGATGCTTTTCGCTGACGACGGACTTGCCGAGCAACGTGGCACACATCGGGATCGAGTTTTTCTCGGCGAACTTCACCGCCGCATCGGCCAGTCCAAACCGGTGCAGCTCGACTCCCGCGATAATGACAGGCTTCTTGCAGGCGTTGATCGCGCGTTGCGCTTCTGCCAGTGCTTCATCCAGCGCCTCCTGATTGCTGACCGGTACGTCGGTCTTCGGCACATGGGGATGTGGGCAGCGCGAGTGGACTCGATCACGCGGCAGTTCCAGATAGACCGGCCGCTTGTAACGCAGGGCCGCTTCGAGACAGCGGTCGATCTCACGGAACGCGGTCAGCGGGTCTTCGAGCGCCGCGCTGGCGACTGTGATCTTCTCGAAAACTTCGCGCTGCGTGTTGAAGTCTTTCACGCGGTGATGCAGCAGCGGGTTCGATTTTCGTTCGTCCATGCCCGGCGCGCCGCTGATGACGATGACGGGCGACTTCTCGGCAAACGCCCCGGCGATGGAATTACAGAGGCTCAGCCCGCCGACGCAGTACGTCACGCAGACGGCTCCGATCCCGTGGATGCGGGCGTAGCCATCGGCCGCGAAGCCCGCACAGTCTTCGCGCGTGCAACCGATCACGCGAATCGGGCTGTCCTCCAACATCCCATAGAACTGAAGCACGAAGTCGCCCGGGATGCCGAAGATGTCGGTCAGGCCGTAGTCCTGCAGCCGCTGGATGAGGTACTCGCCAATCGTGGGCGAGTCGCCCTTCGTGGCGGACTTGGTGTTAAGTGCTGTCTTCCGTGGACTCGTCTTGCGGGTGGCCATTTCGTTCCCTCGATTTGGAGTGGGGGCATTGCAGAACGGAAAGGAGGATTCATCCCCAGCGTCATCGTTTGTTCTTGTTCTTCGGCTTGTTGTCGTCCTTGCGATCGGCGTTGATCTTCTGTTGGAGATCATTCTGTTCGCGGCTGAGCTTTTGTCGGGCGTCGGCCAACTGCTTGGCTTCCTGAGACGATTCGCGTCGGGCGGCGGCGACTTGGCTTTTCGCTGACTCAAAAGTGTCCTTCGCCGACTTGAGTTCCGGGTCCTTTTCGACCGCCTTCTCCATCGCATCGCTGGCTTTGGCGACAGCCTGTTCGGCGACTCTCAAAGCGTTCCGTTCCGATTTGAGGGACTCTTCCGCATCCAAGGCTTCGCGTTCCAATCGAGCGGGAAGTTGTTTGGTTTTGGCCGCGTCGGCCATCTGCTTGAGACGCTCGGCATCCTCCAAGTCCGTGTCATCGCGCAGCGCGGACAAGCGGCGGTCGGCCTGCTTGGCCGTTTCGATCGCCTCCTTATATGAGGCCGATTCGGTGACTCGCTTCAGGATTGGTGAGCCAGATTTTTCATAGGCTTTGCGAGCCGCATCGAGAGTTCGGCGGGCTTCGGTCAGTCCCACCAAGTCACCGTGTTTCTCTTCCAGATCGTCGCGTCGCTTTTGAATTTGACTGGCCGCCTTGGACTGATCGCGGATCGCCGCCTTGTGCTTTTCAGCCGCCTGCCTCGCCGATTTCTCGGCATCGTGTGCCATTTTCTCAGCCGCGTTCACATCCTTCTGCGCCTTTTGAACGGCTTCGTTCTCGCGCCGCTCATCATTCTTCTGATTGTTGTTCTTCCCGTTCTGGGCCGCGGCGAGCAAGGGAGTTGACGCGAGCAAAACTCCCGCGGAGAGGCTGACGAGTAGCAAAAGCTTGAGCATGGGAGGCTCCCTTTGAGGGTGAACGGAACCGGGGTCGCAGGCCGTGAATGTGTGGCCGGAATGTCTACTCATGCGGCCAAGGATGAGACATCTGAGCGGGGTGGCGTCAGCCCCCCGGTTCTTGGGCGTCAGCCCGTTTCCGAAAAACCGGGGGGCTAACGCCCAATGGCACTTACTTTAGATATGTCAGACCAATCAGCCGGAACGCGCTAGCGTCCGGTTCTCGATGAATTTGAAAACCGGACGCTAGCGCGTTCCGGCTGACGGTCTAAAGTGAGTGCCATTGGGCGTCAGCCCCCCGGTTCTTCCCAAGCGGGCTTACGCCCAAGAACCGGGGGGCTGACGCCGCCCCGCTCAGATGTTTCACTACTGACCGCGTGAGGTATAGCAGACAGGTTGAACGAGTCGAACGTGGTCGGGCTGCGCACCGGAGAGAAGTCCGGCTTTCAGAAAAGCCGGACTT
>JAYTGQ010000645.1:0-11696 GCA_043733345.1 Schlesneria sp.
GGGAGGGCGAGGCTCCTGCCGAGCCGCGAGAAACAAGCGACTTTCCTCACACATGTGGCTCGGCGGGAGCCTCGCCCTCCCTTTTTCAACAGGCTGTTATACCTCGCACAGCCCCACGTGAGACATTTGTCGCTGCGGCACACTAACCCGAAGTGTAAACGAGGAGATGTGTTGCGTTCCTCGCTTACGCTTCGGGTTAGTATCAGAATCGGCCGCGACCAATATAGATTGCTGATTGGCGACATCGTGGCAGATGAGGATTCATGTCTTTCAAGCCTCAAACCTTATCCAAGCCGACTGCGTCCCGCGCTGCTCTGTCGGGAACGGCCAGCTTAGTGAAGGTGAGCTCATGGTCGATGGCAGCTTTGGTCGCTCTCGTGTTGATGGTCGCGCTGCGGCCAATTGTGACTGAGGATTTGTGGTGGACGTTAAGTCACGGGCGCGCGGTCGTGGATGGCCACTTGGCCCCGAACCGTTTTCTGTTGGCGGGCGATTCGTTGTCCGAAGCTCCTTGGTTGCTAGGCGTCCCGTTTTTGCTGTTGTTTCTTTTCGGCGGTGTCTTTCCGTTGATGGCCTTAAAAGTGGTCGCGATTTCTGGTGTGGCCGTTCATTGTTGGAGGCACAGCACCCGTTTGCCTGAGGGGGTCCGCCTCGTCGTAACCGCCAGCTTGGTCGTGGCCGTGCAGGCAGGTTGCGAACCAACAGGCGCATTTTGGGATGTGCTTGGACTCCTGATCGCGCTTCGTGGGACAAGAGCCGTTCGTGGGTTGTCTCCGGTATCAGAAGCCTTCTGGCTGGGCGTGTTGGCCTGCGTGTGGTCCAACTTTGGAATGCTGTCGATTCTCATCTGCTTGCCGCTCGCCACGGAAGCGTTGTTCCGCGCGGGGCACAACTCCGCTGCATTACAACGCCGAAAGTGGCTCCTCGTTTGGGGAGCCGTCTTGCTGGGATGTTGTCTGACGCCGCGCGGGCCATTCACGGTTTGGGACTCACTGCGACAACTGGCTCCGTGGTTGACTGAGTCGCGGGCGGTTCTCGATCAAACTCCGTGGCAAACGCTCTGGGGCAAACCGCTGGATGGTCTCTCGCTGAGTTGGGCATCCCTGACGTTGGCCGTCGTCGTCGCCATGCTTCGATCCAAATCGGCCTCGCGCAGCGCATGGTTGTTGTTGGCAATCGTGCAATGTGCCGGGGTCTGGTCTGCCCCCAGCGCCGTTGTTCTGAGCGTCTGGCTGGCGGATCGAGCGGTCGAGTTTTGGAATCGCGATGTGCGCACGATGCCACTCTGGTTGACTCGAGTTTCGCTGCCGATTGCCCTTCGTGTCGCGTGCGTGCGACTCGCCTGTGTGAGCGTGGGCGGAATGGCCGCGTGGGGAGTGGGACCGTTTTCTGATTCACGTTGCGGTTGGGGTTTGAGCCGGCAGTTAGAAGACCGCGAGTTCGCTGCGGCACTCGGGATCACGACACATTCTGGAACAGCTCACTGCGCGGACATCCTGTCGGCAGGCATGTTGGCGTGGAGCGAACTGCCGAACATCAAGCCATACTTGGTGCCTCACCGAGCCTTACTCGGCGGCAAGTTGCGTGACGAAGTGTTGCTGACGCGCGAGTTAGAGGCCGGCTGGCAACAACGACACACTCGATCTGACGGCACGGCGGGAGGCTGGTGGTTGACGTTGCAATCGCGACAGGCGGTCCTCGTCGTGACTTCTGCTGAGCGAACCAAGCTCATTCGAGGATTGGAAGCGACGCTGTGGAAGCCGTTGTCGCTCGACTCGCCCGTGATTCCGTTCGCAATGGCCGGAGACCCCGAGTTCACACCTCGAATCGTGCGTGTGTTGTCTCAACGCGAACTGGTGGATCGCGGCAGGTGGACCTACCAAGCGGAGCCTGCTGCGGGGAACGACCGGCTGCTCGACATCCTCGGCCTCGCAACGCAACTGCCTGACATAAAAACGATCGTGCGTCAGTCGGGCGTCCTGCGGGCGATGAATCTGCCTCAAGCCGCCATGCGAGTTCTCACTCCGGTCCTGTCATTCCCTGTCGTCCACGCGATGCCATTTGATCGCTCCCTCGACCCTGAACTGCTTGCCTGTCAAATCGCATTGGCGGACCGACGGCAATTGATCTGTGGCGAGGTCGATGAGTTCCGACAGGCCGTCCTCGATCGGGTGATTGCGTCCGGTGAGCGATCTCTGCCACCTCGTTCATCAGCCGTGAAGGCCGTGCCGATTGCGGCGGCGGCAACTCGATGGGCGGCGGCCGTCGATCTGTACCTGCAAGGCAACCCGCGCGGCGCGGCCGAGTTGCTGGTCTCCCATGATCCCGCGATGATGACCGCACGGGCGAGCCTGCTGTGGGAAGCTGGCTTGCCAGTGGAGGCACACGCGGTCTGGTCCGCGTTGGTGCAGCAGTTTCCCGAAAGTCGTTTTGCGTTGGTCGGGCATCATGCGTTGGATTCGGCAGATTACTGAGAGATTTTTCAGCGGCTGGCCTGCAACGGTAATGCTGTGCGTGGTCGTTGTCAGCGCAATCGCGTGCTGGCAGAGGCCAACGAGTGAGAGACGTTTGCCCACGGCACATTTTTCAAGCGGGATCGCTCCTGTGAGCAGTCGCCGTTGCGCTGAATGTCATCCGGGACAGGCTCAGTCGCTCGCACGAGCGCCTCACACACGGACGCTGCACCGTGCCACGTCAGCCGAGATTCAGTCCACGTTTCAGGGCCTCCGTTTTCACGACTTGTCATCGGGCAAAATCTCCGACACGTTCGAGTTCCGCGACGATCAATTGTGGAGGAACTCCTCCACGTACCCCGATCCGATTCCAATTGATTGGGTCTTCGGCTCCGGACGACATGCTCAGACTCCCGTCACAGTGCGTGAGTCGCCGGACGGAACCACCGAGTTGCTCGAACATCGACTCTCGCACTATCCCGGCATCGGGATCGACTTGACGTTGGGGACCGCCGCCGCGACGAAACCCGGTTCCGGTTGGCACGGTTTGGGAACGCGGATGACGGCGGCCGATGCCGCCGACTGTTTCGGTTGCCACACCACTTGGTTGCCGAAGCGAGCAGAGTCGAGCGGACACGAGGGCCGGCTCGACTTGGACCGGCTGGTCGCGGGCGTTCAATGCGCCCGCTGCCATCTTGAGGGGGAGTCGCATCTCAATGCCGTCAACGCAGGACTCAACGACGTGCGCATGGAACGCTGGCGCGAACTGTCGCCGCTGGAATCGATCCGTCGCTGTGGGGAATGCCATCGCCGCGACGACCAACTCACTCCGGATGAACTTCGCCCTGACAACCTGCTGCTGGTTCGGTTCGCCCCGGTTGGGCTCTCACAAAGCCGCTGCTTTACCGCGCTGGCCGAAATGAAAACGGGGCGCAGTGACGCACGGCGGCTCGACTGCCTGACCTGCCATGACCCGCATCGCGCGGCCGAGACCGATACGAGCTTCTACACTCAGCGCTGCGTCTCGTGTCACGGAACCGAGTCGGGGCAAGCCAGCGCTTGTTCAAGTGAGACTCGTTCGGAGCGGTGCTTGGATTGCCACATGCCAAAAGTTGAAGTGCAACCTCATTTGAAGTTCACCGACCACTGGATTCGCAAACGGCCTCCAGCCACGCACTGACAGAAGTGCCCAGAAGTCGTAGCGCGGGTGGCCCGCCGGTGTTCTTCAACGACAGGCTTGGCAGCGAAGGATGTCGCTGTTGAAAACAGGCAATAGAAGCCTGAAGCGCGAGCGAAGGATGTCGCAAATGCGGACGAATTAGGCTCAGAAATCCTTCGCTCGCGCTTCAGGCTTCTATTTTCAACAGAGCGTCTGCTCTCCTGCGTGCCGTTTTTTCACTGCTCGCCGCATCTCACGGCACACCGCTGCTGGACCCGCCGTTAATGTCTCTCGGCAAGGACTGGCTCTTCAATTCAAACTTGAAGTCGTTCTTGGCTGGCCCGACTTTCACATCGGCCGTGAGCATCGTGACTTCGTTGTACTGCCACGGGATCGACTCCACGCTCTCTTCGGTCTCGACGCCCTCGACCGAGATCTTCTTGCCCGTCTTCTTCACGGCAGAAATGGAAACACGATTGGCACCGGCGGCAGGGCCGTCGTTTTTGGAGAATGAAAACTTGCCCGCGACGATTTTTGCTTGAACGCGCGTCCCTTTGACCTTTACGTCCGGGAACATCGAAATGGTTCCCTCTTCGAGCGGCTGACCATCCAATGTGACTGTCCCGCCGACTTCGCCCCGTTGAAACTCAATGGGCTTCGAACAACCAATGGTCATCACCAACGTGAGAAAGACAGCGAGGCGGAACATGAGTGAGATTCCTTGTGGTTTGGAATAACGGAAGGGAGCTGGTGAGCCATCTGATGAAGACTCGAAATCCATGGGTTGATGGTACGTTGCGAACAACGTCGGCTCAACTGACCTCGCGCGTCGCTCCATTCAGCATGCGTCGCGTCAGCCAGACTTCAAACGCCAGGAACGCGAGGAAACCGTAGAGCAGCAGCCACCAGAACTCGGTGCGCGAACCCTCGGCGAACATCTGGCGTTGCATCTGTGCGAGGTCGGTCACGAACGTCAGTCGATCCGTGCCCGCGAGCGTCGCGCATTGATCGTCGGTGAGCAGCGTGAGGTCCGACTCGCCGCGATCAAAGTTGGCGACGAACAGCTCGTCGGTCGGGGATGGCTTTCCAGCGTGAGCTTTGGCGGCAAAACGATAGAAACCGGGATGTGTCGCGGAGTCCAGTCGCGCTCCCGGTTGGAAGTCGTCGTCGATGCGAGTGGCCGCCAGCGGCGCGTTGCTCGGCGTGATGAACTCGAAGTCTTCGAGATTCAATTTTGGCGAAATGTTTAACGACAGCGATGTCCCCACGTCCACGTTGCGGCTCGTTGAAGGTGAGGCCAGCGCGAACAGCAGCTCGTGCAGCCACGGTACGTAGTCCTGCTTCGCTGGCAGCGTGTTCCAATCGGCATCGAGCGACGACGTGAGGACCGCCGCCGTACCGCGCCCGTATCGGCGCGTCACCAACCACGGATCTCCGTTTGTCAGCTTGGCGATCGTCACGGCAGTGCCGAGGGAGGGTTGAGGGTCGAGGGTCGAAGGTTGAGGGTTAGACAAAGCCGCTCCTTCTGCGTCCTTCTTTCTGACCTCTGACCTCTGACCTCTGGCCTCTTCTTCCTGACTGCTGCCTCCTGACTCCTTCCCCTCGACCTTCCACCATTTGGTGAACCGCGCGTCGGTCAGCGTGCCACCCTTGTCCGAGCGAAACGGCTTGAGCCACGGCAGTTCCAGACTGTTGCCTGCGACGCGAACGCCCAGCGATTCTTTGTTGGCGTCGGTCGCGACCTCTACCAGTTTGACGGGCAGTAGCGTCTCGCCGCCGTTCCAGTGACCCGGACGCTTCGGAGCGTCCGGGTCACTCGCCCTGACCGAGTCGCCTTGCTTCGGCGTCTTGTCACCGAGCGCGAAGAGCAGGCCGCGACCGCTCGCCACGAACCGGTCGAGCAGACTTAGCTGGTCGGCCGAGAGAGATTCCACATTGGCGAGAACGAGGACTGCGGCATCGCGCAGTGTCTCGGCACTGATCGCGTCGGGAGTGATGATTGTCGGCTTGATCCACGCCGATCCTCCGCCCGTCGCCGTCAGGGCCGCCCGCGCGAAAAATGTTTCGCTGCGAGTCGGATCGAGTCGCTTGTCACCGTCCACGAGCACGATCGGTAGTGAGTCCGCGACGACGACCACGGCCTCCGACCGGTTGTCGCCCGGCAGCGCATCGTTCTCCAAAACGACGCCGATCAATTGCGAACCGACTTGCTCGAACCGCCGCTCAAACTCAACAGTCGCCTCACCGTTCGGCGGCAGCTTCAGTTGCAGCGTTTGGTCGGCGAGTCGCTGGCCGTTCAGTTCGAGATGCACTTTGCGCGTGATCGCATTCTCACCACCGCTGTAACGCACCTTGCTACTGATCCGCACCGGCACGCCGGGGACCGCCAGTTCACGCGAAAGTTGCAGCCGCTCGATCGTGAAATTGGCCGACTGACCGAGTTGTCCGTCCGCGACATCCATCACCCACAAACGTGGCGGCTGCGGTGATTGCTCCTTCAAATCATCCAGCCTCGCCCACAATGACTCATCGTCCGGCTTCCAACTCAACGCCTGCCGATCCGTGAAAACGATCACCTCGCGCTGCAGGTTGGTGCCGCTCGCGAGTGATTGCACGGCTTTGAAAATCGCCGCATGCAGGTTGGCAGTCCCGGTTGGGGACGGCAAGTTTTCGAGAGCTTCGCGCACACGTTGCTTGTCGCGTGTCAGTCCCGCCAGAGTTGCAAGTGGCTGTTCCCGCGCATCGACGACCATCACGCTGTCGCCCGGCCGGAGTTCATCCACGAACTGACGAGCCATCCGCACGGCGTTCGCATGTGGGGTGAGAGCGCGACCCTCCCAGCCCATGCTGTATGAGCCGTCGATCACCAGCACGACATCGCGCGATTGAGTGGCTCCGAAACTTCCGAGCCATGCGCCGCCGAGCCACGGCCGCGCCAGAGCAATCGCCAGCAGCGCGACCAATCCCATCCGCACGGCCAACAGCAGCAACTCTTCGAGCCGCAGCTTCCGCCGCGCGCTCGGATCGAGTTCCAAAAACTGCATCGCCCCCCACTCGACGATGTCGTACTTCTTGCGACTGAGCAGATGAGCGAGTATGGGCAGCAACACGCCCGCCAATCCCAGCAACATCCACGGATTGAGAAAGAAGTGCAGCATCAGTGAGAGTGACGATTCGAGTCGGAGTCAATTGGCTGAGTACGGTGCGGAAGGCCGAGATGTAGGATGGGCACTCCTGCCCGTCCGCTCTTGGAAGCCCCAGCCGGACGGGCAGGAGTGCCCATCCTACGACCTGGCGGCGGCACCGATTCTAAAGGTCGATGCGCAATTCTTCGATCTTGCGGTAGAGGCTCGACAGGCCGAGCTTCAGGCGTTTGGCGGCCTCTCGTTTTTCGGGCCACTGCCGCAGGACGCGCAAAATGTGGAGTCGTTCGTAGTGACGGAGTGCGGAACGCAGGTCATCGGTGTCGGGGAGCGGTTGTTCGTCGCCACGCAAGTCGGGCGGAAGATCATCCGGGCGAATCCGCGTCCCATCGCACATCATGACCGCGCGTTCGAGAGCGTTGTCGAGTTGCCGGACGTTTCCCTTCCACGGGTTCGACATCAACATCCGAATCGTCTCGCTCGTCGCTCCCGTCGCCTTTTGTCCCATCGCGCGACTGTGCTTGCTGACGAAGAACTCGACCAGTTCGGGCACGTCGTCTAGGCGGTCGCGCAGCGCGGGAATGCGAACCTTCACGCCATCGAGCCGATAGAAGAGGTCTTCTTGAAAGCGGCCTTCGGCGACTTCCTTGACGAGATCGCGCGTCGTCGCCGCCACGATGCGGGCATGAGTTCGGCAGAGTTCGGATGAGCCGAGCGGAGTGAACTCTTGGAACTCGATCGCCCGCAGCAGCTTGTCCTGGGTGGAGAGCGGTAACAGCGCGACCTCATCCAAATAGACGGTCCCGGTGGTTGCTTGCTGCAAGATTCCAGTCAACTCACCTTTTGTTCCCGGCATGGATCCTGCTTTGGCTCCGAAGAGCTGGCCTTCGAGTAACTCGGTCGGTTGAGTCGCACAGTTCACGGCGACGAATTGTTCGTTTTGCTTCGGACCCCATTTGTGCAGCGACCGGGCGAAGAGTTCTTTCCCCGTACCCGATTCCCCGGCCAGCAGCACGTTCGAGTTGGTGACGGCAGCGCGGCGCAGGGCTTCTTGCACGGCGACGATCGCTTTGCTCGACCCCACGATTTCGTCCCCTTCCACATGGCGCGCCAACTCGCGGCGGAGGGCTTGGTTTTCGAGAGACAGTTCGCGGTACTGAAACAGCCGGTGCAGCTTGTTGGCCAAGTCGTCGAAGATCACCGGCTTGACGAGGTAATCGAACGCGCCCGACTTGAACGCTTCGACCGCGTTCTCGACCGTGGCGTAAGCTGTGATGATCAGCCCCGAGATGCTGGGGTTAAGCTGCTGCAACCGCCGCAACAGCATCAAGCCGTCTCCGTCGGGAAGCTGCACGTCACACACGGCGACTTCAAAATCACGCAGCCGGGCCAAGGCCAGGGCCTCGGCGACCGTCCCGGCCTCGGCGACCTGATAGCCCTCATCGGTGAGGAACTCTCGTAGCGAGGTGCGAATGATGGCTTCGTCTTCAACGATCAACACGGAACGTGGCATGGAAGTCGTCAACCCAGTTTGAGGGAAAGTGTCGAGCGCCCGGCCCATGACCTTGGGCCACATCCGGCAACTGATTTACCCATCGAAGCCTGACGCGCAAGCGAAGAAGAACTTCGCTTGCGCGTCAGGCTTCGATGCTCGGCTTCGATGTTTCGCCGGGGTTGTCTTGGTGCCGTCCGAGAGGCGTCACCGTTTTACCGTCACGACGCGGAGTCTGCGACGCGCGGCGGATTCGCGGGGGTGGCCTGGGTGGCCTCCGTGGTGGGGAGCCACACCGTGAACGTCGTTCCGGACGAGGTCGTGTCGGCCAGTTCGATGCGTCCGCCGTTTTGCTCCATGATGCTGCGGCAGACAAACAGCCCGAGTCCGGTGCCGGTTTCTTTGGTCGTGAAATACGGATGGAAGAGGCGTTCGCGCGACTCAGCCGCGATCCCGTGGCCGTCGTCGCGCACGTCGATCCGCAACAGGCCGGCTGAGCAGGTGGTGTTGATCTCGATGGTCCCGCCTTCCTCCGTCGCGTCCATCGCGTTGAGGATCAGATTCAGAAACACCTGGACCAGTTGATCGCGGACGATCATCAGCAACGGCACGTCGGGCGCGTAAGCCGTGACGATCTGTTTCCCCTTCTTGCGCTTGTAGTACTTGGCGATGTTCAGCGCGACATCGAGGACCGAGTGAATGTCGCAACGAGACCGTTCGTAGACGACGGGCCTGCTGAAATCGACCAGTTCGCGCAGCGTTCGTTGAATCCGGCGAAGTTGATCGTCCACGAGCAAAAGTTTGCTGCGCGTTTCATCGTCGATGTTGCGACGGTTGAGCAGTTGAACCAGAGAGCTAATCGACGCGAGCGGGTTGCCCACTTCATGCGCGATTCCCGCCGCGAGCAGTCCAAACGCCGCCTGTTTCTCCTGCTGGACCAGCATCGCCTGCGACTCTTGAAGCTGCTTCGTCCGATCCGCAATGCGGTGTTCGAGCAGGCTTTGGTTTTCTTGCAATGCGCCGTTGAGGTGTCTCAATCGCCAACCGGCCCACTTGAGCAACCCCGCCAGCTCGGTACTGGCCCACGTCACCCAGCCCATGAACACCGGCGTCAAAATCAACGCGGCGACTTCATCCGTTCCGGCAACCTTCCGACTGAGAGCCAAAGTGCCGTAGCTGAGTGCGTGCAGCACGAACGTCGCCCAGGTCACGGCGGGGGCGTAGCGGATCGCGCAGACCAGCAACGACAGAAAGTAATAGAAGCGGAACGCGCTGAGGACTCCGCGATCAAAGTGACACAGCAACCCGATGAACGTCGCTTCCATGAGCGATACGAACAGCGGCCATTCGGACAAAAAGACTTTTCCCCGCGCACTGAACAGCGTGTCGAGCAGCGCGTAGATCGCACCGAGCATCAGGATCGCGTTCAGGACCGCGCGGTTCGCTTCGATGCCGCCGCCGATCAGATTGACCAGCACATAGCCGATGCAGATGCCGAACCAGCGGATGCGCAGCGTGATCGACTGAGCGGCCAAGTCCCAGTTGAAGTCTTGCGTCGGCTCAAGAGGCAGCGAAGTCATCGGTGGTAGGCTCACAGGGAATGCAGCGGGGCGAGTAGAGGGCGGCGGAGTATATACGTCACGCGGTCAGCGATGAGACATCCGAGCGGGGCGGCGTAAGCCCCCCGGTTCTTCCAAAGAGGGCTTACGCCCAAGAACCGGGGGGCTTACACCGCCCCGCTCGGAAACCTCTCACTTTGTGCGCGTGCGGTATAGGCCGGGCGGCACCGACTCGCACCAATCGTTCGGATCAGATGTTTTCGTCAACTCGATTTCGAGTCGTCTCGCACCGCGTTATCCTCTCGCGCATGGACCAGCCCGTACCGCGTTCGATTCGGATCAAGACCTACCTTCGCCAGTTGGCGTTGCGGGTGGTGATCTATTTGTGCGCGTACTTCGTCATCGCCGTCGTCACCATTGGACCGATGTTCTGGTTCTGGTTTCAGGCGGTGTATGTTCAGGGGCCGGTTTGGATCGCCAAGTTTTACGCGCCGCTGTTGTGGCTGTGCGATCGCATCGGCTGGCTGAGCTGGCTGGTCAACGGCTACATCAACTGGTGCAACCGCTAGGAACGCATGTCGAGAACTCCCACCGAACCTGTCTCCACCGAGACGCTGTCTTCCCCCGCCGACGAACGCCGCGTAATGCGTTTGCTGCGCGAGTCACCGGCAATCTTGGAAATGATCTCGACTGAGACCGACTCCGGGCTGGGACTGCAAGCACGGCTCCGCAAGCTCTATCCGAACGATCTCGTGCGCGCCGCGCTGTCGCTGCATGAGTTGCGTCACAAAGCGCGGAGCAAGTTCTCGCGCGCCACGGCGATGTGGTTCGACCGCAAGGGACTCGAACAATCCACGTCGGAGGCGATCGCGCGGCACAAGGCTCAGCGTTTTGAGGGACCGGTCTGGGACTTGTGCTGCGGGATCGGTGGCGATGCCATCGCGTTAGCCGAGCGGTGCGAGGTCACCGCGGTGGATCTCAACGCCACCACGTGTCTGCGTGCGGAATGGAACGCGGAAGCTTACGGCGTCGCCGCACGACTGAAGACGCTCGATGTGGATGTGACCAGCGTGACCGAACAGATTGGTCTGACCAGCTTGATTCACATCGATCCCGATCGGCGACCAGGTGCGGGAGGCCGCGTGTCGCGCGTCGAAGACTACGAGCCAGGCTTGCCGTTCCTGCACGGACTAATGGAACACACACGAGGAGGCGCGATCAAGGTCGGTCCCGCGAGTAACTTCGGCGGCAAGTTCGAGGCGGTCGAGATCGAACTCATCAGTCTGGATGGCGAATGCAAAGAGGCCACGATCTGGTTCGGGGCACTCGCGGGCACCGCTCCCTTTCGTGCGACGGCACTGCCTTCCGGTGAGACCATCGCGGGGCATCCGCTGGAGATTTCGGTCCCGCTCGCGCCACTTGGCCGCTATCTCTACGATCCCGATCCGGCCGTCGTCCGATCCGGGTTGGTCGATCTCGTCGCGCACCGTCACGGGCTGAAACGCCTTGACGGTGCCGAGGAGTTTTTGACGAGTGACACGCTGGTCGATTCGGCTTTCGTCACTCCGTTTGAAGTTCTCGCCGATCTTCCGAATAACGAACGCGACTACCGAAATTGGCTCCGCAAGTCGGACTTCGGCCAGATCGAAATCAAATGCCGCCACATCCCGATTCAGGCCGACGCCGTTCGCCGTCGCCTGCCCCTGCCGGGCGATCAACCGGGCGTTCTGATCTTCGCCCGCTGCGATGGCAAAGCTCGCGCGATCCTTGGACGCCGCCATGCACGCGGGTAACAGCCTGTTGAAAAACGGCTGTCGGGAGGGCGAGCTCCTGCCGAGCCGCGAGAAACAAGCGACTTTCCTCACGCACACGGCTCGGCGGGAGCCTCGC
>JAYTGQ010000646.1:0-11677 GCA_043733345.1 Schlesneria sp.
AGCCCCAGTTTCGGCCCCCACCGTGCCCAGCGCGACTGCCGCTTCTGTGAACGCATGCAAGAGACAGCCGCGCCGCGCCCCTTCGTCCCGCGGCCCCGCACCTGCGACCTGCTGTTGGGGCCGCGTCAGCAATGGCACTGACGTTACCTCAGTAACCCGCAGCGTAAGTTTTGAAGTTGCGCTCTTTGCGTTTTCAGCCCCAAAGGGGCGATGTTATGCCAGCCTAGGGCAACGCCCTAGGTTGTCGGTTTCTGCGAATCTCAAGCCCTGAAAGGGCGGCACTACTCTTGCCAACAAATGAGGGCCGCCCCTTCGGGGCTTCAAATTCTGTGTTGTTTGGAACCCAGGGCGGCGCTCCCGTTGGTCGCTGGCCCTGGGCTGACTTAGGGCTGCCCCCGTTGGGGCGGAAATCCGAAAGTGCGCTACTTCAAAACTCACGCTGCGGGCTAGTGTAAAATGTGCCATCCGCACTCATCTGCGGTATAGCCCAGGCAAGCGACCAACGGGAGCGTCGCCTGAGGTTGCAAACAGGACATCACAGAATTTGAAGTCCCGAAGGGGCGGACCACCCGGCCTCGGCTGGACTTCAGCGATCCCACCACCACGGGTGCGAATCCATTCGTTTGGCCAAGCCCGCTTCAGAGCGGATCGAGTCGAGGCGTGGGGCGGCTGAGAGCGACGAGGCCGTTTTGTGAAGCACCTGTTGAGGATGAATGGTCACTCCACCGCCGACGAGTCCCACGATGTTGCTCCCCGCTCGTTTGTAATTGACGAGCGATGCGATCTTTTTCGGCGTCGGGAACGTCGGCACGACGAGACGTTGTTCGTCCAGGAGTGTCGCCATTTGCCAGCCGATTTTCTGGTCGAGCCGCTCCTTTTGAATGAGGGCCGCGAGAACTGCCACGTCGATCAGGTTCTGCAACTCGGCGAAGATTGGCGACCGCTCGGCCAACTCCGTGTACTTCTCGGTGAACTGTTTGGCGAAGGCTTGAGTCGAAAGCCGCGTCGTGGCGGAAGCCGAGCGGTTGCCCTGTGTGTCGGTCAACTCCTCTTGCGACAGCAGTTGGACACGCTGTCCGTCGAACTGGTACGCGAGACCGTCCTCACTGCGATGAATGGCATCGTAGAACGGAACGAACCACCAGCGCTGCATCGTGTTTCCACCGGCACCGATCCTCGCGAGATGGCTCTTCAACCCTTTGACGCCGGGATTTTCGAGACCGATCGAAATCCGCTTCATGCGGTAGTCAGCTTCGATCAATGACAGTGCGAAGTGAGACTCGGCAGGCACGCCATCCACGCGCACCGTTTGCAGCCCAAGAATGTCATCCATCTGCTGGAACCGAGCTTCAACCGCTGCGACACTCGCAGGCCCGCCCGCCTTCACGAACTTTTGCAACGCGGCAAGTCGTTCGGGAACGGGGTCGATCGAGCAACCGACTTCGCGCGACTTGATCAGCGTTCTGAAGGCGACCGCCAGATCGTCCAACCGCAGCGTCGGCCTGCCGCTATCGACGCCGATCATGCGACCGACAGCATCGGGGGCGAAGCCTTCCGCCGGTCCCGCGATCACCAAGTCCTTGTCGTCCGGAAACACGAAGACGTGGTCGATCCGTTGCAGCCCCGCGAGAAAGAAGACTTCGTCGGGGATTGGCTTCCCGTCGGTCAGACATTCGTCAATGCGCTGTTCCCAGCGGACGAGTGACACCAACCGCTGGCTGCTCGATTTCGTGAGGTCGGTCGTCAGGTTCTTCTTTGCCGCCGCCTCGCGCCGCTTCTTGTCGAGTGTCCCCGAACTGTCATTTGCGAGCGAGAAGCTCACCACACCCTGCGCATCGACCTTGATGCCGCTCGCGTTGTTTTGGTTGTTGTTTCCCTGAGCAAACGCGCGCGAGACGAAGCGTTCGCTGACGACAGTCAGCAGTCCCGCAACCACGATCACCACCGAGACGGCACGCATTGACTTGGACATGATCCGCCTTCCAATTCGAGACAGCGACTGGCCCACCGAGCGAATCGTACTTGGCCGCGAAGGAGATTGCAGCCGGTTTGGTTTCGTAGGATGGGCACTCCTGCCCGTCCGTGTTTTAGTGTTGAAGAATGGACGGGCAGGAGTGCCCATCCTACACATGTGGCATCACGACGGCAGCACGTTCAGCGACACCCGCTGGATCAAATTCTGGCCCGACTTCTGGAACGGGCGCGGCATCGGTTGAGCGACTCCGTTCGCGTCGATCGTGCGGCAGCGCAAGTCATACTCACCGGACGCGATGTCGTTTAGCAACGTGGCCCAGTGCGCGAGTGAGTTCTGCATCGGCCACGTCAGCGGACGGTTCGTCGTCGGGTCGAATCCGAGTACCGGCGCGGGGAGCTTTCCCTCGGGAAGCGACTTCCAAGTGGAGGGCGCTGGCAGCAGATCCGCATCGCGCCATGGAGCCTCTGTGAAGTTGGGATCATTCTTCGGCCAGTCGGTCCCCTTGGGACTCAACCAGTATTGGACCCTGCTTAGCCCCGACATGCCGACTTGGGCCAGTCCCGTGATTGCCAACGGTTCACCCACCTTCGCCTTCGTGGGGTGAGACACGAAGCGGGCGAAGGTCTTCATCGGACTATCCACATCGTTGTTGCCGTCGGCGTAGGTGTCGTTCGCGAACGGGGCGTTCGTCAGGACGACCCGTTGCAGCCACTTCACCGATTTGAAGCCGTAGGCGTCGGGGACCAGCATCCGCACCGGCCCACCCCGCTTGCCCGAAAGAAATTCGCCGTTGAGCTTGTAGCAGAGGATCACCGGATGCTCGCCGGGCGGGTCTTCCAGTACGCGACCGATCGGGAGCGAGCTGCGAAAGATTTGTTTGGGGTCATCGTTGTGATAGCCGAAGTAAAACAGACGACGCAGATTTTCCTTGGGCTTTGTCAGCCACACGACTTCGCGCAGCGGCACGCCCTCCCACAACCCCATGCCAAGCGGCGAGCCGCCGTTGTTGCACGTCATGACCTTGAGGAACCGCACGGCCTTCGTCTCGGCCAGCTTCATCAGACCGTCCCAGCCGAGTGCGTTCCCCTTCTCCTTTGAGAGCGGGTTCTCAATCGTGGCCGGTTTGTCGGGATCGGCCACCACTTCGAGCTTCCACGTTTCGCGAGTCATCCCGACCTCACGCAGCTTCTCGACCGGGTGCGTGTACGGCAGCGGAGTCCCTCGTTCGACAGTCCCGAACTTGTCAGGCAGCGTGAAGTATTCGAGAGCCTCGACTGCCCGAGCCAATGCCTCCTTCGCGGCCCCTTCGTCCGCTTGAGCCAGCTCCGGCACAATGCTCAAACCCGCCATACCGACTGCACCCAGTCTCAAGAAGTGACGGCGTGTGACTTCAAAATGCTCGGTGATCAGTTTATCGGGGTCTGGCATGACGGCTCTCCATTCGTTCGTTTTGCGGTTCCAAAAGTAGCCTTCATCGCTCCGCGTGAAGTGAGCCGATCGCGATCCGACTTGGCACGAGCATTCAATGCCGAATTCGCACTCGGCTTCCTTCACGCGGAGCGATGAAGGCTACTTTGCTGCGACATCCATTTCACACATCGCCCATTGGCCGAAGTTTTCTTCGATCTCGACGCGGAGCGAGTCGAGTTTATGTGCGGAGTGGTTGCGGATGAGGTCTCGTAGTTGGAGGGCCATCCAGCGCGCGATCAACTCGGCGGTCGTGTTGGAGAGAGGGAGCAGCACGCAGTCCTCGCGCGGAAAGACCCAGCGGCGGGACTCGAACTTGGCGGTCACTTCGAGATCGTCGGCCTGCACATGAATGGCCGGATGCTGCGTGGGGAGCAAGACGCGGTGATCGAGTTCGTGGACCAGTTTCTGCGTCGCGTCGCGCAGTGCAATGAAGTCGAAGACGTAACTGTTCTCATCGAGCGGCCCGGCCACTTCCACCGCGACCCGCCAGTTGTGGCCGTGCAATCGCTCGCAGATGTGGCCATTGAAAGTGATGAAGTGAGCGGCACTGAAGACCAGATGATCTTTGGTCACTCGCACGCGGTAACGTTCGTCGGTCATGGCTGGTCCTGTGGCAAGAAAATGGCGGCAGTTGAGTGATTGAAGTCCGGCTTAGCGGCCCATTGAAAAACGTAGGATGGACGCCCTCGTCCGTCCTCTTCCAATTGAAATCGCTCGGACGAGGGCGTCCAAGTTACGTTTTCAACGGGCAGTTAGCTCTGTTAGCCAGACTTCCCTTTGATCCGTGGTGAGTTTGCCACAGCATGGCCGCGAGCAGCATGGCAGAACGAAGTCCGGCTTTAGGAAAAGCCGGACTTCAACGCGAGGAACTATCCACCGCCCTCTATTTCCTCGGCGTGAACAGCAGTCGTTCCGCGTGCGACAGGATATGGTCTCGCGTCGGGAAGTGAATCGCACCGTCACGGAACGCGGCGAAAAGGACCGCTGCAACGAGGTCGGCCGACGTGCCGGGATTCAAACGATGGCCATCGCTGCGAAGCCAAAGGTCGAGGTCGTCGAAGCGGGTCCAGCTCGCGAGCGACTGCGGCCAATCGAGATCGACCAACTCGGCTGCCCGTCGTCGCACCTCCTCGCCGGTCTCAACTCCACACTTGCGCACGATGAGTGAGTCGGATGCGTCGGCCATGATCCGCAGATGCAGTTTTTTGACGGCGGCCTCCCACGGCGCGACGGGCACTTCATCGCGCATGCCGGTGCGACTGAAGATTGTCAGTGGACACAGGCCGAGCCACGTCCAGTCCTCATGCAACCAGTGCAGAGCGGTGTTGAGGACGAACGTGAAGTTGCTCGCATATTGTTCGGCGATCCGATCGCGTCCGGCGGCGAGAGCCATCGCGTCGCGCAACGTCACGGTCGGCGCGGTGTGTACGTCTTGAGACTCAGCTTTCCCGATGCCACCCGGCTTGGCAAACCGGATCGCTTCGTAGACGAGTTCCGCGTCCTCGACCGTGGTCCGAGCTAACACGTCGCGCACGCCATCGACGAGCGAAATACCTTCCGGGACAGCCGCCAGCGGCGCGAGCAGCAGCACGATCCCCAAGTTTGCGTTCGACCAAACCTTCGCCGCACGCGTCGCCTGCATCGCGGCAAGAATCGCCCGGCCGAGACCGATCTCGCGCACTTGTGACAGCGGCTCAGCCACAGCCCGGGCCGCATCCACAAAGTCCGCGTAGACGAGATCGTCAAAGGAAGCCGCCGGATGGACGTTGCCAGCCTTGCGTGCGGTCGCTTCCAACAGACACGCCATCTCGATCTGCTCGGCCAACGTCATGATCGCGACTTCGCGGAGAACTCGACGATGACTTTGATCGCTCCGTCGCGACGGTCGCGGAAGAGATCAAACGCCTCTTGCAACTGCGCCAACGGATAACGGTGCGTGATGATCGGCGCGACGTTGATCCGGCCTTCGGCGATCCACTGCATGGCGAGGGGGAAGTCGCGGCGGAAGTCCGGATTGACCGACGTGTGGACGGTGACGTTCTTGTAGAAGAGGTCTCGCCAACGCAGGCCGTTGATGATCTGGGGTGGCACGCCAAAACAGAGCAACTCGCCCCGCTGCTTGCAGAGGTCGATGCACAGATTGAACTGCTGATCGGCGTGACCGACGCACTCGATCACGATGTCGGGCAGACTGCCGTTCAGGATCTTCTTCACCGCCGCAACCGGGTCTTCCTGCGAGTTGCAGACGGTGGCGGTCGCTCCCATTTTTGGACTGACTTTCAGCCGGTCTGCGAGCAGGTCGATGCCGATCACATGCCGAGCGCCCATGTTGGCCAGAGCGGCATTCATGAGCTGGCCCATCGGTCCTTGACCGACCACCGCGACATCGAGGTCCAACAGATTGGGAAGCTTCTTCAGCGCGAAGATCGCCGTGCCGAGCGGCTGCGCCATGAGAGCCTGCTCTTCGGGAACGTTCGTCGCGATCGTGATCGCCCGGTTCTCATCGAGAATGAACCGCTCGGCCAACCCTTGCTGCATGACGGGGACCGCGAGGACACGCTCGCCGACTTTCCACCGCTTCCCGTTGGTGGCGGTGACGGTGCCGATCATCTCGTGCAGTGAATGAGCCGTCTCAATCGGCCACTCGTCCCAGCCGTTGAAGTACGGTAGATCGGACCCGCACAGGCACGTGGTCTCGGGTTGAAAGATGATCTGCCCCGAGACTCCTTCCGGTGGCGACGCATTCAAGGTCGGCTCGGGTTGTTCGATCAGACGAATCTTGCCAGGTGCGTACATGTCGCCAGCGAGCATTGAGTCAGTCTCCAAGTGCGTGCGGTTGTTACACCCCGCGCGGTCAGTGATGAGACACCTGAGCGGGGCGGCGTCAGCCCCCGGTTCTTGGGCGTAAGCCCGCTTTGGCAGAACCGGGGGGCTGACGCCGCCCCGCTCAGAAACCTCTCACTTTGTGCCGCGTGAGGTATAGATCGGATGATTCATAGCCTGTAGCCGAGTTCGCAAGAACTCGGTTCGGGTTGGTGACTTCGGCTGAGTTCTTGCGAACTCAGCTACTGACAGGCAGTGAGTCGGTTCGCGGGGATTCTGCCAAATCGAGCCGCCTCAAAACAGCGAAGCCCGGCTTGTTTTCAAGCCGGGCTTCCAAAATCGCTGTCAGAAAATCGGACGGGCAGCAGTGCCCATCTTGAACCGTACTACTTGGCCATCGCGGCGCGATCGGCCTTGTCTTTCTTGCGCTTCTCGACGACTTCTTCAACGAGGTTGCGTGGCAGCATCTGGTACTTGCAGAACTCCATGCTGAACGTGCCCTTACCCTGAGTCATCGAACGGACTTCGTTGGCGTAGTCGAACATCATGGCCAGCGGCACTTCGGCGATGATCGTCGCCATACCGAGATTGGTCTCGGTCGAACCGACCAACCCACGCTTGCTGGAGAGATGCCCGGTGACGTTCCCTTGGTACTCTTCCGGAACTTCCACTTCCAATTTCATGATCGGCTCGAGCAGCCCGATGCCCGCTTTCTTGAGCGTCTCACGCATGCAGTCGAAGGCGGCGATCCCGAACGCCATTTCGGACGAATCGACATCGTGGTAGCCCCCGTCTTGGAGAATCATCTGCACGTTGACCACTTCGCATTCGCAGAGCGGCCCCTTGACGAGTGCTCGTTGGAAGCCTTCGTCGGTCGGCTTGATGTATTCCTTCGGGATGCGACCGCCGGTGACATCGTTGACGAATTCGTAAGCGATCGCGCTGTCTTCCGGCAGCGGGACGAGCTTGCCGACGATGTGAGCGTACTGTCCCGAACCGCCGGTTTGCTTCTTGTGCTTGTAGTTGAACTCGACCTCGCGCGTCGGCATCTCGCGATAGGCCACGCGAGGATTACCAACGATGCACTCGATGCCGTATTCGCGTTTGATGCGTTCGACGTAAATGTCGAGGTGCAACTGGCCCATGCCAGCGATCAACGTCTGGCCGGTCTCTTCATCGGTCAGTACGCGGAAGGTCGGGTCTTCGCGGCGGAAGCGTTCGAGCGCCTTGCCGAGTTTGTCCGCGCCTTCGCGCTTGACCGGCTCGATGCTCAGACGGATCACAGCGTCCGGAACGAAGATGCTCTCCAACGAGTACGTCACCTCTGAACTACAGAAGGTATCGCCCGAGGCGCAATCGACACCGACGAGGGCCACGATGTCCCCGGCCTCGGCGATATCCACATCGACGCGGTCGTTGGCGTGCATGCGCACGAGTCGTCCGAACCGCACCTTCTTGCCAGTACGCGTGTTGAAGTAGCTGTCGCCCTTCACGATCTTGCCTTGGTAGATGCGGGTGTACGTGAGTTGCCCGTACTGCTCCACCACGGTTTTGAAGGCCATGCACACGAGCGGCTTATCCGGGTTCGAATCGAGATTGACGCGATTCCAATTCGGTTCTTGGACATCGACGCCGGGCACCGGCTTTTTGAGTTGATCGATCGCGGTCATCTGACGGTCGAGCGGATTGGGCAGGTAGTAGATCACGCCGTCGAGCGCCTCTTGCACACCCTTATTCTTGTAGGCGGAACCCATCATGACGGGAGTGATCTGGAGGGCGATCGTCGCTTGACGCACGACCGCACGAATCTCGGCGACCGTGATCTCGGATGCCTCCAGTAGCTTCTCCATCAAGGAGTCGCTGAACATGGACAGCGATTCGAGCATCTTCTCGCGGGCGGCGGCGGCCGGAGCTTGGTACTCGGCGGGGATGGCTTCGCGGCGCACGTTTTCGCCGTCCTCACCGTCGAAGAAGATGGCCTGCATCGTGATCAGATCGATCACGCCATTGAAGGCCGCTTCCCGGCCCATTGGAATCTGCAGCGGCACAGGGATCACGTGCAACTTCTCTGCAACCATTTGGATGACCTTCTCGGGGTTCGCGCCCGCGCGGTCCATCTTGTTGATGAAGGCAATACGGGGAACCTTGTAGCGCTTCATCTGCCGATCAACCGTCAGCGACTGACTTTGAACGCCACCGACTGAGCAGAGGACGAGAATCGCGCCGTCGAGCACGCGCAGCGATCGCTCCACTTCCACGGTGAAGTCCACGTGGCCGGGCGTATCGATGACGTTGATCGTGTGCTCGTTCCACTTCACCTGCGTGGCCGCCGCCGTGATCGTGATCCCCTTCTCACGTTCGAGTTCCATGAAGTCCATCGTCGCGCCGACTTGGTCCTTCCCCTTGACCTCGTGAATTTCGTGGATGCGGCCCGAGTAAAACAGGATGCGCTCGGTGAGCGTGGTCTTGCCCGAGTCGATGTGGGCCGAGATACCAATGTTGCGGACAGTTGCGAGATTCATTGCCATGGACTTGATTCACATTCGGTGGAAAGAAATTGAGGTCGCGGCAAACGAACCGAGACCCGTCGAAAAGGGACTGAGACACACGTGACAATTCACGAGGACTCGTGACCGGAGGGGACGCACTGCAAACAGACGCGGAGACTGCGGGAAGATCTCGTCCGGACGAGACTCTCGCTGGAATCGCGCGGTGTGTTTGACAGGGGGCTGGAGTTGGGGAGATGCCTCGAAGGACGTGCGGCTGGGAACGATCCGACGGCTAGGTTCATCACAGAGAGGCGCTGCGATGAACCCTACCGAACTGAACGAATCGAACACTTTCGCGGCATGGCAAAACCCGCTGAACTTCGCCTCGCCGAGATTCGGCAGAGCATGGGGCAGGAACTCAATCGGAACCGACGAGCCGGATGGAACTTCCACCGGCCCGTTGCAAGGGCGGGGATCGTAACGGCGGTCGATCCCAACGGGAAGAGCGGATTCCTTCCCTCGCAGGAATTTCTCACACGCGAGAGGCACATTGCGTGGTGATTCATCACACGGCCCCAACGGCGGGATTGGCGAGCCGCCTGTGCTACGGCTTTTTCAACAGGCTTCTAGGTGCCGCGTGCCACCGGCACGCGGCTTCGCTCGCCAGTGTTCGTGCGTTAGACGGACGGCCTCTTGACGCATTCTTAATGCAATCGAGCCGGACCTTGACCTTCATTTGAGGCAGACCTTCCGAAAATCCTCGCGCACCTGAGACTGCGGGATCGAGGCTGCGGCAGGGGCTGGAAGTCGATAGTGCTTGGTGGGGTGACTCGGCTGCGGCTTGATGAAAACTGAGGAGTAGCGGAATGGACCTCTGGTATCTGGGTTTGGGCGGGTTCGTGGCCCTGGCGCTGATGACCTACGGGTTTCAGCGTCTGACAAGGTGAGGAGTAACCATGACTGAAATGCATGTGTTCGCTGGTGTCTTGGCGAGCGGACTCTTTGTCTATCTGACGCTGACATTGCTTTGGCCGGAGAAGTTTCTATGACCCCCCAATGGCTGGTTTCAATTGGCGTTGTATCTCGGCGTGTTGCTGCTGTTGGCACGACCGCTGGGAGTTTACATGGCCGCCGTCTACGAGGGCGTTCCCTCGCCATGGCGACGGCCGGGCGAAGTTGTCGAACGGTGGATGTACCGCCTGTGCGGAGTCAACCCCGCCGAGCAGATGACTTGGACTCGGTATGCCTACGGCGTGCTGATGTTCAGCGCGGTGAGTTTCCTGGCGGTTTACCTAGTTCAGCGGTGTCAGGCGCTGTTGCCACTGAACCCTCAACAGTTGGCGGCCGTCATGGCCGATTCGTCGTTCAATACAGCGATCAGTTTCATGACCAACACGAACTGGCAGGGTTACGGCGGCGAGGTGACGATGAGTTACCTGTCGCAGATGCTCGCGTTGACCGTGCAGAACTTTGTCTCAGCCGCAGTCGGCATGGCGGTTCTCGTCGCGTTGATTCGCGGCTTTCGTCAGACCGGCACGACGGGCTTGGGGAACTTCTGGATCGATCTGACACGAGGCACTCTTTACATCCTGTTGCCGCTGTCGTTCGTGCTGGCTTTGGTGCTGGTTTCGCAGGGCGTGGTGCAGTCGTTCTCGGCGTATCAGACCGTGCCCTTGATGGAAGCCGCGACAACGGCGGATGGCAAGACGATCACCGAACAAACATTGCCGCTCGGTCCGGCGGCGTCTCGGATCGCGATCAAGCAACTGGGAACGAACGGCGGCGGGTTCTTCAACGTCAACTCGGCGCATCCATTTGAGAACCCGACGCCGCTGTCGAACTTCCTGCAAGTGCTGTCAATCCTGTTGATCGCGGCCGGTCTCTGCCACACGTTCGGCGTCATGGTGAAAGACTCGCGTCAGGGTTGGGCCTTGCTGGCGGCGATGCTGGTGGTCTTCGTGCCGCTCACGGTGGGATGCGTTCTGCTCAAGCAGCAGGGAACGCCGCAGTTGGCAGCGTTGGGCGCGGACCTCGCGGCGAGCGATCTGCATCCCGGCGGAAACATGGAAGGGAAGGAGACTCGCTTCGGAGTCGTCAACTCGGCGCTGTGGGCGACTGTCACAACAGCGGCTTCCAACGGGTCGGTCAACGCGATGCACGACTCGTTCACGCCGTTGGGCGGACTGATTCCGATGTGGCTGATGCAACTGGGTGAGGTGATCTTCGGTGGCGTCGGTTCCGGACTGTATGGGCTGATCATGTTTGCGGTCGTGGCGGTTTTCATCGCCGGCCTGATGGTGGGCCGGACGCCCGAATATCTCGGCAAGAAGATCGAAGCCTATGAAATGAAGATGGCTTCGATTGCGATTCTGGCTCCGTGCGCGATGGTTCTCGTCGGAACGGCGATCGCCGTGATGTGCAGCGCCGGCAAAGCGACGATCTTCAATCCGGGAGTCCACGGCTTCTCTGAAGTGCTGTACGCACTGTCGTCGGCCGCGAACAACAACGGCGGTGCGTTCGCTGGTCTGGGAGCCAACACGCCCATCTACAACACGCTGCTCGGTGTGGCGATGCTGATCGGCCGGTTCCTAACCATGCTGCCCATCGCGGGATCGCTTTCGCAAAAGAAGCACGTTCCCGCGAGTGCCGGCACGCTGCCGACTCACACGCCGCTGTTCGTCGTGTTGCTCGTGGCCATCGTCATTATCGTCGGTGCCTTGAACTTCTTCCCGGCACTCGCGCTAGGACCAATTGTCGAACATTTGCAGATGCGGGGTTGATCTTCCGGTCCCCTCGTCCCGGCTTTGCGGGGAGAGGGCTAGCCGCCTGTTGAAAAACTCGGGGATGTTTCCTTCCGTTTTGGAGCGTGGGCGCTAATCTACGCCGCGTTCGAATTCGGTGCGAGCAGGGAGGGTTGAGA
>JAYTGQ010000647.1:0-11660 GCA_043733345.1 Schlesneria sp.
AAGTTCGGTTTGCAGTGGGGTAGGTTTGTAACCTGCCCGTGATTCACGGCATTTCGGGCAGGTTACAAACCTGCCCCACGACTTTTGTCGGTCACGTCATCGTTACCTGTTTCAGTTCACAAGGGGAATCGTCATGAAGAAGATCAAGTTTGAATCGAGTCCGTCGCGAACGTCGGTGCATCGACGTTCGCGCTTCGCCAGCCGAGCCGGCTTCACGCTGATCGAGCTGCTCGTCGTGATCGCGATCATCGCGGTGTTGGTCGGGTTGTTACTGCCCGCTGTTCAGCAAGCCCGCGAAGCCGCGCGGCGGACTCAGTGCAAGAACAACCTCAAGCAGCTTGGAATTGCATTCCACAGTTTCCACGACACCTTCAAACATCTGGCCACCAGCAATCGTCCGCCGGGGACGAACTCAAAACGTCTCTCGGGACTGACGCGGCTGCTGCCGTACATGGACCAGGCTCCGCTCTACAACAAGTACGATCAGACTCAGCAGTGGAGCCACGCCACCAATGTGCCGGTGACGGGGACGCGCCTGACCGCGTGGCAATGCCCGTCCAGTCCGGCATCGTCTCTGCTCGACGGTGACCCGGACCCCGCCACGGCTCCCGGTGGAGTGTGGTCGGCCAATTTGGTCGGCATCACGGACTACTCGCCCAATAAAGGGGTGAACGCAGCGACGGCGGCGCTTTTGCCGAGTGGAACTCTGACCGGTTTGTTCGACGATCCAGCGGTTCCTGGTCACCAGTACTACCCTGGCCTGCTGCCGCAAAACGTCGATGCCAAGTTGGCCGACTGCACCGACGGGCTGTCGAATACGGTGGCTTATGTGGAATCCGCCGGTCGTCCCGCGCATTGGGTCAAGGGGACGCAGGGCCTTCAAAAAGTGGGAAGTCTCAGTGGCGCTTCGATCACCCGAATCAACTCGGGTGGCTGGTGCCGTCCGGCGAGTGACATCTTAACGGCGGCTCAGCAACGCGATGGCTTGTCGATTCAGGCCAGCACGTTCGCGGCCTCCAGCACGCCGCTCACGATTTCGGGCACTCCGGTTCCGTTCAACTCTACGAACGGCGGCCAGATCGCACCCGGAGCCTCCTACCCACATGCGACGTTTGCAGTGCAAGGCTCCGGTCAGGCGTTCTCATTCCACACGGGAGGCGCTCACTTCCTGTTCGGCGACGGCAGTGTGAGGTTCATCAGCGAGAACGTCGATTTCGCGACGTACATCGCCGGACTGACGCGCGGCGGTGGTGAGACGAAGAACTTGGAGTGACCTCCGAATGGATCAGTGGTCCGTTGGAATCAGCGGGAGCCGGATGGTCCTTCGTCCGGCTCCCCTTTCCGCGCCACGCCCATCGATCGCGACGAGCGTCGATGAACCGAAGTGCCGCAAATACAGGAAACGCTTCCGTGAACACGACGACCAAGCCCAAGTCCGCCGGATCCACAACGACTTCTCGATCAACATCAACATCAACACCACTCACCGACTCTCATCCGTCGGACGACGAGGTTCTGCGTCGAGTGGCCGACTGTCTTGCTGCTCGCGACATTCCCTCGTTCGCGCGCATCGGAGTCGATGTGCGGCGCGGGATCATCACGATTCGAGGCGACATCTCCTCCAAGGGCGAACGACTGCTGCTGCTCCACCTGCTGCGGAAGATTCCCGGTGTGGAGCAAGTCAACGACGGGCTGTCGATCACGTCCGCGCGGCCTGTTTCATCTCCACGAGCGTCGCGATGGGAGGGAGTTTCATTCTCATGGCCCCGCGTCTCGGATTGGCTGCTCGCGATCAACTTCCAGTGGAGCGTGGCGTCCGTGCTGCTGGTCGGAGCGGTCGCGTTCTGGTTCTGGCCGAGTGGCCCCTCCCGCCCCGTGGCCGTTCATCCCGTGAAGGGGAAGGCGGTGATGGAGGGTTCACCAATGGCGGGCGCCCACCTCGTGTTGTACCCCGGCCCCGATTCCAAGATTCCGGTGGGCATCACGTCGCGCGGGACCGTGGCCGACGACGGCACGTTCGAGTTGAGCACTTTCGATCACAAGGATGGCGCGCCGACCGGCGAGTTCGTCGTCACCGTCGTCTGGAGCAAACCGGTCATCGTCGATGGAGAGACACAGTCCGGCCCGAGTCTGGTATCGACGGTCTACTCCAAGCCGGACAGTTCGCCACTGCGCATCAAGATCACGGCCGACGCGAAGGAGCTGGCTCCCATTGAGGTCCAGCAGGGACCACTGGCCGCGAAGCAAGTTCAGCCTGCGTCGGCTTACGAACATGAATAGAAGCGGTTTCAAAAGTAACCCGCAGCGTCAGCGAGGGCGACTCCACGCGGGACATCCCGATGCCCTCGCTGACGCTGCGGGTTACTTTCAGGATTTTGAAACCGACGTTAGTGAACGGAGCCGTAATAACTTCCCGAAGTGAAGCAGGTTGCCATCAGCCGCAGGGCGCTAGCCCCGGTTGGGATGACACAAACCGGGGCTAGCGCCCTGCGGCTGATTGGGAAGGCGACGCGTCGGGTGAGAGGACTTTGTTTCACCACCAACCGAATCACTGACTCCTCACTCACTTCTCACACAACTTCAAAGAATCCAACCATGTCATCGCGTCGAGTTCTGCCCGGCCTGCAACTGAGTCTCGGCTTCACACTGTTCTATCTCTGCGTGCTGGTGTTGATCCCGCTCGTCGCCTGTTTCACGAAGGCCTCATCGCTGACGGGCGAACAGTTTGTGAAGGCCGTCTGGACGGAGCGTGCCCGCGCGGCGTACTTGCTGACGTTCGGAGCCGCAGCCATCGCTGCGGCCATCGACACCGTGCTGGGCCTGTTGCTGGCGTGGGTTCTCGTCCGCTACGAGTTCCCCTTCAAACGACTCTTCGATTCGCTGATCGATCTGCCGTTCGCGCTGCCGACGGCTGTCGCTGGCTTGGTCTATTCGAGCTTGTACGTCAAGAACGGCTGGCTGGGACAGTTCCTCGTGCCGCTGGGCATCCAAGGAGCCTATTCGCGATTGGCCATCGTGCTGGTCCTGACGTTCGTTGGCCTGCCGTTCGTCGTCCGCACGGTGCAGCCAGTACTCGAAAGTCTGGATGCCGAATTGGAGGAAGCCTCCGCCTGCTTGGGGGCGACGCGCTGGCAAACGTTTACGATGGTGTTGCTTCCCGCGTTGTATCCCGCATTGATGACAGGCTTCGCGCTGACTTTTGCTCGCGCGATTGGCGAGTACGGTTCGGTTGTATTCGTGTCGGGCAACATGCCCTTCAAGACGGAGATCGCACCCGTGCTGATCGTCGCGAAATTGGAAGAGTTCGCCTACGCCGAGGCGACGGCCATTGCGGTTGTGCTGCTCGTGGCCTCGTTCGCGATGCTGGGAGTCGTCAACCTGCTCGAACGACGGACGCATGCGGCCAACTCGTCGGCTCATTGAGGTGTTGGAATTGAATTGGTGTGTTCAAACTCCTCTCCCCCGTCTTCGGGGGAGAGGCTGGGTGAGGGGGCTGACTCCAAGTTCGGCCCCCTCACCCTAACCCTCTCCCCCGAAGACGGGGGAGAGGGGACAAGATGATGCCTTAAACAAGAATCGAATCGTTCACCATGCACGGCGTTCCCTCGAATCTTCCTCCCGTGGTCTCCGTGTCCAAGTCGCACGGCCGCGCCGCTCAGCAGGATCCCGCGTGGCTCCGCTACTCGTTGATTGGTACGGCGCTGGCGGTGATCGGACTGCTGATCATCGTGCCGGTGGCCAGCGTCTTTTATCAGGCGTTTTCGGCGGGAGTCGGCACGTACTGGAAGAACCTCACGGGCGACCCCGACACGCGACACGCGATCTATCTCACGTTTCTCGTCGTGCCGCTGTCTGTCGCCGCCAACGTGGTCTTCGGAGTCGCTGCCGCTTGGGCCATCACGCGCTTCCGCTTTCCCGGTCGCACGCTGCTGACAACGCTCATCGACCTGCCGTTTGCGATTTCGCCGGTCGTCGCCGGGCTGATGTTCGTGCTGCTGTTCGGCATGAAGGGCTACTTCGGGCCGTGGCTGAGGGAGCACGACATCCGGATCATCTTCGCCCTGCCGGGTCTGATCCTCGTGACGACCTTTGTCACGCTCCCCTTCGTCGCGCGCGAGCTGATTCCGGTGATGGAAGCCATCGGCTCCGATGAAGAGGTCGCCGCGATCAGCCTCGGTGCGAATGGCTGGCAGATGTTCTGGCGCGTGACGGTTCCCAACATCAAGTGGGGGCTGCTGTATGGCGTGATCCTCTGCAACGCCCGCGCGATGGGTGAGTTCGGAGCGGTCTATGTCGTCTCGGGCCATATCGCGGGCCAGACCGACACGATGCCGCTGCGCGTCGAGAAGCTCTTTCAGGAATACAACAACCCCGGCTCGTTCGCGGTCGCGTCACTGCTGACCTCGCTCGCGCTGGTCACGCTGTTCATCAAAATCGTGCTCGAACGGAAGACACAACAGGAACTGAAAGAGGCGGCGGAAACGCAGCAGGCACAATAGAACGCATTTCAAAACCAGCCCGACGCGCGAGCGAGGGCTTCGTTGACATCGGACGTTTAGCCCTCGCTCGCGCGTCGGGCTAGTTTTTCAAGGGGCAGAAGTGACGATCTCCTCCGCTCTTGATTGGCGACCTGCTATCCACCATCCCCTGCCCACCATCCACTACTCCCTCACCACGGACCACCATGAGCATCGTCGTCAAAAACCTGAGCAAGCGTTTCGGCAACTTCACCGCGCTGGATGACGTGAGTCTCGAAGCGCCCAGCGGTTCGTTGCTTGCGCTGCTCGGACCGTCGGGGTCGGGCAAGACCACGCTGCTGCGCATCATCGCGGGGCTCGAAGGGGCCGATCGTGGCCTCGTGCTCTATCAGGATGAAGATGTCACGCAGCAGTCGCCGAAGGACCGGCAAGTCGGCTTCGTGTTCCAGCACTACGCCCTCTTCCGCCACATGTCGGTCTACGAGAACGTCGCCTTCGGGATGCGAGTCCGCCGAAAACCGCAGGCCGAAGTCGATGCCCGCGTCCGTGAACTGCTGCACCTCGTCCGATTGGAAGGACTGGGCCAGCGCTATCCGTCTCAACTTTCGGGCGGCCAGCGGCAACGAGTCGCCCTGGCCCGCGCGCTGGCTGTGCAGCCGAGGATTCTGCTGCTCGATGAACCGTTCGGGGCGCTCGACGCCAAGGTGAGACAAGAGCTGCGCCAATGGCTGCGACAGCTCCACGATGAGATTCATCTGACCACCGTCTTCGTCACGCACGATCAGGAGGAGGCGTTCGAGGTGGCCGACAAAGTCGTCGTCATGCGCGCCGGTCATATCGAGCAGTCCGGTTCGCCGCAGGAAGTCTTCGATCACCCGGCCACACCGTTCGTGATGGACTTCCTCGGCAACGTCAACGTCTTCCACGGACGAGTCGAGAATGGCATGGCCATGCTCGGCGCGTTGAATGTTGCCTACCCTGAATACCCGCACGCCGAGTCCCGTCTGGCCACGGCCTACGTGCGACCGCATGAACTCGACATCGAACACACACCGATCGGCTCATCGAGTCTCGAAGCCCGCGTGATGCAAATCAACCCGGCAGGATCGGTCGCTAAAGTGCGGGTCTATTCCGAAGAGTTTGGCCTCGCCCTGAATGTCGATTTGAATCTGGAGCGCTACGCGCAACTGCGCATCCAGCCGGGCGACCGCGTCTTCGTCGCCCCGCGCAAGGTCCGCGTCTTCATGCCCGACGCATCAGACTATGTGATCTGAGATCGACGACCAATTTGGATTGTCGATGCGGCTTGGCTTCGATGGCTTCTCCCACGTCGAACGGTACGGTTCACGATTGCAGTTCGGATCGTTCGCACCGAGGGATTCAACACAGACGTTTCCGACAGAAGTGGTGAGCCGGGCGGCGTCAGCCCAATGGCACTGACTTTACCTCAGTAACCCGCAGCGTCAGCGAGGGAAACAAGGGGAAACGCCTCATGTCATCGTCCTCGCTCACGCTGCGGGTTAGTAAAGTGAGTGCCATTGGCCTGACGGTACACGGCTTGCCAAAAAATCTCGCTCAGGGCTGGGCGAGGTACGAAACGGCAAAGTCATTGTCCCGGTAGCCACAGCTTGTTGCCACCGGTCGCTGCGGCGGGAGCGTTGGGAGTCCAGACTCCCCCTCTCGGTGCGGGGATGTTGCCCGCCGTGATGACGTTGAGCGACTCCCAAGGTGAAGGAACGCCAACCGACTCCAACAAGCGTTCGACATACCCGCGCATCTGCGGCACCTTCGGCGAGTAGTAATGGACGAACCGGTCGAGCAACGGCTGGAGTCCCGGATCGCTCGGTTCTTCAAGTCGCACGGTCAGTTCGTTGATGTCCCAGTTCCACTGGTACTCGAAGCTCGAGCCTTCTGCGGGGACTTTCGTGCGAGCCACATCGATCCATTGCAAGGCTTCTTCGCGGCGACCATGTCGTGAGCAGAGTTCAACCAGCGCACGGTGAACGCGGGGCAGATCGAGTTCCGCTTCACACGCTGGCCGCGCGAGCGCCGTTTTCAAAACGGCATACAGGAACCGGTCGTGGCGCGTGAGCAGCGCGCGATTCACGACCGCGTTGAGCTGCGCGTCCGTCAGCCGTTCGATGGGCAGGCGGTGCATCTGCATGACCGACTGACCACTGAGTAGGGTCCGCTCATCGACATCCAGCGACGCGAGTGGGGTCAGGCCGAACTTCGCCAGCATCGCATCGAGATTCAACTCGTGCCCCTGCTGTTGGCAGTGCGCGTCGAGCATGAACACGGCGGCCGTGAGTGCAACCTTGTGCTTCGGATCGGCGGCAGTATCGCTCGGTGAACGGCCTCCCAACGCCTTCAGCGGTGCTGCGGGCCATGTTTCTTCCAGTGCCGTTTGCCATTGCTGGTCCCGAAGTTTGCGGCTGACTCGCATGGGAGTCCCCTTCGGCAGCGACCAACTCCAACGCAAAGTCGTCGACTCGGTGGGAACTCCCCCGGTGACTTCGGGCTGCGGCTTGTCCGTTCGCCACTGCAACAGTCCCGTGGAAACCGATTCGATCAGCGATCGCGCGTCGTCCAATGCGGCCCCTCGATCGCCGCTGATGAACAGTGTCGGTGGTTCGTTGTCGTCCGGGTTTGCATCGTAGATTGACAAGTGCGACTGCAATCGCGGGAGCGAATCGAGGGTCAACTGCGTGAAGTCGTCTCCCGTCCACTGCGGGCGATCGAGAATTTGATAGCCCGCAACGGGAGCGTGCTGTTGGTCGGGATTGGCGGGAGGCAAAGTCACTCGCGCCAGTCGGGGCTGTTCGTCGAGGACCGTCAGCAACCGACCGATCGATTCCACTTTGCCTTCGTAGGTGCAGATCTCGATCACGTCTTTCGTCGTGTGCCGGTCGAACAGTTGAGCCAGCGTTTCGCATTCGACGGCGGCGGCAAAGTCTCCGTACAACTGAGCGGCACGATGCAGAGCTTCGGCGGCAGTGGCTTCGTCGCCATCCCAAGCGCGGCACAGACCGGCCGAATGCCAAGCCTCAGCCGATTCGGGGAGCGTGCGGGTCAGCAGCAGAAACAAATCGGCGGCGGTACTCCAGCAACCGATCGCCGCGTACTTCTGTGCCTTCTTGATCTCTTTTTGCAGTTCCTCAGGCCCTTGAATGCTGGGCAGCAGGTGCGTGCCGCGCATCGGGTAAGGAATGCCTTCCTCGCCATCGAACTCAAGCAATTGTACGAACAACTCTTGCCGCTGCTTCTCGGGGGCGAGCCTCAAGGCCAGACCCAGATGCTCGCGCGCGGCCATCACTTGCTGACGGTTCATGAGAATCATGGCCATGGATGCGGCGATGCCGCTGACCATGGATGAGTATTTCTTCGCGCTCTTTTGGAACGCGCGATGGATCGCCTTCTTAGCCGCATCAAAACCGTCGGCCTGAAACAGAGCTGCGGCCAGCAGGACGATCACGAACTCGTGGTCCGGCTGGTACTCAATCAGTGCGCGCAACACGTCGCGCGCAGTCGAGGCCTCGCCTTGTTCGAGCAAAATAATGGCGCGCGTCGTGCCGACCCACGAGTTTTCGGGAAACTTGCGAGCCAATGTTTCCAGTTGCTGCAAAGCGACATGCGGCTGATTTCCCGTGGACAATCGGACGATGCGATCCATTTCGTCGGCGATGTTCAGGCAACAAAACTTCAGCTTCTTTCCGCTGCCACAGGCGCAGGGGTCATACGGGTTGAGCGACATCGGGCCGATCCTTACTTCGTGATGATCGTGTGAATTCAAAAAGAGACCGGCCGACAGTGAATCGGCCGGGACAGTGGCAGCAGGGAATGGCCAATGAGGGGGCCAAAGGCCGGGCGGCAGTTTAGCAATACCCCATCGATTTGACAGGGATTCGCCGGGGCGGGCAGCCTGTTGAACAGCGTAGCACGGGCACTCTTGCCCGTCCGTTTTCAAGCCAAGAGTCGGGCAAGAGTGCCCGTCCCACAGAGCCTTTCAACAGGCCGTTCAATCGCGGCGTTTATGCCGTTGGCGCTGCATGATGATCCGTTCGAGAGCCAGCTTGGGAGTGCCATCCGGGCGGAGCAATCCCGCTTGAGGAAACGTGTGCGGATCGCCATCGCTGAAATGGGTGAGCGACACACCCGCGACCGAGGGTTTGGCCAACAACAATTCGAGGACTCGGTCGATCCACTCGGCCTGCCCCGCTTCATCGCACGGCTGCGCCCACATGCGCGGCTCGACCTCCCATTCGGGACCGGCCAGCCCATCGTCATCACTGCTCGACGGACACGCGAGCGTCGCGTGGATCGGCACGCCGAGTACGCTCCACGCATCAATCAGTCGCGAGATATCGAGCAGGTCGCGGTGAGCACTGCCGCGCGGCAGATAACCGACCGCCAACTCGAGGTTGACTCCCGCCAGTCCGACCGCCGAACGGAGCAGCGCATCGACCAACTGCATGGGTGACAAGCGGTGTTGTCCGCGCGCTTGATAATCGCCCCACGGCTGGTCAATGCGAATCAGCAATTGGGCCTCTTCATCGACTTGCCGCGCCACGTCCAGCACGCGCGCGGCGAGTGTCAGTAAATTGGCTTCGGTCAGAGCCAGTGCGCCGCCACTGTTCAATCGCGCGGCAACCTCCCACAACCGAATGCGACCGACGTAGCGCGAGATCGCGGTCTCCACAAAGTCGCACACGAAGCTTTGCAGGTTGAAAATGTCGTGTTCCCAACGAGCCAACCATGTGGGAAGGCCACCGGGGCCGAGGTCCAGCAGTGAACCGCCACGCACCATCAGCTTCTGTTGCTCGCACCATTCCAACTGCCGGTCGCACGGCTCCCAGTTGTACTCACCTTCGACGACTTCGATTTTGTTCCACGGAATGGAAATGGTGGCCGAGTTGAACGCGGCGGCAAACAGCTCATTCGCATCGGCATTCGGGATTGAACCTTGCAACTCGCAGCCGATTGACGAGGGCAAGCCCTGAAAGCGTTGCAATCGCCCCTGCAACGCCTGATTGGCGTAACCCTTCGTCAGGATCTCGGCGGCGGCACACGCATGATGCAGCGCTTCGTTGGCAAGTTGGCTCGCTTCCTCTGGCCGATCCTGGCACGAGGCCGCTCGCGAAAACGCGCGATGGGCGAGCCGTGAGGGCTCGGCAAATTCCGGGGGAACACGCATCCCCGACAGTTCCCACTGCGAGGCCTGATTCCTCACCTGCACGATCTTCCCACGAGCCAACTCGACCGGCAGCAGATACGGTTGCTCGCGCTCGGGCAGCGAGGCCGTGGCAATCACCGGCCGACCGAATCCGGAAACAGGCCAAGCCACATGAAACTTGCTGCTCTCTGAACTCATCCGCCGACAACCGATGATGTTGTCTTCGACCTCGATCCGGGTCGAGAAAACTCGACCATCGGCACCGGTGAGGTAGCCTCGGTACGCCTCCGGCAAGTCGTCGATGAACGACGCCGGATGAACGATGAAGCGGATCAGGCCCATGAACGGCTCTTACGTGTGTGGCAAGTGTTGGGAAACGCGATCGAAACCATGGGGAGCCTGCGCTGATCGGGGGAGGCGAGTACCCGAATCGCACGGCGAATATGGAGGACGACCTCACGAAGTGAGGACTGTGGATTTCACCGATCACGGACGATCCAAAGTCGATACCACGGAGCCATTCCAAAACCGGCGGCAGTGTAGTAACGCGCATCGGGTTGTTCAACAAACGCTCCAATGATAGGCTCGCCCGCCGGTTACCTTCATCACTCTCGCAAGTCTCATCATGCCTGCACGATCCACGACTCCACTGCTTCAAAGCACGGTTCCCGGACGAACGCCTTTGCGCGGCAAGGTGCGCGATGTCTACGACTTCGGCGACCGTTTGCTCTTCGTCGCCACCGACCGGGTCAGTGCGTTCGACTGGGTCTTGCCAAGTGGCATCCCCGACAAAGGTCGAGTCCTCACACAGCTCAGCCGGTTTTGGTTCGACTTCCTCGATGTGCCGCACCATCTTCTCAGCATGAACCCCGGCGATGTCCCGCTCCCTGCCGAGACCCGTCGTGACGAACTCAATGGTCGCAGCATGGTCGTCACCAAGACCAACGTCTTTCCTGTCGAGTGTGTCGTGCGCGGATACCTCGCCGGGTCTGGCTGGAAGGAATACCAAGCGATTCAAACCGTGTGCGGCCTCAAGCTCCCGGCCGGTCTCCGTGAGAGCGAGCCGCTCCCCGAACCGATCTTCACTCCCGCCAGCAAGGCGGCGACCGGGCACGATGAGAACATTTCGTTCGATCGGATGATCGAGATCGTCGGTCCGGAACACGCCGCCGCACTGCGCGCGTCGAGCCTGCACATCTATACCAAGGCCGCCGACTACGCCCGGTCACGCGGCATCATCCTCGCCGACACCAAGTTTGAATTCGGCCTACTCGGTGACAAGATCATCCTGATCGACGAAGTGCTCACACCGGACAGCTCGCGTTTTTGGCCCGTCGATCAATACGCTCCCGGCAGCAGCCCTCCGAGCTATGACAAGCAGTTCGTCCGCAACTGGCTCGAATCCACGGCGTGGGACAAGAACAGTCCCCCGCCCGTTCTTCCGGACGATGTCATCGAACGCACGCGAGCCAAGTACGTCGAAGCCTTCGAGCGACTCACCGGCGAAATCTTTGATTGGCGCTGACGGGCCTCGCATCATCTCGCCCGCCACCAAAGAACGCCCACACCGCCGGTCTCGGGTGGTGCGAGAGACCGGCGGTGCGATGTGGCGTGGTGCTGAGAGAGAGAAAAAAGTGGCGAGTGAGGAGTGTTTTTTCTCACCACTCGCCACTTCTTCATCAGAACTCACCGTTCGGGGCGAGGGGTTGAATGTCGCAGGTGTTGTCGCAGTGATCGGCGTTGTCCTTGAACTCGGTGCCGCCCGAGTAACCTTGATGGCCGAGGACACCCTTCTGAACATACGTTTGGTTCATCGCCCCGAAGGCGGAACCGATGTCTTCGAGTTCGTTGTTCACGTTGAGGGCGACTTCCGACAGTCCGACGACCATCGCGAGGACGCCGACGGTCGCCACGAGGACGAGTTCGGCGGAGACAATGAAACCGGCTTCGTCGTGGATCAGCTTGGTGAAGAGATTCGTCATGGCAGTGGTCCTTTCTGAGGAACGCGA
>JAYTGQ010000648.1:0-4445 GCA_043733345.1 Schlesneria sp.
GACATGATGCGACTGCCGTCTTTGAGGGCTTCCTCGTTCAACGCCCTGTCGTCCTCACAGACTTGCCCCCAATCGCCAACGACATGGCGAGACAAGAACTCCGAAGGTGACTGGCCGCTCAGTTGAAGGGCCTCTAGGGCACCTGGCGTGGCAACCACTTGCCCTAGAGCAAACTTCGGTTTCGGTGAGTGGCCGTTCGTCATGGCTTGGATCATTTCTGGTCTCCGGTTGAAGGATTGTCGTTCAGTACACTTTGCAAGCGGGTGTCCGACTCAGAACTCGCTGGCTTGGTACGATTCACGTGCCTCTTCGATTGCGTCCTCGGTAGTCACTGACACGACGCCCGTCAGAGGGAACCCGCCGCTGCCCGTGGGTAAGAACCCATCTCGGCAAGTGGTCGTCAGCATCCGGTCAATGTCAGACTTGTCCCAGTAGCTCACTGGCTCCGATTGCAGGTCGCCCTCCGTGATCCGCTCCCACAAATTGTCGTGATCTTCGTCGCACAGCCCCTCGACTTCTTCCCACTGCGAGCCAAGGAAATGCAACTCGTATGATGCCGTGAAGCTGCAAATGTGAAAGTGCTGACGACGGTCGAACACGTAGACGCCGAAGATGCGTTGCGTCCGTTTCAAGACCTCTGGGTCGATCCAATGCTCCCGCTCGTCGATCTTCACGACGTGGAGGTCAGGCAGCAGTTCCACTCGTCCCTGTTCCGGGTCGATGGGGTTATCGTCTGCACTCACGAACTGGCCATACTGCCGCAGGTAGCTCGGTGGGCCATTATTCTCCCAAGCATTGTTGGTGAAGACCTCACCGTAATTGTTGTCACCGTCCAGCATGAGCAATGTGGCGTCGTCGGGATCAACATGCTCGCCTCGACGGTCCTTCCAAATAGCGGTCGCTGGAATGAACACACAGTTCGGAATGAACTCAGCTTTTTCTGTTGTGGTCATGGTTCGTCTCCTGTGTGGTGGCGTTGGTTACACCACGCAAGCGGGTGTCCGGCTCGCCCCGATTCCATTCAGGGCGATGCAGGCCGACAGACCAATCAGGAGTAGACCGAGAGAACTGCACCACGGACCCGCTCCCAGTCTCCTTCATTGCCAGATTCCCTTTTGGTCTCAGGGATCGGCGTGACGTATGCGTTGGCGATGCAGTCTTCGTGATCGGCATTGAAGCTGATGGCCGGTGCCCAGCCGTACCCAAAGCCGGGTGCCCCAAGGCTACCCATCGTCTCTGTTGACTCGGCGAACAGACCACAGTGATCGACGAAATCATCGAACTGGTCACGGTCGAGCATCGCACACCATTTTCGATGCAAGCCGTTCTCCCATTGTCCTTCGAGATACCCGTACTCGTAGGACTCATCCCCCTCGGTCTCGTCCCACAGATCGAGATCGGGAGGGGCGAAGTCCGCCACGTCCACATCTTCGGGACAATCGACGCTGTAGATGACACTGAACTTCATGGACTACTCCGATTGATGGTGTGCTTGCCACTCTCGATTTGAGAGCAGCGACACCGAACAAGCGGGTGTCCGACTCGGCCAGCCATCTCTGCGAACGACTGCCAATCAACCACAGATTGACGGCGAGTTCTCCGGCTCCGGTGTCCGCTCACTTTCCTTGGCGGCTTCCATGTCGATGACCTGCGGGTCTTGTTCGTTGATGTCGGCGAACAAGACGACTCGCAACCGACCTTCCCATAGTTCGAGAAAGACGGGGACGCCATGACCGTCTGCCGAATCACAATCGCCGTACCCTTGCGGGTAGATGTTCAGGGAGCCACCTTCAGAAGTCAGCCTGATCTTGAGCTTGCGGTCGCCCTCGCCCTGATCGTGAATTTCAAACGTGTGTTCGTTCGTTTTCGCCATGATTGATCTCCGCATTCGGCAGTTGAAGTGATCGAGCAGCCGCTCTCACAGCAAGAGCGGCTGCATCATTCAAGCGGGTGTCTGGGCAAATTCAAATCGCTTTTGATATACGTCCGGTTGAGGAATGTCCGCACAGACATTGGCGAAGAACTGAAATGCCGCCTGATCTTCCAGTTCCTTCGATGGATCTTTCGTGTCGTGACTCAACATCACGATCAGTTGGTACAGCTTCCGCAGCTTGGAATAGTCCATGTCCATGAGCGTGTCTTCGATGTGCCGTTCGTTGAAATCACATCCCTCGAAGCTGTTGACGCTCAGCCAACCGCCAGATCGACCCTCGAAGCTGTAGGCGACCATGACGACGGTTCCATCCCATAAAGTTTGGAAGGCATCACTGTCGTTGAACTGACGGCGGGCATCGTCTTGTGCCCATGCCCACAGGGTGCTTTCTTTCGTCTCGGAGTGACGCTGCCGAGCCGCCGTCAACCATTGTTCATCATGCGTGTAGATTGGATCGGACTCGTACCGATTCCACAGCATGAGGAGATGATCGAAGTCGAGATTGACGTGGTAACACTTCACGTTGAAGCACAGCGGATGCGGCTGACGGTAGCTCCGCTGATTCGTCGCTTTGATGATGAACCGAATGATCTCTTGGCGAGTTCGCAACGGCGTCTTGTAGTAGTCGGGTTTCCGCATGGTTCGTCTCCGCTTGATGGTGTGATGGCCGCTCTCACATCAAGAGCAGCAACACCGATCAAGCGGGTGTCCACTCGGCCAGTCAGGGTCGGGACGACATTTCGCCAGAACGACGACCAACGCTCCGTTCGCCAAACGCCTGCCTATCAACCGCCATCCGCAAGTGCTCGACTCGAACATGCAGGTTGGCAAGAGCGGCGTCGTTACACGGCGTGAAGGCCAGTTCGATCTGACGATTCGCCAAGTCTTGGCGGCGACGTAGCTCGGCGAGGGGAAACTTGGCGAGTCGAGCCACACACTTCTCGGTTTGATCGGGCGTCAGCGTGGTCAGGTCTTCGGGCAAGGTGCCGAGGCTCATCAGCAGCTTGACGTACCGCACGAACTGGGCTTCGCAGTTGCCATTCAACGTGTCGGCATCGTCCTCGAAATGCCAGTTCCACTTGCCTGAATATGGGTTGCTCTGCTGGGCAGGGAACTGATGGGTGAATGCCTTTCCCTGCTCGACATCTGCGAACCGACACATGATGGCTGAGTCCCACACACCGACGCTCAGATCTCCAATTGGAGTGGCGAGCTTCCACTCATACGTCCCGTCGTTCTGAGATGCCTCCACGCTTTTGAGGAAGTTGCTGACTCTCGTCTTGAAGGCTGTTCGTGCCGCCAACAGTTTCTTCGTGATTCGTCGTGCCATGATCGTCGTTCCCGCTGTCGTGTTCGTGATGGGCCGCTCTCACATTGAGAACAGCCACATCCAGCAAGCGGGTGTCCTGCTATTTCTTGCCGTAAAGCTCATGGACCTTGTGTGGATCTAGTTCGGTCAGTTTTTCAATCTGGACTTCAACGGACTCAAAGCCGATTTCATCACCATGCTCATCGGTGTTCACGTCAACAATCAGAGCCTTTGCTAGAAATTGTTTGAGTTCCTCAATCGTGACTGGTTCGGGGTTTGTCCGCTGTTCTTCATCCCGTGCTTCCTCATCGTCAATGGCGATAAGGAATGTTGTCTGGAAGGCTCGTAGTGCCATTGTGGTCTCTCCTTTTGCTGGGTTGATGACACTGATCAAGCGGGTGTCCGGTATGGTTGAAGGCGGTGCGACTTCGGGGATTTGTTACCGAAGTCGCACCGCATCATTCAGTCTCTACTTGCTCGAACTCCGTTGGCACGACGCCTTCTTCGGGCAAGCCATCGCCGAAGTAGCGGCAAGGAAACGGGCAATCAGATCTTTCTGTTCCGTAGATCATGAGGTGATCGAGGTCGAGCACCTGACCGCTCCCAGAGTAGTGCCGGTCGCCTTCGGGATAATCACCGAGATCTTCGTCTGCGACGACGATTTGATGTCCGTACTTCTCGTTCTCGGCCAGTTCGTCGATGGCATCGCTCATGGAGTCGGCCTCGATCACCACGTACAGCGATGAGTACGAGCCACCGATTTCGACAAGCCAAGCCTTGCCGAACCAATCGCCGGGATTGATGACAAGGATGTCGGTGAATTTGTGTCCATTGAGCGTTCCCCGTGCAGTGATCGCCATGTCTTTCTCCGCAGTACAACTTTTGCATTTTGTTTCCTCACGTTGATCAAGCGGGTGTCTACTCGTCGGCCTGCTCAGCAGCGAAAGCCTCCTCATCCTCGGCATCAAGGTCAGCAAAACATTCAGCGACCATCAAAGCGTGACGGCGGGCCTCGTCCTCATCGCAGTTCGTGAGCAACTCGCCACGAAACAACATGGCGTCGTCGGCCAGTGCGTAGCCCACGATGAAACGGCCACGGGGCAACCGGAACATCAGGGCCATCGTGCCAGACCAGAATCGTTCCACGACTTCACAGCGAGAGGCCAACATCGGCTTGCCACACCACGTCGAGAGATGAATGTC
>JAYTGQ010000649.1:0-11636 GCA_043733345.1 Schlesneria sp.
CAAGGACGTGTATTTCTCCGGCAACGAAACCATGACGGGCGGACGACTGTTCGGCCAGTCGTCGAATCTCGTGCGCATGGTCTGCAACGGTGACAACCAGGTCTCCTATCTGAACGCCAATCAGAGCGGCCCCAACGACATGTTCTACAAGTACCTGGTCTATGAGGGGACCGGGACCATGAAGGCGATTGACAATTCCGACCAGCGCCGGGTGAACCAAGTGTCGAACGGGTGGACGCTCAATCCCCCCGCTTCGGAGGGCGGGACTTCCCCGGGGGGGTACTACCCGCAGGGCTTGGTGAACGGCACCGAGGAGGCGCAGGGGCAGGCCTACATCGGCGTGAACGACACCCGGGCCAACATGAAAGCGGGTGCCCCGCGATTTGTGATCCAGCCCAACGGGGTGACGCGCGAGTTTCGCTATGACTCGGCTTGGCACCAGAAGAAGATCGTGGCCAACGACGGCACGTATGAGGCGTTCTGTTACAACGAGGTCAAGCAGGTCACCCATTATCGAGACCGCTTGGGACGCATCACCCGCAACACTTATGACGATCAACGAAATCTGTTGACGCGCGAAGTGGGTTTGATTGCCGATCCCGCTACGAATGGGACCGAAACCGGCGGGACCGGGACCGGTGGAGCAGGGGCTGGCGAGACAGGGACCGGTGGGACGGGTGGGACCGAAACTCCGGGTGGTGGAACGGGGGGAGGAGGAGCAACAGTCCCCGATCCTCATGGTGAAGGATCCGCAACAGGCTCACCGGGAACAGGCTCACCGGGAACAGGTGGCAGTGAGTCCGGTTCGTCAGCGCCGCCTGAGGGAACCTCGCCCCCCTGCGCTGAGGAGAATTTCCCCATTCACAATGATTGCCAAGACCCCACATCTGGGAATGAGACACCACCCACGACGGGAGGAACCGGGGGTAACAACACGTCATCTTCTCCCAACGGGCCGACTGGTGGAACAACGGGAGGGAATCCACCCACAGGGAATCCACCCACTACGGGTGGGAACACGGGTGGGAACACAGGTGGGAACACAGGTGGGAACACAGGTGGGAGCACAGGTGGGAACACAGGTGGGAGCACAGGCGGGAGCATTTTCGGAAACACGGGTGGCACAACCGGGGGGGCCGGAACGGGAGGGGGCGGACCCCTGTTGGATGCGGATGCGGATGCCGTTGATCGGCTGCCGCTCCCCTGCGAAGTCAACCTGATCGAGACGCCCGAATATGCGATCTACACTTACGAGTATTACTCGGTCGGACACGCCAATGCCGGTTTGCAGTCGGCCTATATCGACCCGCTCGGTAACCGCACCGACTATCAGTACGACGCCCAGCACCGGTTGATCAAGGTGATCGAACCGGCGGACGTTTCCGGAGGCCCACGTGCGGAAACGCAGTACGCTTACGATGCGGCCGGTCGCCTGCTCACGACCACGGACGCCGAAGGGCACGAGACCTCGTATCTCTACGACGACCGCAACCGGGTGACGCGGGTCAGCCATGCCGACGCCTCGACCGAGCGATTCTTCTACGGTGCCGGCCCCGACGCCAACCTGCTCGTCAAACAGACCGATCGGCGCGGCATCGTGACGAGTCACGAATACGATTCGACCGGCCGTCGCATTCGTTCGGTCACGGCAACCAGCGTCATGGACTTCGCCGGGAACGAAACCTCCCTCAACGATCCCGTGCTGGTGATCGAAGAAACTCTGACCTACGTCGATGGCACGAACCTTGTTGCCACTCGGACGCGCGCCGGTGAGACCACCGAGTACGTCTACGACCACCGACAGCGCGTGGTCGAAACCCGCGTCAAGCCGAACACCGGGACCACACTCGCCTCGAAGCAGACCTACACCGACAACCAACTCGTCGCCACCGAAGACCCCTACGGCCGCAAAACCTTCTACGCCTACGACGCCACCGATGGCCGGTTGATTCGTTCGGCCCAAGCCACGTCCCCGTCAGTGACCTTCGCCGATCAGGCCGCGATCTTGGCCGAAGTTCGCTCCGCGACCAACAACAGCCCGCTCCTCATCACCGACTATCTGTATGACGCGGCTGGCCAGACGACTTCGGTCATCGACCCGCGCGGCATCGCGTCCACGTCCGAATACGACAGTCGCGGTCGCACGATCCGCAGTCTTCAAGCGGCCAACACCGTGGCAGCGGGCGGCTCGCCTGCTGCTCTTTCGGCGAAGACCGAGACCATCTACGACGCGGCCTCACGAGTGGTTGAAGTCCGTTCGCCGCGCTACTTCGATGCGAGCGACACGAATGGTGTCAATGCGGCGAAGACGGTGATGACCTACACGGGACGAGGCAGACCGGCGACTCGGACGGAAGCTCCGGGGACTCCTCAAGCCGCGACCGAGTCTTACTCATATGACATTGCCGGGCATCAGATCAGCAAGACCGATGCGCGCGGTCACGTCTGGCAGACGCTCCGTCCGAACTGCTGTGGTCGAGTCCAACTGAGCGTTGATCCGCTCGGCCACGGCACGATCACGCGGACGGATTGGAACGGGAACGTCATTCATCAAGCGACCGTCGCCGATGTGCTGTCGCATGAGAACACGTCTGATCCGCTCAACGCGAAGACGCTGCAAGAGGTGACGACGAAGTATGACTTGCGGAACCGGCCCCTTGCTCGGACGGTGTGGCTCACGCCGCGCGGGGCAGTGGTCTTTACCGAACCGCCGATCGCGGGAGACGATGGCATCGCTGCGACGGAAGGGATCACGGCTCGTTACCAGTACGACGATGATCTGACCGATGGAGTCGGCCTCGACCAACAGTTCAGTCAGCACTTGGCGGGACTGAATCTCGGCACCGGCTGCAATGGCAGTGCGGCTCTTGTCACGAACCCCGAGGGGGAACGAACGCTGTCGATCAAGGACGGCCTCGGCCGCGCGGTGCGGTCGGTTCAACTCGATACGAATGGAGCCGCCGTCGTCTCCAGCACGACCACGCATGATGCCGTGGTCACCATCGCGGGCTATGGAGCCGTTCTCGAAACGAGCAGCGCCAATGCTCTTGGTCACACGACGAAGCAGCGGATAGACGGAGCGGGGCGAGTCATCCAGTCCCTCGACGCCGAAGGATTTATTACGGCGTTCGAGTACGACGCCAACGGCAACCGCAAGAAGGTGCGCGATCCCAATGGAGTCGGCCAAGACTGCATCTACGACGCCCTCAATCGAGACGTGTCGTGCAGTGACACCCAAGAACTGCTGAGCAACCTGTCGCGAACCAAAACCTACGACCTCGCGGGGAACACGACCAAGCAGACGGATGCGAAGGGGAATTCGACCTACTCGTACTTCGACGCTCGCGGCCGACGGTTCGAGACCAAGGACCGCAACAACGCCACCACCTCGTTCACCCACGATGCGGCGGGGAACGAACTCTCGATGACCGACGCCGAGAACCAGACGACCTCTTACGAGTACGACCAACTCGGTCGCCGTACCAAGATCACTTGGCCCGATCACGTCGCAGGTCAAAACCCCGGCGATGCCAACTGCGGCTTCACCACCACTCACCACGACGCCGCCGGTCGAGCGGTCCTCAAGCAAGACCAACTCGGCGACACCATCGCCCTCGTCTACGACATGGCGGGAAGAATGCTGACCCGCGAATACCGCACGCTCGCCAACAGCCCCGTAGGATGGACGCCCTCGTCCGTCCCGGCTGTCGGCTCCGGCAATGCAGTCCAACCCGGCCCCATCGCCGACCAAGACACGTTCACCTACGACAACGCAGGCCGAATGTTGACGGCAATCAAAGGCCGCTATTCCAACACCGTCGCGTTCACCTACTCAAACGGCCGCAAGGCCACCGAGTCCCTCGCCCTCTTCGGGCAGACATACACGGTGACAAGTGGCTACGATCAGGCCGGTCGCGAAACCTCACTCACCTACCCCGACGGCACGCTCGTGAACCGAACACACACCATTCGAGGCCAACTCGCCTCAGTCAGCCTCGCTGAGCCGAACGCCGCCCCGTCGTCCATCGCGACGTTCACCTACGACAACGGCGGTCGCGAGTCTTCCCGCACCTACGGCAACGGCATCGAAACCACCCGTGCCTACGCCGCCGACAACTTGCTGACCAGCATCGCGGCTGCGGGAGTCGAATCCCTCTCGTACACCTACGACGCCAACAAGAACCCCACGTCAGAAACCCGCTCCGGCGTCATGGCCGCACACAGTTGGTCCACCGGCACGGGGCCATCCGGCAGCGGCGGCTTCGATCCGCAGAACCGCCTCACCAGTTGGTCCAAGGCCAACGGCGACAGCCAACAATGGAACCTCAGCCCCGTCAACGACTGGCAGTCGTTCACCAACAACGGCTCGACCCAAACCCGAACCCACGGCCCGACCCACGAACTGACCAGCATCACCAACGCCGGAGCCAACACCCCAACCGCACTCCAACATGACGCCAAAGGCAACCTCACCCAAGACGACCGAGGCTGCCAACTCACCTACGACGCCGACAACATGCTCAGCGCCTTCGGAGGCAACAACGTCGAAGGCCTGAAAGACGCCACCTACCATTACGACGCGCTGGGCCGAAGAGTCTCAAAAACCGTCATCGAGCCGTCCGGCTCCAGCACAACAATCTACGCCCTCAGCGGCCAGCAAGTGATCGCCGAGTATTCTTCCTCTGGCTCTGGACTCTCCACTCTCGTCTCTCGACTCACGTACGGCAGTTACATTGACGAACCTCTGGTCCTGCTCTCAACCCTCAACTCTCAACCGTCAACCCTCTACTACCACGCCAATCGCCAATACAGCGTCTACGCCCTCACCGACGCCGCCGGCGCACCCGCCGAACGCTACACCTACACCCCCTACGGAGCCGCCACCGCCCACAACCCCGCAGGCGCACCCACCGGTCCCACCCCACAAACCCCCAACCAAACCCTCTTCACCGGACGAACCCTCGATATCGAATCTGCCCTCAACTACTTCCGTGGTCGCTACTACAGCGTGACGCTAGGCAGGTTCACCAGCCATGATCCGATCTTGTATCCGGACGGCTTGAACACGTATGCAGGATGGTTTGCATTTGGCGGTTTCGATCCATTTGGCTGGAAAAGCGGTCTTACTAGATCGAGGCCACAGAGGCCGTGCGCGAGTGCGGCTGAATGTCGAGAGCTCGCTAAAGATGTTGCCGAACAAGCTAACAAGCTCGTGATTGAACTCACATATTATGATCCCGTGTCTGATGGAAAAGGAGGTTTATCAACAATTGGCGGTAAGATGACCGTCCCTGGAGGACATTACAAGAAGATCCAGAACTTCAAAACTGGACTTTCCAACAAGATCACTGATTACATTCAGAACTGTGTGGCGTGCAGAGATGATGACTGCCCGCCACGGGAAAAACTACGAGTTCCCGAATGGGTAACTGAAGCAAAACATCGGGAGGTTCCAATTCCTATATTTCCCCCGGGGGTTCCCGTGCCTGATTGGGTTCCATCGACAACTTCGGGACCTGATCCGTTGCCGAATCCGCCGCTTCCGCCGAGCCTTCGGCGAGGCGATGATATTACGCCTCAAGAGTGTATTTTGTATGTGACGATGGGGGTTCTTGTGTGCATTGATGGTCCTATACCAATTGGCGATGCATGCGCACTCGGGCTCGCAGGCGCATGTATGGTTCCGTAACGGCTGACTCCGCAACGAACGGCGTAAAGTGTATTTAAGTTAAATATCTCTGCCAAATACAATATCACATTAGTTGTCGCATTACTTCTGTGGCATTGTCAGTGTTGGCCACAGATTGCAACGAACTGCATAAAAGAGAGCCAGTATGAATTGTCGGGTAGAGTCTCCTGTTGACGCTCAGAAGCCGTTAACTCTTGCTGAAGTTGCGGTCATATTTGATGTTCCGGAGAATCAGCTGCGCCATCCGCGCGCTCCGGACGATTGGTCGTGCATTGCTGCATTTGCGCCAACGGACTGGCCATGGGCCATTGGGCTTGCCTTAGCGAGCCTAATAGCCAAAGGCCCAATCGCCGCATTCCACGATGTGAATTGGCGTAACTTCGTTGATTTTCTAAGTTTCGATGATGCCATATTCAAAGACGCGGATGGGAACTACAAGGAGGGAGTGTCCGTATTATCTGGCGACAACCGAAACTTATTGCCATTAGTCACAAACGCAGGCCAGCGTTCCGCAGTAGTACGGATGTTGACGTATTCGTTGACAGGTTGTCGCCATACCATCGAAAGAGAGAGTGTCGAGTTAGTCATTACCGCATGGAAAGGGGTCGATGCGAAGACGGAAAAGGGGACAGGTCCATATAGGAGCAAATCAAAGGGGTCAAGCAAATCAAAGGGGTCAGGACTCGTTGATTTGCCTGATGCGGGTTGTTAGGCTGCTTCGATGCCAAGGGGGAAAACAAAGGTGTCAGGAACCGTTTCCAGTAAGAACTGGCCGATTCGGTTCCTGACACCTTTGTTTCCCCACGCGACGCTCGCGGCCGACGGTTCGAGACCAAGGACCGGAACAACGCCACGACTTCGTTTACGTTCGACGCCGGTGGCCTCGAACTCTCGATGACAGACGCCGAAGCAAATCAAAGGGGTCAGGACTCTTTGATTTGCTTGTCAACAGGTATACAACGACTCCTGACCCCTTTGATTTCCTCCCGTAGAACGCAGCCAGACACCTATGGCGACGGATACGTCGAGACCGACGGGTTGAGTTACGCTAATCATATTCGATGTATCCCAGGAGAACTCGAAAGCATCTTCTGCGGAAAATGTTGCGTTGAGTCTCCCGGCCAGAACGCCAAGGTAGTAAGCAAATGCAAGTGCGCCAGCAGTCAGGATGCCGACGACTTTGAGATGGACGATTTGATATTCCAATAACACTCATTGTTTGTCATGAGTAGTGCGCAATGAATCTGGAAATAAACGCATTGCAATTCTATATTATTGACACTCTGTGGCAACGGCCCGCGTCTGAAGTGTGGTACTATCGATCACCGCGCAGCGTCGCTGAGCACTTCGGAGCATCACCTCCTCCTGTTCGCACGACGACAGTGTGGCTCGACATCCTTGACGAACTATGCACCCAAAGGCTGGTTGAGGTGTTAGATCGCAGAGGGAATATCATTCATGATGTGAGCTTTGTGCGGAGATTCGCAATTCGAAAGGCAATTGATCAGAATGACGCACTTGCTCTGCGATTGACAAGCGCGGGGGACAGCGTTTGGAATCAAATAGCTAGACCGAAATGGCAAATGTATCACGAGACGAGGCATGTCCACAACGAGTGTTTGGATTGCGATTGGGACGAGATCATTTGTGTTACCGCCTTAGATGCTACGCAAATGCTTCGCGTTGCGTTAAGGCACGCGTGGCAGTCGTGCTTCGAGTGCGGCGTTTTAAACGCAGGGGTTAAGCAACTGTGGGTACTCGATTCTGGTAGAGAGTTGGGTCGCGCATATTGGATTGAAATCGGTTTGCGGCAGGCTGATGTGCTTAGGGAACCTGAATGTATTGTATGCGTTCTGCCGTGGCGAGTTGTGGGTTTTAACAGAACGAGTTGTGAGTCGATTGTTTCTGATGCGCAACGTAAATGGATGGTGGAGTGGCCGGCGGCAGGGTGGCACGCCCAAATGGGCGATGACGAGTGTGGCACGCCCTGAGTCTTCGCGGAGCAGAACAAAGGGGTCAGGACTCTTTGAAGTGAAATTCAACCTCATTGATCCTTGAACAGAACAAAGGGGTCAGGACTCTTTGAAGTGAATGTCAACCTTGCTGGCTAGGAACATGCTCTCGAAGCAAAACAAAGGGGTCAGGACTCGTTGATTTGCTCGATGCGGGTAGTTAGGCTGCATTGATGCCAAGACCACCACGAGCGGATGAAGCGGGCGGGCTGTACCATGCCTTGAATCGGGGGAACTCGCGGGCGGCGATCTTTCGCAAGGAGGCGGACTATGACGCCTTCGAGCGGATTCTTGGTGAAGGGCTGGCGCGCTACGCCGTACAGTTGTTCTGCTACCAGCTCATGCCCAATCACTGGCATCTGGTGTTGCGTCCGACTCAGGATGGGGAGCTGAGCCGGTTTCTGCGTTGGGTCACGGCGACGCACACGATGCGCTATCACGCTCATTACCACACGTCAGGGACGGGTCACGTCTATCAAGGTCGCTTCAAGAGTTTCCCCATTCAAGACGACTCCCACTTCTTGACCGTGTGCCGGTACGTCGAGCGGAATGCGTTGCGAGCCGAGCTGACAACTCGGGCTGAAGACTGGCGCTGGGGTTCACTGTGGCGTTGGCAACAACCGGTCGAACCGGTTCCGGCCTTGTTGTCTCCTTGGCCGATCCCCCGTTCGCCGCATTGGGTGTCGCGCGTCAATGAAGCACTGACAGATCGCGAATTGACTGCACTCCGCCGTTCGGCCCAGCGCGGTAGCCCGTTCGGCGATTCCGCTTGGATCGAATCGACTGCCCAGCGACTCGGTCTGGCTCCCACCGTCAACCCGCGTGGCCGACCGCAAGTCCGCTGCAACGACAAGCCGGACGACAACGAGTGCTGACCGCTTGGAACTGTTCTGGTGAGAGTCGGGATCAGGACTGTTCCACCGGAAGAAGCCGCCGGAGTTCGGTGATTTGAGCTGTTTTGTCGGGGTGGTCGTGGGTTGGCACTCGGACCTCGGATTGACCGAATGGCGTGAGCCGCCGACAACGCGCTTTGAAAAGTGGGCGGGGGTGAAGTCGGGCTGGAGTTGGGCAGAAGAGCCCCTCACCCTAACCCTCTCCCCGCTAAGCCGGGGCGAGGGGACAAGAGAAGGCACCTGCGGCGTTCGAGCTGCTCATTCCCGATGCCTTCGCGATTTGAACCAAGTTCCCATTTGAAATGTGGCGTCTTCCGAAGGTTGGTCATGTCACGGCTGTGTGTCGAGATCATCGTGTGCCTGGTCCCGTTGCTGACGGGGTGCGCGGTGTTTCGTTCGGACGCAGCGGCGGCGAAGTACGAGACGGTGCGGGTCAGCCTGCGCCATGACACTGCCGAGGCGATCAAGCACAACGTGGCGGGGTTGAAGGCTCTCGAAGGGGGGCATCTCGACAAAGCCGAAAAGCACTTTCAAAAGGCGTTGCTCGCCGATGTCGATTTCGGCCCGGCTCACAACAATTTGGGCGAACTGTATTACTCGCAGGAAAAGCTGTATCTCGCCGCGTGGGAGTTCGAGTACGCGATCAAGCTGATGCCCGAGCGTCCCGAGCCGCACAACAACCTGGGGCTGGTCTACGAAGATGCGTCCCGGTTCGCGGATGCCATGCACGAGTATCAAACGGCAATGGCAACGGAGACGGCGGGGATCGAACCGTTCGCCAACCTGACGCGCGTCCGCATACGTCGCGGCGAGCGATCCACGGAAACGGCGCACATGCTGCACGATCTCGTTCTCAAGGATGATCGGCCCGAGTGGCGCGAGTGGGCGCGCGAACAACTGGCCACCACGCATCGCGATCTTTTGGACTGTGAAGACGGCAGCGGCGAGATCGTGCCGCCCGAGTTGCTCGTCCCACAGTCACCCGTCAACGACATGATCCGGATCGGTCCAGACTCGACCGCCCCTGAAGAACAACCTCCCGCCGCTCCCGTCCCGATCTTGAACGAGGAACCGACCGGGGTTGGCACGGAAGGCCGATCGACTCTTCGTCGATCGAAGCCGCGTGTGCAACAGGTCAACTGGTACGACGGGCCGTGATGCGGCTTGCGAGAATGCATGGCCCCACGTCGAAGTGATTTTGAGGCTGAGAACGGATGCCTGTTGTAGCTCTGAAGAAGCCCCCTCACCCTAGCCCTCTCCCCCGAAGACGGGGGCGAGGGGACAAGAGAAGAGACCTGTTCCCGCTGTCGCAACGACGACATCACATCCACAACGACAACTCACTGTCACTCGACGACTTGCTGACGCTGCGATTGGACGTCGATCCGACTTTTTTCCCTCGTTCGTACCTCTCATTGATCGGCTGGCCGCCATGACTGACTCGTGCCGAGCATCGACACGCTGCTGCGAGGACAAGGCGGACGGACGAGGGCGTCCATCCTACATGTCTGACTCGTGCCGAACTTTGACAAGGTGCTGCTGCGTGATGATGATGGCGTTGAGCCTGTTCGGCTCGCTGCTCAGCAGCCCGAGTGCGTTCGCTCAGAATGACGCGGCCGATCCGGCGATCCGCATCAACCTGCCGTCGGAAGTCGAGATCAAGACGCTGATTGATTACGTCGGCAGTCGCGTTGGCGTGAAGATTCTGTATGACGAGAAGCTCGCCAACAAAAAGCTGTCCATTCGGGCGACGGAAGACATCCCCGCCAGTTCTTTGGTCAGCTTGCTGCAAAGTGCGCTGCGGATGAAGGGGTTGGCGCTCGTCGATACCGACACGCCCGGCTGGAAGAAGATCGTCGATGCGGCGAAGCTCAACCCCGAATGGGCGACGGATGAAGACGCTCAGGCACTGGTCGATCGGCGCGAAGGAGCGACCGCCGTGACGCAGGTCTTCACGCTCAAGCACGCCGATCCCGTTCAGGTCGATGCGCTGCTCAAGCCGCTCGCCAGCAGTCAGCCCGCCAACACGATTGTGCTCAAAGAACAGCGGCTGCTGATCGTCACCGACTATGCCTCGAACCTCGTCCGGATGACGAAGCTGCTCGAACTGATCGACCGTCCGCGCCAGGGGGCGAAGACCGAGTTCATCACGCTGGAGCACGCCGACGCCGATGCCGTCGCGACGCAAATCACCAGCATGATCGACGCCCGCTCCAAAGCCGAAGGGGCCGCGACGACATCGGCCGCGAATGACAAGACGGCGACCGCCGCCTCAGCGGGAGCGGTCTCGGTGTTTCCCTTCGCTCGTGCGAATCAATTGATCGTCGTCGGTGATCAGGGGCGCGTGGATGAGGTCAAGGATTTCATTCAACAGTTGGACATCCCGACCGATGCCACGACCGAGATTTACACGACGCAAAGTATTCCCGCCGAGCGGCTCGACCGACTCATTCGCTCGGTGTTGGAGGCAGAACGCGGGGGACTCGCCTTCAAGACGACCGTCGATAAGGAGTGGAACTCGCTGATCGTGAATGCGCCGCCGTCGATCCACCAGAAGATCGAAGCCTTCATCAAACGCCACGATGGTGCGAAGTCGGCCGAGTCCACGAGCCGGATCAAGTTTCACAAACTGAAGCACATCACAGCGGAAGACGCGCTCGAAACCATTCGTGGGATGGAGCAAGGCTCGGCTCCGCAAGGACGACAACGACGCGGGGGCGGAGCAGGGGGAGGGACATTCCAAGATGGACTCGATGTGCGAGCAGGCCAGTTCGTGCCGGGACCGAACCGTCCGCAACTGCAACCGGAACCGTTCGCACAGCAGCCCCCCGCGTTTCAATTGCAGGTCGATCAAAATGGACAACCGCTGCCGATCGGAGTGATGCCTGTCCCGGTGGCGATTCCCACGGGCTATGGTCAAGGAGAATCCAACGCCGTGCTGCAACTCGGCAAGGCGAACGTCACGGCCGACGTGAACTCGAACACGCTGATCGTCGTCGCCGATCCGTCGGCACAGAAGGTCTACACCGACATCATCGAAGC
>JAYTGQ010000650.1:0-4435 GCA_043733345.1 Schlesneria sp.
CCTCTCCAGAAACGCACCGAACATCCGCCGTCCCAGTTCCAACACCTTCCAAAACAACCACCGCTCCACGTCATCAGCCGCCATTCCCGCCTCGGCCGCGCCAACCAGCCACGTCGCCGCGTCACGCAACTCGCCCGCGATCCCATCCACATGGAGTTCCACCCGAGTATTCGCCACCATTCCCAAGCCTCCTTGCTAGGAACCACACGGACTTGTTCCACACCCGTGTCTTCCCCAAGAAGGCGCTTCTTGTCACGACCAATCCCTCGACGACCAACCCCAGAACGCCGGTTACACCCTTTTCAAATGCCCTCTAAGGTGCGTCCTCCCGGAAGGAAGTCCGGCTAACAAAGCTAAGCCGGACTTCAGAGACGCTCACCTTGGTTCCGTCTGTGGAGCTTCGCACTGTTCGTGAAACAACAAGGCAAAGACCACGACCAGCCCGGCGGACATCGCGGCGGGGATGAGCCAGATTTGCTGCCACGAGTGCGTGGCGTCGCGCGTGTAAGCCTGACCAACAACGCCCGACAACCACGATCCGACGAACATTCCAGCGCCGAGTGTGACCAGTGCGTGCAGACTCTGCGCGGCGGCGCGGACATCGGCACCGGCCCGCTTGTCCACGTACATGCGGCCCATCACGAACACGAAGTCGTAGCACATGCCGTGCAGGCAAATTCCCACGAACAACATCCACAGCGCCGCCGGGTTGCTGGCAAAGGCCGCGAACAAACCGAACCGCAACGCCCACGCTCCGATCCCCACCAGCAACACGCCCTTCACGCCGAGCCTCGGCAGGAGCAGTGGCAGCAGGAGGAGAAAGATCACATCGGAGACTTGGCCGAGCGTCATCTTGGCGGCGGCGTTCGGGATGTTCAGCTCGTTCATGAACGCGTTCATCCAAGTGAAGTAAAAGCTGAGCGGCACGCAGATCAGAAACGAGCAAATCATGAACGTCGCAAACGACCCGTCGCGCAGCAGCCTCAACGCATCGAATCCCAGCAGCGTCCCCAGCGAGACCGGAGTGTTCGCTCCCTTGGGCGGCGTGTGAGGCAACGTCAGCGAGTAGAGGCCCATGACCAGAGCTGCTCCGGACGCGAGTTGGAACATTCCCTTCGAGTCCTCCAACTTGAGCGCACTCACCACGAGACCCGCTGCGATCCAGCCGACGCTGGCCATCACCATCACCAACGGGAACTCCTTCGCCGGATTCCGACAGTGCTGCAGCGTCAGCGAATTGGTGAGGCCATGTCCCGCCATATACGTCACCGTGTAAGCCAACAGCGCGGGATAGAACTGTCCGAAGTCGTGCAGCGTGGAGACGTAGTACAACAAGGCCGCCCCGGCCAAATGCAGTACCGCGAGAATGCGTTGCGTCGCAAAGAACCGATCCGCCACGATCCCGACGATGAACGGCGACAGCAGCGCACCGACGGCCGTCGAACCATACGCCAGCCCGACCTGCTCCCCGCGAAACTCCAGCGTCTTGGTCAGATACGTTCCCATCGTCACGTACCACGCCCCCACACGAAGTAGTGCAGAAACACCATCACCCACAGTCGCATGAACAGCATTGGCGTCATGACAGAAGGACTCCTCAAAAGTTGTAGGACGGGCACTCTTGCCCGTCCATTTTTCCGCGTTGAAGAACAGACGGGCAGGAGTGCCCGTCCTACGGTGTCGTGGTTCACCTTTCAATGATTCACGCAGAACTCGGTCGAGGTCAGCAGCGCCCAAATCAGTTGAACGACCGCTCGCTGAGAATCAGCGCCACTCTCAACAAGATGCCGGTCCACTTCCTTGGCCTCGTCAGGTGAGGGCCTTCGGCTGAGGATCGCGAGGTAAAGCAATTCGGCCCGCTTTCCCACGTCCGCTTCTCGAACAAGTTGCTCCGCCAAATTGCCGTCACGCGGCTGGAGCAGTTCCAGCACGCGGGCATCGTTCGATAAGAACAGCGCCGCTTTCACGGACGGCGCGAAGTCTCCCTCTGGCTCGCGCGGCGGATTGGCGAACGCGGCGACGAACCGCTTCTTGAGGTCATCCAGTCGCTCGTTCGGCAGAAGCTTTCCGCTGGCATCGCGCGTGGACTGGTATCTCGGCAGTTCGCCCGTGGCTTGAAGAACGCTCCACAGGAGTTGCTCGGTGGAGAGCGGCTTCTCGATGGCCACGACGTAACGATCCGGATGCGGCGCGCGTTCCAAGCCGCTCGGGAGCTGACTGCCGCGCTGATACGTCCGAGTCAGCGCGAGTTCCCTGAGCAGCCACTTAAGATCGAAGCGATGCGCGATGAATTCGGTGGCGAGCAATTCGAGCAACTCCGGATGCGACGGCGGGTTCTTCGCGTGATGCAGGTCGAGCGGGTGGACGAGGCCGCGTCCCAGCATCTGCCACCACAGTCGATTGACCGCGTTGCGAGCGAACTGCGCGTGCGACGCCGCCGGAAGTTGCTCGGCGAGGATCGCCAGCGGGCTGAACTTTGGCTTCCCGGCGAAGTTCTTTTTTCGATCCGGTGCGAGAGCGAACTCGTCCCCCTTCGCGAAGGCCGGAACATCGACCTCTGTCCCAAACGGCAAGCGCGGGCCGGTCGTCTTCGCCTCCTTCACAAACACCGACATGAACTCGGTCTTCTTCTCGACCAACTTCTCACCGATCGCTGGAAACGTCACGTCCTTCCGGATCGTGGCGTGCGAGACAAACGTGTGGAGTCCCTGAAAATCGACCTGCTTGTAGTCGTCGATGAACAGGTGGTCATGACACTGCGCACATTGCAGATCGACACCCAGAAACAACCGCCCGACATCGCGTGTCAGGCCGGGCAGGTCCACCGGCTGCTGCCCGTAATTTTCGAGCCGCTTCGTCAGGAAGAAGGCCGCACCGCGCGTCGCCTCATCTTCCGCGTTCGGGTTGAGAATCTCGCGCACGAGTTGGTCCCACGGCTTGTTCGCGGCGAACGACTCTTCGAGGAATCGCGTCCACTCGTCGTGGTCTCCCGCCCGCTCCATGAGCTGCACATGAAACAGCTCGCGCATCCGTCGCGGAAATTCAGACGATGCCAACAGCCGGTCGATCAGCACCGCACGCTTCTCGGTAGCAGAGTCGCCCAGAAACGCACGAGCGTCCTCGATGGAAGGAACGCGCCCGGCAAGGTCGAGCGTGACGCGACGCAGGAACTCGGCATCGTCCGCGCTGGGAGTGACGGTCGTTCCCGCTGCCGCTTCAATCAACAGATCGATCCGCGCGTGGAGCGGTTCCTCCGCGCAGAGCAGCGTCGAACCACTCGCGATGAAAAATCCGATCAACGCGAAGAACGTCATCAGCACGAGTGCCAAACGCGGGTTGGAAGGCATGACGGGCTTCTCTCTCTGAACATTTCCGATAAACAAGCGAGCCACTACGCTTTTCCATCCGTTGCCAATTCCATGGCAGAAGTCCGGCTCATACCTCGCGAGGTCAATGATGAGACATCCGAGCGGGGCGGCGTCAGCCCCCTGGTTCTTGGGCGTAAGCCCTCTTGGGAAGAACCGGAGGGCTTAGCAGCCTGTTGAAAAACGTAGAGTAGGCGGCTCGCCTACTCGTACTTTCTAGTTGGAAAACACAGGCGAGCCGTCTGTGCTACGGGTTTATCAACAGGCCGATAGGATCGAATCAATCACCGCATTGAGGTTCCCGAATCATGTCGTCCAACTCAGTCCTACCATCGGAAACCCAACTCCAGATTCGTCCTGCAGTCTTGGACGACTGGCCGGTGATCGCGGACTTCAATACGCGGCTGGCGGATGAAACGGAAGGGAAGCGGCTGGACCCCGACACGATTGCCGAGGGCGTTCGTCGGCTGCTGTCTCAAACCCAACGAGGCCGTTACTTCGTGGCCTGCTTAAATGGACACGTTGTCGGCCAGATCATGCACACTTACGAATGGAGCGACTGGCGGAACGGTGAAATCTGGTGGCTGCAAAGCGTCTATGTCCTGAGTGAGTTCCGCCAGCGCGGCGTCTTCCGCGCGTTGTTCGCTCACCTGCAAGACCTCGCCCACTCGTCGCCTGATGTCATCGGAATACGACTGTACGTTGAAGAACACAATGAACGCGCTCAAGCTGCCTATGTGACACTCGGCCTAGAGCGCGCCGGCTATACAGTCATGGAACGGATCTTTCGCAACGAGGTGTAGCCAGCGGCTGGTTCTGCCGTAGGGCACTGCCTGCGGACCCGGCGAACGGTCTCAGTAGTTTCAATCCGAAGGAACTCACATTGCCCGAGTTTTTGAGGCTCGAATACAACTCGCCTCTCTCATTTCCATTTGGTGCGCAGAACGACGGCAGCCTGCTACTGGTGGTCGGACAACAGGAGATTGCGGTGTTGACCTCGTTTAACCGCGTGGGCAACGCCCCGCGCGTCGAGCGCCCTTCGAGTCTATTCCCCATCGACGCGCGGGGCG
>JAYTGQ010000651.1:0-1451 GCA_043733345.1 Schlesneria sp.
AACCGCTCGATCGACGCGATGCCCGGCGTCGAAACGATCTGGAAAGGACTTCAACGCCTGCACGACATGGCCCTCTGCTGGGACGCCTTCGGCCCAACCCATAGCGGGTAACTCAAAAAGATGTGTGGAACAACGAGGGAGCACATCTCGGGTCATATCTTGCGGCGCTGGCTGAAATCATGGAGGTGGACGCGGTTGTCGCGGCTGATCCCAGCGGAGCGAGTGAGGCGGCGGCGGCGCGGAAGGCGTTGGGGGTGAAGCTAAAGGGGTTTGAGAAGGACCATGCGCGGACGCTCGCCGAGTACAAGCCGGAGATGGCGCTGGTGACGCTCGAAGCCGTGCAGGCTCCGCCGGTGATTCGGGCTGCGCGGGGTGCCACTGGCGAGGGGCTTCGCTCGCCAGTGTTCTTTGAAGAGAATGGCGGCCCAAAGCAGCCGTTACGGGTGCCGAAGCGGCATATTTGCCATATCTCACTGCGGCAATGAGGCTTCCGGAGTTGGCGAGATCCGTTCTTGCGTCGGCGAGATGATTTTCTGCCTCGGCGAGATCATTTCCTGCGGTGGCGTGACAGATTTTTGGCCCGCGAGAATCCGAGCTGCGCTCGCGAGAGGATTTCCTGTGCCCACGAGTCGGAAAATCGGCTGGCGAGCGGCCGAATTGGGAAAGTCCGAAGTCAATCTGCTCCCGCGAGACATCATCCACGGCCCGTGAGATTGTTTCTTACATTCTGGAGAGGACGACTTGGGCTGTCGCGGGGGCGAGCTGGCGGGTTGCGGTGGCAACCTGCCGAGGCCGGGCGGCGAACTGCGGAAGGAAGCGGGCGAGTTCGGGTCGCGAAGTGGGGTTCGAGGAATTCGAGAATGTGGCCCCGCGCGACCGGATCGGAGTAGCCGAACTCGTGAGAGTTCAGAGTCCTTGGATCGGAGTCCCTGAAGTCTCACGACTTCAGCTACAGTTTGGCGAGCGGGGGATGTGAATCCCCTGAGAATCATCGCGGAAAACTCGGGGGACTGATGTCCACCGCTCGCCAGTCTGTACTACTACCTGCCCAGAGGTCGCGGCGGGGTGAGTTGAGGAATGTCGAACGGCATCCGTAAAATCCGCCGCGAACAGTGTCGCCTCCACCGACCACTCACAGGAGTCAGCCATGACGGACGATCAGCGGGCGAAGTTGATGATGTATCACCGGGTACTCGGAGTGGTCACGAATTATGTCGGGGAGTTTCCGGCGCCGCATGTGCCGAACTTGTTGGCGGCCCTGACGACGAACAACGACGACATTCACGCGGCGGCGGCCGTTCAAGAGGTGGGGGTCGGAGCAACCACGGCGAAGCGCGGTCAGGAACGGACCAGGCTCGTAAAGTTGCTCACCAAGATCAGAACACCGGCCAGGTGATCGGGGCGGCTCTGGACGATGCGGCGATCGTCGCGCAGTTCAGTCTGGATCCGGC
>JAYTGQ010000652.1:0-11620 GCA_043733345.1 Schlesneria sp.
GGTTCTTTTCCAACTAAGAAAGCGGCGGCTAGCGCCTCAGGATATTTTCCCAAAGTGAGTGCCATTGGGCGTCAGCCCTCGGACTCTTGAAAATGATCCGCCACTCAGATCGCTTCACGGGCTAACGGATGGCACGCGCTGCCCGTTCATCGGCCGTTTGTTCCCCAAGGCTCATCACGCGGAGCGATGATGGCGACGTTGATGATGGCGACTCGACAGACGACGCACCCGACAGACTTCACTCATTTTTTCACGAAGCAGAAGCCCATGCACCTCCACGACAACGTGACTCGACGTGACTTTCTCCGACGCAGCGGCCTCGGGTTGGGAGGGATCGCGTTGACGAGTTTGCTCCAGCGCGATGGGGTCTCGGCTGAGAAGCCCCGCCTGTTGCGAGGCATCTTGGACCAGCCACACTTTGCCCCGAAGGCCAAGCGGATCATCTCGCTGTTCATGAGCGGCGGGCCGTCGCAGTTGGACCTGTTCGACTACAAGCCGCTGCTCAACACAATGCACGGTCAGGAGCTGCCCGACAGCGTGCGAAAGGGGCAGCGACTGACGGGCATGTCCGGCTTTCAATCGTCGCTGCCGCTGGCCGGGTCCGTATTCAAGTTCGCGCAGCACGGCCAATCGGGAGCCTGGGTGAGTGAACTCCTACCGTGGACGGCGAAGCTGGCCGATGAACTCTGCTTCCTCAAGTCGCTCCACACCGAACACATCAACCACGATCCGGCGATCACGTTTGTACAGTCGGGCCATCACTTGGCGGGGCGTCCCAGCATGGGAGCGTGGTTGACGTATGGACTCGGCAGCGCGAACGAGAACCTGCCGGGGTTCGTCGTGCTGATCTCGAAGGACCGGATCGATCAGCCGTTGTATTCGCGGCTGTGGGGGAACGGCTTCCTGCCGAGCATTCATCAGGGCGTGCAGTTTCGCAGCGGAGGCGATCCCGTGCTGTACCTGCAAAATCCCGATGGCATCAGCACGGCGAGTCGTCGCCAGATGCTGGACCGTCTCGCCGAATTGAATGCCGCGCAGTTCGAGGATGTCGGCGATCCGGAGATCACCGCGCGGGTGGCTCAGTACGAGATGGCTTACCGGATGCAGACCAGCGTCCCCGATGTGATGGACCTGTCGCAGGAGACCGCCGCGACGCTCGAACTTTACGGCGATGAGGCCCAGACGCCGGGAACGTTTGCGGCCAACTGCCTCCTCGCGCGACGGCTGGCCGAGCGGAACGTGCGGTTCATCCAGCTCTATCATCCCGGCTGGGACCATCACGGCAGTCTGCCCGGCTCGATCAAGCGGCAGTGTGCGGATGTGGATCGCGCGGGCTATGCCCTCATCACCGATCTCAAGCAACGCGGAATGCTCGACGACACGCTGGTCGTGTGGGGCGGCGAGTTCGGTCGGACGAACTACTCGCAGGGGAACTTGTCGCTCACAAATTACGGCCGCGACCATCACCCGCGCTGCTTCACGATGTGGATGGCGGGAGCAGGCGTGAAGGGTGGCGTCACACATGGCTCAACAGACGACTTCGGCTACAACGTCGCCGAGAATCCGGTCGATGTGCATGACCTGCAGGCCACGATCTTGGAACGACTGGGCCTCGATCACGAACGGTTGACGTACAAGCATCAGGGCCGCGACTACCGGCTGACCGATGTCAGCGGCAAGGTGCTGCGCGCGGTGCTGACGTAGGGTGGGACAAAGCTTCGGCAGAGGGGAAGGCTGTTGCTGATGGGGAAGGAAATCAGTGCAAAGTGAGAAGTGGTCAGTGCAAAGTGCAAAATGAAATCAGATGCGACCTGCTGGGCACTTTTCACTTTGCACTGATCACTTCTCACTTTGCACTCGCCTGTCATCGCGTGGCACTGCTCGGAGCCACCGCCACACCGCCGCCCTTCAATCTTCGGCGCGACCATCCTGGCTCATCTTGACGATGCGCGGATCGAACCGAGCCACGACTTCGACGAGGTCTTGCTGAGCCGCCATCACTTCCAAGATGTTCTTGTAGACGTAGGGGACTTCATCCGCACCGGCGGAGATGATGTGGATGTCGCGCTTCTCAAGGTCTTTCTGCACGGTGCGGAAGTTGTACTTTTCCTTCGCCGCCGTGCGACTCATCCGGCGACCGGCTCCGTGTGCGGCAGACATCAGGCTGGCAGCGTTTCCCTTGCCGCGCACGATGAAGGCGGGATCGGCCATCGAACCGGGGATGACGCCGAGCACACCGGCTCCAGCGGGAGTTGCCCCCTTGCGGTGCACGATCACGTCGCGACCGCCGTGCGATTCCTTCCACGCGAAGTTGTGATGGTTCTCGACCCCCGCCACGATCCGCGCACCGACCAGCTTCGTCACGAGGCGATGAATGACATCGTGATTGGCCGCCGCGTAGTCGCCCATCAAGTTCATCGCCGCCCAGTATTCCTGACCGGCTTGGTCGTCGAGATTCAGCCACGCGAGGCGATCGACGTGGGCATACCGTTTCGGCAGTTTGTTGCGAGCGATGTTGCTGTATGTGTCGCAGACGGCGGCTCCCGTGCCGCGACTGCCGCTGTGGCTGAGCAGCGCGACGTACTCACCCGCATCAAGGTTCAATTCGTCGTCGCGTTGTTCGAGCGTGAAGAGACCGAACTCGACAAAGTGGTTCCCTGAGCCGGACGTGCCGAGTTGTCGCCACGCCTTGTCGCGGCTCTCGCGCGTGACGCGGCAGACACTCCAGTCCTGATCCATGACCGCGTGATCCTGTGGCTTTTGGTGAACGGACCCCACGCCGAAGCGAGTCCCGTTTTCAATCGCCTGCCGAAACCGAGCGACGTTTTCCGTGAGTTGACTCGTCGGCAGATCGAGCACCGACAACTTCATGCGGCACGCGATATCGACGCCGACGGCATACGGCACGACCGCGTTGTCCAACGCCAGCACGCCGCCAATCGGCAGACCGTAGCCGAGATGCGCGTCGGGCATGAGCACCGCGCTCACCGCCATCGGCAACGCACAAGCGTGTCGCATCTGCCCGTGGCAGGCGTCGTCGATGTCGTCGCCCCAAGTCCGGTAAGAAATCGGCTCGTGAGCGACGAAGCTGCCGGCTTCGATCAGATCTCGCGCGAAGGAGCCGAAATACGGATCGGCCTCGTGAGTGGTTGGCTCGGCGAGAATTTGCGTGATCCGCTGCTTGACCTCATTCCCACGCAGGTCGCCCTGTTTGGCCGCCAATTGAATTCCGGTGATGACGCTCGCCAGACATTCATCCGGGACACCGAGTTTACGAAGTTGAGTTGTGTTCATGGTGGAGCAGCGGAGCAGGAAACAGGGGACCGGAGTCAGGTGCGGGGTGGTACAGAGGGAACGGGACAGGCGGCGTTTGAGAAAGGTTCGCTGGCGGTTGAATAAGGTAGGGCGGGCACTCTTGCCCGTCGGTTTTCAAGCTGAAAGAGGGGCAGAGTGCCCGTCCTACAGTTTTTCAACAGGCGGTTATGTGAACAGGCTTGGTATACCGCAGACGGGTGAGAATGGCGCATTTCACACTAACCCGAAGCGTAAGCGAGGACTCGCGTTGCATCCTCGCTTACGCTTCGGGTTAGTGTCAGCCACTTCCGCGTGGGGAATAACTCAATCTGGTTTGCTCTATTCCAAGTGGTCGTCTCCGGCATGTCCATTCTGGCTGGCTCGATAGCGGCGGACTTCGTCTTCCAACTGCTTGCGTTCCAATCGGAGTTGGATGTTGACGAGGCTGGAATAGGCCGACGCGGAAAGCCAATCGCCGAGGGCCATCAATACGGACCACGTCACCAAGATCAGCACGACGATCCAGTAAATGAAGAACAGTCCGGGGCGGCCTCGGAAGAATCGTTCGAGCTGATCGCCGAGCGGAATCAGGATGCCGACGATCCCGAGCATCGCGCTGACCTGCAATCGGCGACGAAGTTGACGATCCGCAAACGTCTTCGCGAGTGGGTCCGCTTCGAGCAACTCCAACAACCCCCGACGACTCCGAATTTGCAACCACGCCGACACGAGGGCGAACCCGAGCAGCAGCATGCCTGCGACAAGCGCGGGGATCGTATCGGCGGCAATTCGGAGGGGCGGCATGGTGCGGGATGTTAGGCGAGCGGCGGGGAAAACGTTATTCAACGGGGGGGCGGGTTCCTTCGAGTTCGGGGTGTGACCCTGTGAGTCACACTTGGAAGGAGATTGCAAAATGTAAATTGGTAAGGCTCATCCGGTGTTTCGGGGAGGTCGCTGCTTTGGGTCTCCCCTTCCCACAGACATCCGTTTCCTCCGACGAAAGCGTTCTGAGCGTCTCTGTTTTAGCCCGGAGGGCGGCAGGTCGTAGCCCACGGCGCGAGCCGTGGGGAACGTTCCAGACACACAACTCAGCCCCGGAGGGGCGACACATCCGAGGTCCGTTTCACGCGGCACCCACGCTAGCCCCACAGCCCGAAAGTGCCGCCCCTTCAGGGCTGATGACGTTTGTATCGGGCCTCACCCACAGCTCACGCCGTGGGCTACGACCTGCCGCCCTCCGGGCTGAAAACTAAAACACGCGAGTCGCGGCCGTCCGTTAAACGTGAGGTCCGCCAAGCACGGAGATCGAGACCAATGACCTCCCCGAAACACTGGATGAGCAATGATCAATTTGCAATCGCCTTCCTTCGTCGGTCTGAGGCTAAGCCCTCGCGGGAGTCTTCACCAATGGTTGCGAGGCCGCGCGGGCCACGCCTACACTACCGCCCCTCGACCCCGCCGGAGACTCGGGCGGGTCGGTTGTATCAGTGTCCCACCTCCTCCGTTCCGCGTGTTGCCCGCACTCAAGGATCGCACCGATGTCACAGTTCTCTCGTCGCGAATTTCTCGAAAGCTCGATGTTCGCCGCAGCCACGGCGGCGCTGGCCAGTCGTACCGGGTTGTCGTTCGCGGCGGATGAAGCCGCTCCAGGATCGGCCGACATTCTGCGAGTCGCGGTGGTCGGTGTGAACGGGCGCGGCGGTTCGCACATTGACGGGTTCGGCAAACGCAAAGACTGTGAGATCGCGGCGATCGTGGATGTCGATGAGGTCGTGGGGAACAGGCAGGCCGACGCAATCGAGAAGAAGTTTGGCAAGCGGCCAACCGTTTACACCGACATGCGGAAGTGCTTCGACGATAAGTCGATTCACATCGCCAGCATCGCCACGCCGAATCACTGGCACGCCTTGGCCGCGATTTGGTCGATTCAAGCAGGCAAAGACGTGTACGTCGAAAAGCCTGTCAGTCACAACGTGTTTGAAGGACGGCAACTCGTCGAAGCGGCTCGCAAGTACAAAAAGATCGTGCAGACGGGGACGCAGAGTCGCTCGAACCCCGGCATGCGCGAGTTGATCAAAATCATCCACGACGGCGGCATTGGCGAAGTGAAGTTGGCTCGCGGCCTGTGCTACAAGCCGCGCGGTTCGATCGGTCCACGCGGCAACTACGATGTTCCCGCCAGCGTGAACTACGACCTCTGGAGCGGCCCGGCTCAGATGACCACGCTCACTCGACCCAAGTTCCACTATGACTGGCACTGGCAGTGGGAGACGGGCAACGGCGACCTCGGCAACCAAGGCATTCATCAGATGGACATCGCCCGCTGGGGCCTGAACGAAATGAACCTTGGTGAGACGGTCCTCAGCTACGGCGGTCGCTTTGGCTACGAAGACGCCGGTGAAACAGCGAACACGCAGGTCTGCATTCACCAATTCGCGGGTGGCAAGCGACTGGTGTTTGAAGTGCGCGGGCTGAAGACCGAGAAGTACAAAGACGCGGGCGTCGGCGTGATCTTCTCCGGCAGCAACGGCTACGCGGTGATGCCGAGCTACAATGGCGGAACGCAGTTCGACAAGGACGGTAACAAGGTGAAGGACTTCGGCGGCGGAGGGGATGACAACCACTTCAGCAACTTTGTGAAGGCCGTTCGCAGTCGCAACATCGAAGACCTGAACGCCGACATTTTGCAGGGCCATCTGTCGAGCGCCCTCTGCCACGTCGGCAACATCTCGTACCGACTGGGAACGCCGGTCGCCGCCAAGGACATCACCGCGAAATTGCAAGGTGATGACGAAGCCTTGGAGACGTTCGACCGCTTCCAACAGCATTTGCTCGATAACAAGGTCGATCCCGCCACGACCAAGATCACGCTCGGTCCCAAGCTGACTCTCGCCGGCAAGGAAGTGTTCAGCGGTGAACGAGCGGCCGAAGCGAACAAACTCACGACCCGCGAGTACCGCGCGCCGTACATCGTCCCGCAGACGGCGGACCTGTAAGTGGTGAGTCTTGCCAGACTGTTTTCGCGATGCCGGGCAATGCTCTCCGTGAGTTGTTTGTCGCGTGGGGGGATTGCCGAATGCTTCCCGAGTTCACGAACGAAGGTGATCTTCCTGTCGGCGTCCATCGCGCCACGTTGGAGGAGACTCTGACGCGGTTCGGTGACTCGTCTTCTGGGCGTCGTATCGTTGCAGCTCGGCTGCAAAAGATTCATCACTTAATCATCGCGACGGGACACCTGGCCCGTTGCGTGGTGTTCGGTTCATTCGTTACCAACAAGGATGAACCGAACGATGTTGATCTGATCTTCGTCATGGACGACTCATTCGATGTGAGTGTGATCAGTGGTGAAGCCGCGTTGTTGTTCGATCATCAAGTTGCTGATAGCCACTTTGGAGCGAGTATCTTCTGGGTGCGGCGGCTCGCAGCACTGGGTGGCGAACAGGCCATGATTGAGTTTTGGCAACGGCGAAGAGACGGAAAACTGCGGGGCATTGTTGAGATTGTGGAGTGAAGCATGATTGCGAATGACCAAGAGTTGGAAGCCATCCTGGCACGCATGGCTTGGTTCCAAGCGCAAGCTGCCGAATTGCGACGACGTGAGACGAACCCGGCCAATTTTCGCGCGTCGGTTTCCGGGTTTCTTGCGGAACTCGACCGAATGTCGCTGGACGTGCGCGAGTACCTGAGTGAGTTGCCTCAAGCCACCGTATCCGTTTGTTGACTTTGATTCTCATCTGCCGATTATCCCGCCTCGATCAGGAAGCTATCCGTGACTGAACTGAACACGCTCGTTTCTCAAGCCAAGTCTCAACTGGATGCTCACACCGTGGAAACGGTGCAGTGGCATTTCCATGAATCGACCGGCAGCCCGTTCTGGTTGGAGAAGGCCAAGACCTACAACTTCAACCCGCTGACCGAGGTCAAGTGTTTTGATGACCTCAAGAAGTTTCCGCACTTTGAAGACGACTGGCTGCGCGGCGGGCCAATCAACCGCTGGGTACCGAAAGGTCTCGCGGGCAAGCCGGTCTACGTGTTTGAAACCGGCGGCACGACGGGCGTTCCCAAGAGCCGCATGGTCATCGAAGACCATTGGATCGACTACGAAAACTTCAGCGACACGCTCCCCGACGAGTACTTCCCCCGAGGATCGAACTGGCTGATGCTCGGGCCATCCGGGCCGAGGCGACTGCGTCTGGCGGTCGAGCATCTGGCCCAGTATCGCGGCGGCATCTGCTTTTGCGTGGACCTCGATCCGCGTTGGGTCGTGAAGCTCATCAAGAAGGGAAAGATCAAAGAGGCCGAGGACTACAAAGACCACGTCATCGACCAAGCGGTGACGATCCTGTCGGCCAACCACGACATCAAGTGCGCCTTCATGACGCCGAAGCTGCTCGAAGCCCTCGCCATGCGGTTGCTCGACGATGGATCGAGCATCGCCGAGACCGGCATCAAGGGGATTTTCGCAGGCGGGACGGAGTTCACGCCGCAGTGGTATCGCACCTGTCGTGAAGAGTTGCTCGGCCCCGACGTGTACATCACGCCGACCTACGGCAACACGCTGATGGGCCTCGCCTGTGGCAAGCCCTTCGATCCGGCCGACAACTTCAAAATCACCTACCACGCGCCTCAACCGCGCGCCGTCATCGAGACCGTCGAATTCGAGGACTACAACCAAGTCGTCGGCTACGGCAAGACGGGTCGAGTGAAGCTCTACACTCTGACGAAAGAACTCTTCATCCCCGGCTTCATGGAACGCGACGAAGGCGAACGCGAACAGCCACACGAAAAGTATCCGTGGGACGGCATCAGCGGCACGCGCCCCTTCCACGTCTTCGCCAAGACCACCACGGTCGGCGTCTACTGACATGGTTTTTTAGCGTGGATTGAGGTTGAGGCCCGTTTCTCGATCGACACGCGGGATGTTGCCCACTCGGTTAAGCGATGTGTTGGCGAATTGTTAGGCGATCCACTCCATGTCCGAAATTCTCACGGCCACGTTTGTTCTGGCCGTTAACGATCTGGAAATTTCGAGGAAGTTCTACACGGAAAAGCTTGGCTTCGCCGAAGACCTAAGCGTCGATGGCTGGTCATTCTTGAGTCGTGGGGCATGCAAACTTCGTCTTGGCCATTGTCCCGATGTCAGGCCGATGCTGGATGTTCCGGATCACTCGTGGTTTGCGTACCTTCACATCACAGATGCAATGAAGATGTACCAGGAGATCGTGAAGAACGGGGTAGAGATTTGGCACAAACTGGCGGACAAGCCATGGGGAATGCGCGAGTTTGCAATCGTTACTCCGGACGGTCATCGGATTGTCTTTGGAGAAAGGTTGCCTGCTTAGCGAAGTACAGGATCCTAAAGATCAAGATGCCTGACAATCGGTTCAACCGGAGCTGCGGATCGCGCGGTTTCTGAATTCACAGTTGTTTGGCCACGGCCCGGTTAACCGTGGCGAAAACCTCTCGCTCCTTCTTGAAAGGCTCTGGCATGAGAACTCGTCTCGTCGGTCAAATGTGTCGCGGACTCGCCGTACTCCTCCTCGCCGCAGGTTGGCTGCAGGCTCAAGAGGAGCCGGTTGGTTTGCCGAAGGCGGTGATCGACGGAACGGGCTTGGGATGGAGGTCGCTGGGCGAAGCCGACTTCGTCATGGTGAACGGCGATCCTGACACTTGGACGTGGAAAGAGGGCGCGGTCTCCTGCAAGGGGACTCCCGTGGGTGTGACGCGTTCCACCAAGCAGATCACGAATTTTGAACTCGTCGCGCAGTGGCGACATCTCAAGGCGGGTGGCAACTCGGGGATTTTCGTGTGGACCAGTGAAGAGGCTCTAACGAATCTCAAACCCGGCCAGCTTCCGCCCGGCGGCATTGAAGTGCAGGTGCTCGACCACGGCTACGCCGAGCAATATGAGAAATCCTCCGGCAAGAAACCCGATTGGTTCACAACCCACGGCGATGTCTTCCCCGTGGGCAAAGCCAAGATGACGCCATTTCCCCCCGTTGCTCCCGATGGTAACCGCAGCTTCCCACGCAAGAACTTGAGCAAGGGCGTTGGCGAATGGAATCACTACTACGTGCGCGCCATCAACGGTGAAGTCCGCTTGTGGGTGAACGGTGAGGAAGTCTCGGGCGGCACCCATTGCGAACCGAAGACCGGGTATCTCTGCCTCGAATCGGAAGGCGCACCCGTCGAGTTCAAAAACCTCCGCCTCCGTGAACTGCCCTGACGAGGTCGTTGATGTCTGACGGCCTCGTTTAACCGCGTGGGCAACGCCCCGCGCGTCGTGTGATGTTAAACGAGCCACACTTAATCTCGCGATCATTCCACCCACTTCAACACGATTCCCAAGGACCATGTCGTCATGCCGAAGAAGAAAGCTGCCAGCAAGAAGACCGTCAAGAAGGCTGCCGCGTCAGCCGCCGCTCTGCCTCGCATTGTGATGCGAACTGGCGAGGCTCTCGTTGAGGCCGCTCCGGCGTATTCGGCGGCAGAGCCAGAAGTTGTCATCGGTGAACTCGACGGCCCCGTCGGGTACGCGATTGCGAACTTGATCGGCGATCAATCTCGCGGCCACTCCAAAGTCTTCGCGATCCTGAACTGCGACGTTCAAGTCCGACCGGTCACGGTGATGGTGAGCAAGGTGACGGTGACCAGCACCAAGTACACCAACATCCTGATGGGGTCGGTTCAGGCCGGGATCGCCAACGGCGTGCTGGACGCCGTGCGTGCCGGTGACATCCCCAAAGAGAAGGCCAACGATCTGGGAATTATCGTCTCGGTCTGGCTCGATCCAAGCGTGACCGAAGTTGAGGTCGATCACAACATCCTGTTTGAGACCAACCGGGCTGCGACCGCGAAAGCCATTCACAAGGCGATGCACAACGAACCGGGAATCGACTGGCTGCTGAAGAACCAGGACAACGTCACGCACTACTTTCATCAACTCGGTGTTGAGAAGAAGCTCTGACGGAATGTGACCCGTGTCGCTACCGCACACCAACCCGAAGCGTGAGCGAGGACGAGGACGCGAGCGATTCACGCGAGAGGAATTCACGCCCCCGCTCACGCTTCGGGTTGGTGTGTTGGGGCGACCTCTGTTTGCTTCTCACCTGAGAGAGAACCACTTCCATCATGAATGCCGTCTTGCTTGCGGGCCTGTTGTTCAGTCAGATCGAACCGTTACCAGCGGGCAAGTCGATGATTGAGGTCCGGTTCGCCGAAGTGCCGCTCAAGCTGTTTCTCTACAAGCCCGCCGCATTTCGCGACGGACCGCTGCTGATGGTTTTTCATGGCGTGCTGCGGAACGCTGACGAGTACCGCGATCATGCGGTCCCGATGGGCGACCGCTTCGGGGCACTCATCGTTGCGCCACTGTTCGATGAGAAAACGTTTCCGCTCGAGAAGTACCAGTTCGGCGGGATCGTGGCCGAGGGACAAGCGACTCCACCCGCAGAACGAACCGGTGAATACGTGAACCGGATCGCGAAGGAACTTCGTCGGCGCGAGGGCCGCGCGGACATGCCGTACGCGTTGATCGGCCATTCGGGCGGTGGACAGTTCTTGGTGAGACTCGCGGCATTCGTACCGACCGAAGCGACACGCATCGTGGCCGCTAATCCGGGAACGCACACGTTCCCGACTTTGACTGCCAACTTCCCCTACGGCTTCGGTGGACTCCCCGCTGAGTTGCAGACGGACGCTGTGCTCAAGGCGTACTTGGCCCAACCGCTGACGATCTATCTCGGATCGAAGGACACGGAACGCGACGAGCACCTCGACACGAAGCCTCCCGCAGACGCTCAAGGCCGCGTCCGATTCGAGCGAGGCCAGAATGCGTTTGCCGCCGCTCAAAAGCTGGCTAAAGAAAGAAACTGGCCATTCGGTTGGAAGCTGGTCATCGCCGAGGATGTCGAACACGATCACGAACAGATGTTCAACCACGAAGCCTGTGCGCAGGCCCTCGGCTGGATGAAGCCATCCCCGTGAAGACAGTCTCAACACCAACCCGCAGCGTCAGCGAGGGGGATTCCGCGCTGAACATCCTGACACCCTCCCTCATGCTGCGGGTTGGTGCTGAAATCCCTTCTAGGAATCGGATCGCAATCACTTCCTGAATTGGTGATTTCGCGTTTGTGAGCGGCACGGCCCTAGTGCCGCGTCACGGCTAAAACTTCGGGTTGGCGTTGATTGAGAATTCGACGATCCTGCGTGGACCACAAGGAGGTGGGCGATGCACAAGAAGTCTGTGGTTCGATTGACGGACGAGGAACGGGCAGAGCTTCAGTTGGTGATCAAGAAGTGGCAGGGGTCCGGCCAGAAAGTGCGA
>JAYTGQ010000653.1:0-1446 GCA_043733345.1 Schlesneria sp.
TGGCGCCGCCCCGCTCAGAAATGTCTCACGTTGTGCCGCGTTAGGTAGAGTCGCACGCAGCGAGGGTAACGCGAGGCTCATCCGCCCGCGAACGACAGACATGTTTCCGGAAAGAGGGCACCGGAGACCAGGGGACTCGACCATTCGTCTCAAGCGGCGGTGACTCGGACGGACGAGGCGTCCATCCTACGACGACGAAGTCGCCCCCAAAGAATGCAGCAAGGACGGGCCTCTTGGCCCGTCCTTGGAGAATCGCGTCGTCATGTTCTGTCCCTTGGTTGTCGTCCCGCTCCGCGAGACGTGTGCCTGACTCCTGTAAGGTCTTTTGCTCGTCCTTTCTCGCTGCCACTGGTCGCTGAGGCGATTGGCAGCACTCGATCTCCCTCTTGTGAGTCGAGTCATCAGGTCGTGATGCGGAACACTTGCGGAGCGGCTCCGGTGCGAGTGAACCGCCGGGCCATCTCGATCAGTTTTGGATCGGCGGTCAGACGCAGAGCCTTCGCGATTGCATCGTCATCCGCAGCGTCGTTGCCGATGGTGGTGGAGACCTTCACGTCGGGAGTCACTCCCGCGCCAGACATCTCGCGACCATCGGGGCTGTAGAACTTGGCGGTCGTCAGCCGCAATCCGGCGGGAGCTGACTGCAACGGGAAGAGCGTTTGCACAGTTCCTTTGCCGTAAGAGCGTTCTCCCACGATGACGCCGCGGCCGTTCTCTTGAATCGCGGCGGCGAGAATCTCACTGGCACTCGCGCTGTTGCGGTCGATCAGCACGACGAGCGGCATCTTCCAAGTTTGAGCGTACTGAGCCTGTTCCTTGGTGTTGTCCGCCGGAGTGCGACCCTTCGTCGAGACGATCGTTCCCGCTGGCAGAAACCGGTCCGAGATCGCGATCGCCGCTGTCAGCAGTCCGCCGGGGTTGCCTCGCAGATCAAGGATCAGCGATTCCATCCCTTGCTTGTGCAGCGACATTAACGCGGCATCAAGGTCTCGAACGGATGAGTCCCCAAACTGATCGAGTTTGATGTAGCCAACCTTGCGGCTGTCGTCTTCCATACGAGCGACGACGTTTTGAATCGCGATCTTGCGGCGGACGAGCGTCACGTCGCCGCGTCGTCCGTCGCGCATCAAGTTCAGTTTGAGTGGCGCTCCCGGCTGGCCGAGGATGTAGTCCACCGACTGATTCAGTTCGAGTCCCTCCAGCTTGTGACCATCAATCGCGGTGAGCACGTCGCCACGCTTCATCGACACTTCCGCCGCCGGTCCACCCGGCAAGACTTTCATGACCTTCAAGCCTTGAGCGTGCAGTTCGACCTCGACGCCGATTCCGACCACGCTGTCCTTCATGCCGACATTCGGCCCGCCCGCTTTCTCGGGTGGGATCAGCATCGAGAACTGATCGAGCGTGTCGAGTTCCGCGTGAACGAACTCCAAGCCGACTGCTCCG
>JAYTGQ010000654.1:0-11575 GCA_043733345.1 Schlesneria sp.
GCCGTCAAAGCGGCGATGGGCCCGCGTCCGAAGGAACCCGAAAGCGGCAGTCGCTTCATGACCGAAGCCGAAAAAATTCCCGAGTACGTCCCGCCGACCATCCTGTTCCCCTATACGAAGATGGGGAAGTCGGCGAGCGGCATTGCGTGTGACACGACGGGCGGCAAGTTCGGGCCGTTCCAGAATCAGATGTTCGTCGGAGACCAAAGCGACAGCACCGTCATGCGCTGCTTCCTCGAAGAGATCGGCGGCAACTACCAAGGCGCGTGCTTCAAGTTTCGCGAAGGCTTCGGTTCCGGAACGCTTGCCATGCTGATGACGAAGGACGGCATGTACGTCGGCGGCACGAACCGAGGCTGGGGTTCGCGCGGTCCCAAACCGGGAGCGTTTGAACGCCTCGTCTGGACCGGCAAGACGCCGTTCGAGATTCACGAGATGCGCGCCAAGCCCGACGGCTTTGAACTGACGTTCACTCAACCCGTCGATCCGGCCACGGCTTCAGACGTGAAGAGTTACGCGATGACCTCGTACACGTATATCTTCCAATCCAGCTACGGCAGCCCCGAGGTGGACCAGTCCATTCCGGCGATCACGTCCGCCACCGTCGCCCCCGACAACAAGTCCGTCCGCCTCGTCATCGACGGCTTGAAAGCGGGCAACATCCACGAACTGATCTCAGCCGGAGTGAAGTCCGCCGATGGCCTGCCGCTGCTCCATAAAGAGGCGTACTACACGCTCAACCGGATTCCAAAGTGATCTGTGAATCCCGTACTACTCACGTTTCGTTTCTTTGCACGGCGCGAAGATTTCCGCACTGTCACCCCGTGATACTCGCTGCCGGAGAAGCTTGTCACTATCCCACTTCATCCACGAACGGCCGTCAGAAGACCTCAACAAGAAAATGGTGGACAAGAAGATGAAAGCGAGGTCCAGATGTTTCCTCTCTTATCTTCTTGTCCGCCATCTTCTTGTTCCTTTCGGTGGCGGCTGAGCCGCGCCGGGAGAAACCACGGGCTGACGCCCGATGACCCTCACTTTGATCAAGTAACCCGTAGCGTCAGCAAGGGAGTCTTGCCTGTTTTTTGCGGCCTGATTGACGTCCTTGCTCACGCTGTGGGTTAGTAAAGTGAGTGCCATTGGGCTGACGCCGCCTCGCTCGCCAAATCCGACTTCTGTCAGAAACGTCCGTCTTGGCTCCTGCGGCTGCTCCCGCCTTTTTACTGACCACCATGCCTTCCACTGAATTAACGATCTCACTGCAATCGGCCGCCGACGTTCTCAAACTGGGCGGACTGGTCGCGCTGCCCACCGAGACCGTGTACGGTTTGGGTGCCAACGCACTGGATGCCCGCGCCGTGGCGCGAATTTTTGCGGCGAAGGAGCGTCCCTTTTTTGATCCGCTGATCGTGCATCTGGCCGACGTGTCGTGGTGGCCGCGCGTGGTGCTCGACTTCCCGCCGGTGGCCGAACTCTTGGCGAAACACTTCTGGCCGGGACCGCTCACACTGGTGTTACCCAAGGTCGCGGCGATCCCCGACATCGTCACGTCGGGCATGCCGAGCGTTGCGATCCGCGTTCCCGATCATGCGCTCACGCGGGAGATTTTGAGACGCGCCGATGTCCCCGTCGCCGCGCCCAGCGCGAATCTGTTCGGGAGACTTAGCCCCACGACCGCCGAGCATGTGCGCCAGCAACTCGGTGATCGCGTGGACCTGATCCTCGACGGCGGACCGTGCCGGGTCGGAGTCGAATCGACGATCCTCCAGTTCCACGGCGATGAGGTCGTTTGCCTCCGACCCGGCGGCGTACCGCTCGAAGCGATCGAAAGCCTGATCGGCCCGGTCGGCCGTCTCACGGATCGAGACTCCGACGAACAACGCCCCGCTGCGCCGGGGATGCTCGCCAGCCATTACGCCCCGCGCACGAAGCTGCTGATCGTTGCAGAGGTTCCTTTCGCGCCGTCGTCTTCCCGAACGGGACTGCTGATTTTGCAACCGTCCGATCGAACGAGCGGCTATGCGCAGGTCGAGGTCTTGTCGCGCAGCGGCGACCTGATCGAAGCGGCCTCAAACTTCTTTCAAGCTCTGCACCGTCTCGATCAAGCGGGGCTCGACACGATCCTCGCTACGCCGTTCCCCAAGATGGGCCTCGGTCTCGCGCTGAACGATCGTCTCAAACGCGCTGCGCACTGAGTTGTCGGGCGGGCACTCTTGTCCGTTAAGTCACACATCAGCCGCGCTCCCGGAGTGTACCGACGAAGTCTCGCCCGCAATTGTCGCCATTCTTTCCTGAAGGAATTCGACGACCGGTTGCGGGTGCGTGATTGAGATGAGGTGTCCGGCACCGCTCACGAGGTGATCGGGCTTTGCCATCCGAACGGGAAACACACGATCGCAGTCACCATGAATCTGGCAGATGCGGACGCCAGCGATCTCGGGGGATGGTTGCCAGGTCAAGATCGCACGGGCGGCCCACTTCAAAAAACGTGCATCCGCATCGCCGAGTTGCACCATCACGCCGTGAGTCGGCGACCGCAGCCAGCTTCCGAGGAGTCTCACCAGCAAGGGTGACATTCGCGGCAGTCGTCCCACCAAGGGAGTGAACGGACGCAGCGCCTTCACGCGCCACGGCAGCCCGAGGGGAGACCTCATGCTGCCGATCAGAAAACACGCACGGGCGTTCAACGCGGCGGACATCTCGAGTGCGACGACTCCGCCAAACGAAGCTCCTCCCACGAAGCAGGGCCGACCGGGATCAACCGCCTGCGCCAGTCGCCGCGCATACAGCGCCAGCGGTTCGTTCCGCTCCGGCTCGATCCAGTGTGGTGTGACCAACTGCGGAAGAGCCGATCGCAACGGAGCAAACATCCGCGCGTCGGCCCCCAAGCCGGGGAACAGGAGGAGTGGTTCAAACTCGGTGGCCTCGGACATTACTTCGCCTCAATCAACTCGACAAAACCGACATCAATGTACTGACCGCCGCCGGTTTGTTTGCAGTGGATGGCGAGCGTGTTGGCTCCGGCCTTGAACGCTTTGGCCGCGTCGGTGTTGAGTCGCATCGTGCCGTAGTCGGTCGAGTAGCCGGTAACGCTTTTCACGAGTTGGCCGTTGACGTAGATGTCGGTGTCTTCGTCGTGATGGATCAGGGCGCGGACTTCTCCGGTGGGAGCGGTCTTCAGATCGAAGGTGCGACGCAGCCAGATGTCGTTCGATTTCCATTCGGTACGGACGACAGAGTTGGGCGTCGTTTTCTCACCGAAGCCGCCGGGACCGGACTTCCACTTTGTGGCATCGAAGTCGGACTTCTCCCAACTGTCGGCTGGCTTGTCGGTCGTGTACTGCCACGTCTGAGCGGTCTCGCGCGAGGACTCGACGAGCGTCGTCACTTGAGGCGGCGGCGAGTAGAGAGCTTTGTGCGCCTTGGCCACGGCGCTGACCGGAATTTTTTGAACGGCACGGTCATACGTGAGCAAACCATTCACTTCGATCTCAACATCGGTCGTCTGCGTGTAAATCGCGGCCGACAGTCCCGGTGAGCCGATCATCGGATGGAGTTTGTCGAGCAGATCGAGGTAGTTGTTCGTCAGCGAGACTTGATCGGTAAAGCTGCGATAGCCCCAATTCTTCTCGCCCTGCCAGGTGTGGCCCTTGAGCGGCAGACCGAGACCGCCGTACTCACCGAGCACCGCCGCGCGAGTCTCCGTCGGCGCGGGAGCGAACGGGCCGGGATAACGATGGACATCGATCACGTCTCCCACCGGGAAGTCGTTCCCGCCCGAGGCACAGTTGACCAACCGCGTCGGGTCGTACGCCTTCGTCCACTTGGTGACGGCCACCGTGTTGGCTTGGCCCCAACCCTCGTTGAACGGCACCCACATCACGATGCACGGGTGATTGCGGAGCGCGTCGATGATCGCCTGCCACTCGCGGTTGAAGTTGTCGGAGGACTCTTGGGTGCGAGTCAGCTCAGTATTGTCGTGCCCGCCGACGGGATCCCACGGCGCGTTCCTGTCGCCACTCGGCATGTCCTGCCAGACAAGCATCCCCAGCTTGTCGCAGTGGTAGTACCACCGCGCCGGCTCGACCTTCACATGCTTGCGGATCATGTTGAAGCCGTACTGCTTGGTGATCTCGATGTCGAACTTCAGAGCCTCGTCGGTCGGAGCCGTGTACAACCCATCCGGCCAGAACCCCTGATCGAGCGGCCCGAATTGGAAGAGTGGCTGGTTGTTGAGCATCATCCGCGTGACGCCCTTCTCATCCTTGCCGAGCGAGATTTTCCGCATGGCAAAGTAGCTCTTGACTCGATCAACAACATTTCCATCCTCCATGATCTCGACCTCGTACTCATAGAGGAACGGAGCCTCAGGAGACCACGTTTTGTCGAAAATGGTGCTTTGGCTCACACTGGAGGTCTTCAGGGACCACTCTTGCTTGAGTGACGGCGGGTCCGATCGAGATTCGCCGCGTAATTCTCCGAGTTGTCGCTTCTCGATCCCATCATTCACAAAAAAGCGGCAGCCATGTGAGCCGGGTTGCGCATGCCAATAACTCAGGTTGATTTTCGCTGACTTAGCATCAATGTCAGTCTCCACTGATAGCGAATGGACACGCGTCTTCGGCACCGGCTCCAGCCAGACAGTCTGCCAGATGCCGGTGGTCGGGGTGTACCAGATGCCCTCGGGCTTGCGGACCTGTTTGCCGCGCGGTTGGAAGCCTGCGTCACTCGGGTCGTAGACGGAGACGATCAGTTCGTTCGGGCCGAAAAACTTCGAGGTCGTTGTGTTGAGGGCCGCTGTTTTAAGAGCCGAGGTGATGTCGATCGTGAACGGGTCGTAGCCTCCCTTGTGCGAACCGACCTCTTTCCCGTTGAGCCAGACAGTGGTCTCCCAATCGACCGCGCCGAAGTGGAGCAGGACGTTCTTGTCCTGCCACGCGGGACTCGTCTTGCCGTCTTGCTTTGGCAGAGTGAAGGTCCGTCGATACCAGAGGCGGTTGTCGGGACCAACGAGCTTCATTACGCCCGACAACGCGGACTCGACCGGGAACGGGACGAGGATTTGTCCGTCCCACTTATCAGGTTGCCCCTCAGCCTTCGGCCGGATCGCGTACTCCCACAACCCGTTCAAATTTTGCCACTGCTCACGCACCATCTGCGGGCGCGGATACTCGGGCAGCGGGTTGTTCGGATCAACGTCCTTCGCCCACTTCGTCATCAATGGAGCCTGCTTCGGCTGCCACTCGGCAGCGGCGGTGAGAGCGTGCGCTGTCAGAAGGATCGAGAGTAAGACCGTGGCTCGCATGAAGATGTCTCTGTCGAGTGAGGGGAGAATTCGTCGGCGATTGAAGAGGGTTCCTCCCGTCCTGTCCAGCAAGCAACTCAAAGAACGCGAGCAGCCCGGTCTTTCGGAAAGGCCGGGCTGCTGTTCTGGCTGCGCAATGTCAGGCAGATTCACGCACCCTACGAAACAAAAACGGTTCATCAGACGTTCGGAGGGGATCGGCTTAGCAGCCTGTTGAAAAAGGGAGGGCGAGGCTCCCGCCGAGCCACATGTGTGAGGAAAGTCGCTTGTTTCTCGCGGCTCGGCAGGAGCCTCGCCCTCCCGACAGCCGTTTTCAACAGGCTGCTGAAGGTGGAGGAGCGATCATGGTGAACGCGGCGATTCGTGCCGGAGTCGGGTTGAATCTGAGGAAAGGATCGCCGTGAGTTGGCTTGACCGGCAATCCGGTCTGGACGGTCTTTTGAGATTCTCCTAATTTCCCGCCGCTGGCATCTCGTTTGTCACCCCCCCTTCCAGAAAAGGAGTTTTGGATGCGCAAGTTTGGCGTTGCTCTCGTGTTGACTGGTACCGCAGTGTGGCTCACCGGCTGTGGAATGCAGTTCGGCAGTCCCACGGCGTCGTCTGCACGAGGCGGTCTCGCGGTCGTCGATTTGGACAAGGTTGCCGCGGAGACCGGCAAGAACATCGACATGAAGGACTCGTTCCAACTTCAGGAGAACTCGGTCAAGCAGCAGTTGGCGCGCGCACAGATGAGCGCCAACTCGCAATTGGATGACAAGGTCAAGGAGTTCGGCGAGACTCCCTCCGACGAACAGCAGAAGAAGCTCCAGCAGTTCCGCCTGAATGCGGGCAACGTGCTGGGCAAGCTGCAAAACGAGGCTGGGACGAAACTCGGCCAGTACCGTCAGGATCAGATTGCGAAGTTCCGCACGGAGATCAAGCCGCTCGCTCAAGAGATCGCCATGAAGCGTGGCTTGAGCGTCGTGATTCCGAAGAACGAAGGCTTGTTGCTGTCTGTTGACCCTGGTGTTGATATCACCGACGAAGTGATCAAAGCGTACCTCGCCAAGCGTCCTGCTCCGACGGCACCGACAGCCGCCGCGACTCCGACCCCGCTTCCGGCCAAGTCCACCGCTCCCGCCAAAACGGCTGAAGCGATGCCCAAAGATGCCGACGAAAGCACCAAGTAATTCTGACGAAAGCGGTGAGTGAATACCTCGCCGCTGGGGTCCATCCCAGCGGCGAGATACCGCTCGCGGGAGAAGCTGACACTCACCCGAAGCGTAAGCGAGGATGCAACGCAGGTTCTCGCTTACGCTTCGGGTGAGTGTGAAATATGCCATCCTCACCCGCGAGCGGCGGTCATCGCAGAGACGCGCTGTTTCAACTCGCACACCTCGCCCCTCGGATTCGTTTGTTTCCGAGGGGCGTTCGTGTTCACTGAACGCAATGTGACGAATCCGCCTGTTTCTGGATCAAGGTGCAATTTGCTTGGGCTGGCAACGAATGGCGGCCGATAAGGCACACACTCGCGACTCTTGCGTCTGCGCTGGCGAAAGGCTGGCGTCTCATCCTCTGAATGTGGCTTCATGGCGAATCGCAACGAACTGGGCGTGCCCGCTTGGCTAACGACAGTCTGCGGACTGGGTTGGCTGCTGTTCGTCGCACCCTGTCAGTCATGGTCCCAACCTCCGGTTCTCGATGCACCGTTGACGCGGCCGCTCGCGGTGGTGGCTTCACCCGCAGCAGTTCTCTCCGCTCCGCAGCCACTGGTCGTTCGCGGCCCGTGTGATCCCGACTATTGGATCGTGAGTACGCGCGGTTGCAAGTCGCAGGTCGAATGTTGCCAACCCTGCAACTATCAGGTCTATCGGTTTGACGGACCTTGCCCCGGCCGCGCCGCCGATTTGAATGAGATGTACGCCTCGCTCCAACCCGGCGTTCCGGTCTGCTTTATGGCCCACGGTAGCTTTGTTGAGTGGGACTCGATGAGGCAGGACTGTGCCCAGACGTATCGTTGGCTCCGCCGAGCGGCTCCGCACCAGCCGTTGCACATCGTCTTTTTCACTTGGCCCAGTGATGACTCTGTTCGATTAATTCGAACCTTGGATGTCAACAAGCTCGGGCGGAGAGCCGAGCTGAACGGCCTCTATCTCGCGCAGCTCATCGCAGCGGTCCCGGAGGGGCACCCCATCAGTTTGATCGGGCACAGCCACGGGGCGCGCATGGTCAGTGCGACGGCTCACGTGATGGCCGGGGGCGAAATTGAGGGACGTTGTTTTGTAAACGGCCCCGATTTTCGACACCGCATAAGAATCGTGTTGGCTGCCGCCGCAATCGACCACGATTGGTTCAATCCCGGAGGTTATCTCGACCGCACCTTGTGTCGCGCCGAGGCGGTGTTGAACCTGCGGAACCGTCACGATTTCCCACTGCTGTTCTATCCGACGCGACGGCTCTTCTCTTCGAGAGCGCTGGCCATCACCGGCGTGACACGCGGTGACCGCTGGCAACTCGGCGTGCATAATTGCCGAATTGACGACTGCGATGTCACGCCTCTGGTCGAGCTGGGCCACGTCTGGGCGCACTATTACTGCCAGCCCGACATCGCCGCAGCCATCCGCCACTTCGTCTACTTCGACGAATGACGTTCAGAGCAAACTGCCCCGTCACACCTGCGGCAAACACCGGGTTGATCCCCGGGCCACCGCCTTTTTCACAGTAGGGTGGGACCAGCTCGCTTCGAGCGCCGGCCCACCATCGGAAAACGTCGAGAAATCATGGTGGGCCGGCGCGACGAAGCGCCGCTGGTCCCACCCTACAAGTTCCTCAGACCCAACAAGGTGATGGCCTGGGTTGATCCGGTGCGGACTTGAATCGTTCGGCGGACGGCGAAAAATTCTCGGAGCCGCCAGCACGATGGTTGCGGCTTCAACATCACGAACACGTCCACAATCACGCCACTTCATTTTGGAGAACCGCCCATGTCCAGCGATGCCTCGTGGTACTACGCCAACGGTCAGCAATCAGTCGGCCCGATGACTCTGCAACAATTGAAGGCGACTCTGCCCAAAGTGGGCGGTCGTGAGACGATGGTCTTCGGGCCGGGACTGGTGCAGTGGACCGAAGCCAAGCATGTGGACGAGATCATGGAGTCGGTCGTCCCACCTCACGCGCCTCCACCTCCGCCCAAGAATCGGAAGTCGGATGAGATCGACTACGAAATCTTCGGTGAGGAAATGCAGTACGTCGTCGTGGAGCTCGATCCGGGTGAAATGGTCATCGCCGAGGCCGGGGCCATGATGTTCATGACGCCCGACATCAAGATGGAGACTCGGTTTGGAGACCCGTCCGCCGAGCAACAGGGCGGCATCTTCGGCAAGCTGATGACGGCGGGCAAGCGCGTACTGACGGGCGAGTCACTCTTCGTCACGACATTTTCGCAGATGGGATCGGGAAAGGGACAGGTCGCATTTGCCTCGCCCTATCCCGGAAAAATTCTCGCGGTGCATCTCGATCAATTAGGAGGCGAGCTGATTTGTCAGAAAGACTCGTTCGTCTGTGCCGCGCGCGGAACCAAGATCGACATCGCGTTCCAAAAGAAACTGGGAGTCGGCTTCTTCGGTGGTGAAGGCTTCATCATGCAGCGACTCAAGGGAGACGGAGTCGCGATGATTCACGCAGGTGGCACGCTGATGCGCCGGACATTGCGATCAGGTGAACAATTGAAGCTCGACACCGGTTGTCTCGTCGCATTGCAGCCGACAGTCACGTACGACATCCAGTTCATCGGTGGCTTCAAAAATACGCTGTTCGGCGGGGAGGGACTCTTCTTCGCCACCGTCACCGGGCCAGGCGAAGTTTGGCTGCAATCACTCCCCTTCTCCCGTTTGGCGGGACGAGTCCTCGCCGCAGGAAGTGGCGGTGGCCATAAAGACGAAGGCAGCGCACTCGGGGGACTCGGGAATATGTTCATGGGAGGACGCGAGTAAGGCAACACCCGCGAAGTATCGTACTCCCCATCGAAGCCTGACGCGCAAGCGAAGTCTTTCTTCGCTTGCGCGTCAGGCTTCGATAGGTAAATCATTTGCCAAGTGTTGCCTGACTTTGACCGGTCCGGCAGCCGCGTGCCGTCACGCCAAGTTTCTCTCCTGACTGAAAACTCATAGAAAGCTCTCGCCATTTGAATGTGCCTCGGTAGACTGTCCGCGTGCTGAACGGAATTTTCTCATCCCCACCCAAGGAAGCATCGGATGAACCAGCGCCCCACATCCACCGTCGCGGTCGAGATCGACACGGAAATCGTGCCACGACTCGACATCCCCGCCCCGCGTGTTCCCGCGCCACATGAGATCGAGTACGAAGTTCAGCGTCGTTTGCAGCACCATCCCGCGCTCAAGTTCACCCGCCTGCATGTTCATCGGTGTGAAGCGGGCATTTGCTTGGAAGGCTTTCTCGAATCGAATGAGTTCGAGATCGACTTGTGCGACGTAGTGCGTGAAGTGGAGGGAGTGACCCGTGTTCTCAATCGCGTGGTTCTTTCGCGCCCCGGATCGCTCCTGTCGAAGAAGGGGTAGTCTTCCTCACGCGACCTCGAGTGAGACGTTGTAATCTCACCGAGGTCCGGCTGTGCTGTATGGCGGACCTCTCCCTCAGAATCGCTTGCGGTCTCTCCCGTCGCGCCAGAACGCCTCCGTTCGGGGTTTGCTGTGGCTTACCCTGTCTGTACACTCTTCGCCATTCCGCGCAGGGACCGTGCGGTGCATTGCTCGCCATACTGGCGAGTTGCCCGAAGGTGAGACCTGTTGATCGCAAGGCCGGTGATTCGTGAAGCCGTTCGCTTCGCGACACGCCGGTTCTGGGAGCTGGTTCCAATGGTGGAGACCAGTTCCGTTCGGTCGGCCTCTGCGGGGAAAAACGGAAGGGATGCCGTCATGGCCGCGAAGCCGCTCCGCTTGCTGCACGCTGCAAATTTGCAGCTCGATTGTCCGCTGCAACATGTCGCCGGATTGGACGACGACGCGCGCGACATCATCGACATCGCCACGCTCACGGCGTTTGATCGTCTCGTCAGCTTGGCCATCGAACGGGATGTCGATGCGTTGCTCGTCACTGGCAACAGCTTTGACGCCTCGGTCGCGAGCCTCCCCGCCGAAGTCGCGTTGCGAAACGGGTTCGAGCGGCTCGACGAACGGCAGATCCCGGTCTTCGTCACGCCAGGCAAGCTCGATCCCGCTTCGGCTTGGCTGGAACTGCCTGCCCTTCCCGCCAATGTCACGTTGCTGACGGATCTCGAAGAACCACCGATCGACCTCACGGATCGAGGCCGTTTGCTGGCGACGCTGCTTCCCGTGACCGTCGATTCGTCGGTCGAGCCGTATGAGCTCGAAAACCTGTTCGAGTCGCGAGCGAATAACGTGATTGACCGTCCCTTCGTCGTGGGGCTGCTCCTGCCGGATCGGCCTTCGGTGCGGAACGCTCCGTCCAGTCGATTCGCGGCGCTCGATTGGTTGGCCTGTTCCGTGAGTGAAGCGACAAGTGAGTTGCCGCTGACCGACGCCATCGTCAACGCGCAAGCGGGGCCGCAAGGGATGTCGTTCGAGGAGACCGGCCCGCGCGGCGCGATGCTGCTGGAAGTGGACGCGCAGCGGCGCATCAAACAGGCGTTGATCCCGCTCGCACCGGTGCGTTGGGAGCGGATCACTCAGTCGTTGGACGGCGTTCGCAACCGCGACGACTTGTTGGAACGGATGCTGGCGGCGGTCGAACGGTTGTCGGATTTGCCCGGTGAATTGCTGCGGTTCATCGACTGGAAGCTCGACCGGACCAGCGGGGAGGCCAACGGTTGGGAAGCGGATGCTGCCGTGACCGAGTTGGCTGCCGCATTGACTCAACTGACCGATCAGCCCGCGGGCCTCCGTTACGTGCATCGTATTCAGCCGCTCGATCCCGATCTGTCGCTGATTGAATCAGGGCACCGAGAGTTGTTGACCGAGTACTTGCTCGCACTCGATCGCCGCTCGCCGGTGACTCGCCCCGCGATGACGAAGTGGCTCGCCGACGGACGGATCGCCAACACGCTCAAGACGGGACGTTGGGAATCGTGGTCCGACGCGGTCGAGCCGGCCACTGTCGCCAGTCAGGCACAACAACTCGGCTGGGATTGGTTCACCGCGATGGGGCAGGAGTGATAAATGGCCAACACTAACCCGAAGCGTCAGCGAGGACGCGCGTTTCTAACGCGAAGAAATTGGGCGAGTTTCCAAGGCGCGTCCACGCTGACGCTTCGGGTTA
>JAYTGQ010000655.1:0-1442 GCA_043733345.1 Schlesneria sp.
GGGGCCAAAGTTTCAAGTGTTCAGTTTCGCTACACGCAGATCCCGTACGCCTTTTCCGGATCGATCCCGAGTTCGCGGATCGCCTGCGCGCGCGGGGCGTTGCCCACGCGGTTAAACGAGTCAATTCAAGCCGCGCGAGGTATCTCACTGATCCACAGCGCGAGGCGGAGTCTACTTCGACACTCAAAACGAAGAAACGCTGAGTTCTTCGCCGTGATGAATACCCGTCATCCTTCACGCAGCCGAAGCGGACACTAACCCGAAGCGTAAGCGAGGACGCACCACACCTCCTCGCTTACGCTTCGGGTTAGTGTGATTGAGGCATCCTCACTCGAATACGGCAGATCCTTGTTTGCCGGCCAGCAAACGCCTTCCCGCGTCTATCGCCTCTTTTACGAGTGGTCCCATTTTGGGATGCGAGGGTTGGAGATCGACCCCGAGGCCGCCCTCGACAAGCGTCTCTGTCGCCGTCGGACCGATCGAGGCCACGACGCACCGATTCGCGGCGGCCAGCCACTCGCTCGACAGTCCCGATTCACCGGCGATCTCCAGCACGCTGTGAAGTTGTTGGGCACTCGTGAACAGAATGACATCGAAGTCGCCCGCGATGGTGCGCTGTACGGCGTCTCGCAACGGAGCGGTCTCCGTGGGAAGTGCCCAGCGGTAAACGGGGACCGGCAGCAGGCTCGCCCCGCGCGATTCCAGTTCGCGGTAAAGTTCGTCGCTCGGCTTGCCGTACTCCTGAATCGCGATGCGGCGACCGGAGAGATCGACCGCAGCCGCCAGCGTGCCAAGCAGCTCGCGCCACGTATTCGGCTCGGGGGCGCGATGGTCGATTCGCAAGCCCCACTTGTTCAACACGACGGTTGGCTTGGGACCGCGCACGACCGTGAGGCAACGTTCCATCGCCGACACGATCTCGGCCCGAGGCCACCGCGTTTCCAGCGACTCCATCAACGCCGCCGCTCCCACGCCGGTCAGAAACACCACCACGTCGATGCGTCCGGCCAGTAGCTCCTCACCAAACGCAAACGCGGCCGGATTCTCTTCGAGCGGAATCTCGCGCATTGAGGGCGCCACGGTTGCCACTCCGCCATGTCGTTCGATGAGCGACCGCATCTCGTCTGCGCGACGACTCTCCAAGCTGAGAACCCGCAGTGGAGTCATCGCCTGGCCCACACCTGTCGTTGCACCGGTCGTCGCGTCCGTCATTGCGTTGTCTCCCGAAGGACTGGCCCGTCGCTCATCGGATCGTTTTAACGTACCGAAGCCACCGAGGACAGACGCTGGGAAGGAGGTCGCTATACCTCGCGCGGCCATGAATGAGGCCATTGCCTCGTTTAACCGCCAGTTGAAAATAGAAGCCTGAAGCGCGAGCGAAGGATTTCTGAGCCTAATTCGTCCGCATTTACGACATCCTTCGCTCGCGCTTCAGGCTTCTA
>JAYTGQ010000656.1:0-1442 GCA_043733345.1 Schlesneria sp.
GGGGAGCAGAGTTGATGCACGGTGTCACGCCTCCGCGCTCGCCTTTGGCTTGCGGTTAAACGAAATGCGTCGTGCCTTGTGCGAACCGTGCGCAATTCATGCTAAGGGGCTGCGCAGAATTGAATTCCGAGATTTCTACGTGGGACGACACGATCACTCTCACAGACTCTCGGGAGTAAACAAGGCACAAGACTTCCGAAACGCAGAGGGCGCTGAGATCGCAGAGAAAGCGAGGAACACCGTCCCGATGAACTTCAAACCTCCGCGTCCTCTGCGCTCTCTGCGTTTCTAACCTTTGTGAGTGCTCCCAAAAACTCTCGGAACTTAAAACTGCACAGCCCCTAAGACAACTGTTGCCAGTCGGCCTGCGAGCCAACGCATCGCGGAGAGAAGTCCGGCTTTCGGAAAAGCCGGACTTCGAGAGGGGCGGCCGTGTTCAGTTTCACTTCCGCAAAAACGACAGCCGGTCCTCGTCACTCAAGCTGGAAAGCGGTGGCACGTCACGACACAATCCCGCCCGTCGTTCACAACAAGTTTTGGCAGAGAGGACAGAGCATCGTGGAGCAGTCGTTGGCGGGTCGAGTCGCACTGGTGACGGGAGCAGGACGCGGTTTAGGGAGGGCTTTTGCGGAGCGGTTGGCCGCGCTGGGCTGTGCGATTGCCGTGCATGGCATGCGCGAACACGGGCCGGCTGAATATGGAGAAGGGACCACGCTGACCGACACCGCCCGCCAGATCGGGGAGCAGTTTGGCGTACGCACGATTCGCGTGCTGGGCGACCTGACGCTCAGCGCGGATGTGGAGCGCGTCGTGCAGACAACGATCAGCGAACTTGGGCCGATCGACGTGCTGGTGCATAACGCGGGTGGTGACGTGGCCGCAGCGGGAGGCAAGCCGAATCCCAACGATGCCGTGATGGTCAAAGAGATCGATGTCAAAGCCGTTCTCGACCGCAACCTGCTCAGCACGATCTTGGTCTGCCAGCAGGCGGCACGCGGGATGATGGAACGGCGGTACGGGCGGATTATCACGATCAGCTCGATCGCCGCATTCAAAGGGAACGAGACCAGCGTGATCTATTCGACAGCGAAAGCGGCCGTGGTCGAATACACGCGGTGCTTGGCGACTCAACTGCGACCGTTCAACGTGACCGTCAATAGCCTCGCGCCGGGCGACACACGCACCGGCCGGTTCCTCGGCACGCGGCATGTTCCCGGTGAACGCCTCGTCGAAGAGGGAACTCTCGATCGCGTCGGCCTCGTCGATGAAGTGGCCCGCGTGATCGAATTCTTCGCCGGGCCGCTGGGCGACTTCGTCACAGGCCAAGTGTTGCGCGTCGATGGCGGTAGCCAATGCTGGTCGGCGTGAGTCGGCTCGAAACAACGGTGAGTTCGTTTAGCCGCGTGGGCAACGCCCCGCGCGTCGAACGCGCGGGGCGTTGC
>JAYTGQ010000657.1:0-1442 GCA_043733345.1 Schlesneria sp.
TGTCGCAGACGGAACGGGACTTTCTGGTCCCCCCCAGCGGTCGCCGCAAGGCCCGCTTCATGAATCGGGAGCAGTTCGTCGGCTGGGGTCGCCGCACCCCGCAGGTGCTCGAACACCCGTCGCCCGTCATGTGCCAGCACGCCAGCCACGAACGTCTCGAACGCAAGCGGGACGTTTCTGACAGAAGTCGAAATCGGGTGAACAGAAGCTGTAGTCCGGCCCCCTTGGTCCGGACGAGGCCTGCAATCTCAGCGTCTTCAGTCGCTCTCCTGCGTGAGGTCTCGTCCGGACCAAGGGGTCCGGATTACGGATGCGACTTCAGTCGGAAACCTCAACTTTACGTTCTTTCTGTCCTGAAGTCGGGCGTTGATTTGGAGTGCGATGGCTCGACTCTGCGAGTGACTCGGGCTTGCTTCAAACCGGAGGCCGCAGGCCCAAGAATTTTTGAGTTCACGCTGAATCAGGTTGTAACGCTCGCTTTTTAATCGGCGTTCGTGCTGGGTTTCTTGTGCTGCGCACCGCGCTTGAAACAAGCGCGGCCACCCCACGCTTAGCAGCCTGTTGAAAAACGTAGCTTGGACGCCTCGTCCGAGCGAAAACCAACGGGAAACGGACTGACGGGGCGTCCATCCTACGGTTTATCAACAGGCAGCTAGGGCAGGCCCGATTGGTGACACACACCGCAACGGGCCGCTACCACAGACGATCGATTCCCAGCGTTGTGAAGGCATCGTCAGGAGAGACGAGCCGGAAGGCACCGACCTCGGCCTGGGCACCAATGAGCCTGTCAAAGGGATCGCGATGGTCACCGGGTAACTCGGACGCCAAGAACATGGCGTCCGAGACAATCGAGACCGATTGGATGCCGTGAAACAGCAACTCACTGGGGATCCAACGACGAGGCGTGTCAAGTAACGGCAGCTTGCCCGCTTTGACGTGTCCGACAGAAGTCCAAGTAGTAGGCACATTCCATGTGCCGTTCACCGAATTCCTCTGCGAATCACGGTCTCGCAGACGGCACACGGAGTGTGCCTACTACTTTTGTCGGACACGTCCGCTTTGTATTTCAGCGTGATTTTCCAGATGCTGACATCGCTGAGGAACAACTCGTTTTGCTCATCGTCCAACGCGGTCGTTGCGGCTTGAGACAGCTTCGACGGCTCGGTGGCCAGCCATCAGAAAACACACGTATCGCGCAGGAGTTTCACAGCCGCCACTCCTTGAGTTCCTCGTTTGTGAGCGGAGCGAAAGTTTATCTGGAATCTGAAACGGAGCGCCGCGCAGCTCACCCACTTTCGGCCGTCGCGGCCTTGGCGAGTCTGTGATCGGCACCAGATGCGCGACCGGCTTCCCGCCGCGCGCGATGATGATCTCGCCACCGGCCTCGACTTCGTCGAACACTTGCGGCAGTTCCATGCGGGCTTGATCAACGCTGATTGTTC
>JAYTGQ010000658.1:0-4386 GCA_043733345.1 Schlesneria sp.
CACTCGAATTTCGGGGACTATCGCGGGTTGTTCGCGGTCAATCAGACCGACCGCCGCGATTATGAGACCGGGTTCAACCTCGACTTGAACTCGGGGGGAACGCCTGCGCTGCAAGATCTCAATCTGGAGGGGCGCGGCTTCGGTGGCGCTCGCAACTTGATGAAGACATCCGTCCCTTTCGGAACGCTGCACGTCATCGAGTGCGTGGCCGACTCGACGCAGAAGCAGGTGCGATTGGCCTTCGATGGCCAGGCGGGAATAACGCGCGACTTCGCTCCTGCGGAGTTGATCGCCGACGACATCACGATCGGCGCGAGGTTCCCCACCCACGGGCCGAGTCCGCAGGGCGTGAAGGGCTTTCTCCATGGCGACATTGCCGAGGTGCTGCTCTTCAACCGTGTCCTCTCCGCCGACGAGACCCAGTCGGTGCGGCGGTATCTCGAACAGAAACACGCGAAGTTGAAGGAGGCTCTGCCGCGCGACCTCAAGCTGGCGGGAGCCGGTGCCAACGTCGAGCCGCTCGTCACGGTGAAGGACGCCCCGCCGATCCAGATGCTCGTCCCCGGCTTCACCGTGCGCGAGTTGCCTGTCGATCTGCCGAACCTCAACAACGTGCGCTACCGCGCCGACGGGAAGATGTACGCCCTCGGCTACAACGGCAACATCTGGTTGTTGAGCGACACGGACGGAGACGGCTTCGAGGACAAGGTCGATCTGTTCTTCGACAGTCAGCCGAAGGGGCAAGGCATTCCGAAACTGCGCGGTCCAATCGGAATGGCGGTCATCCCGCAGTATCACGATCTATTGGAAGACCCAACGTTGGAGCTGGTCATCAAAGCGAAGCCCGGTCCCGCGCAGGGCGTCGTTGTTGCATCGAAGGGCAAGGTCTCGGCAATCATCGACAAGGATGGAGATGGTGTCGCGGACGAGGAGAGAATCATCGCGAGCGGCTGGAAGGAGATTGCGCAGAACGTCGATGCCATCGGCGTGGCGATTGATTCCGCCGGAGCAATCTACTTCGGTTTGGGGACGGAGGCGTACAACAACGCGTACTTGATCGACGACAAGGGGAAGGCTCACTACGACATCGCGACCGATCACGGCACGATCCAGCGCATCGAGCCGGACCTCTCCAAACGCTCGACTGTCTGCACGGGCGTCCGCTTCACGATCGGCATGGACTTCGACGAACGCGGCGAACTTTTTGTGACGGATCAGGAGGGGGCGACATGGCTCCCCAACGGAAACCCCTTCGACGAGTTGCTGCACATCCAGACAAGAGGTGACGAAGCCAGACGGCACTACGGCTTCCCGCCCCGCCATCCGAAGCATCTCCCGAACGTGATCGACGAGCCAAGCCTGTTCGATTACGGCCCGCAGCATCAGTCCACGTGCGGCATGGCGTTCAATCTGCCTCGGAGATTTACGCTTTCACTGTTCGGAGTAAAACGCATCGCACAGCATACATCGCTCTTCGGTCCCGAAGACTGGCGTGGGAATGTCTTCGTCACGGGTGAGTCGCGTGGCAAGCTTTATCGCACTAAGTTGACAATGACTATGCAGGGGCAATACGTCGCGCGGAATCAACTCATCGCGTGTCTGAACATGTTGACGGTCGATTGCTGCGTCTCACCGAGAGGCGATCTGATCGTGGCCTGCCACAGCGGCGGACCCGATTGGGGAACCGGGCCGACAGGCAAAGGAAAACTGTTCGTGATTCGGTATGCGGACAAGCAAGCACCGCAGCCAGTTTCCGTTTGGGCGGCGGGACCGCAAGAGGTGCGAGTCGCCTTCGACCGGCCACTCGATCCGACTCACCTGAAGAACCTGACCGCGCAGACAAAGATCACCTACGGCGAGTTCGTTGCCGCCGGAGACCGCTTTGAAACGCTGCGGCCCGGTTACGCGGTCGTCCAGCGTCAGATGGCCTCACCACGCTACAACCTGCCGATGCATGGAGTGAGTGTCACGCCGGATCGAAGAACACTCGTCATCTCCACCGCGCCGCATCGAGTCGCCGTACAGTACGCGATCACGCTGCCGGGCCGTGGCCGTGGGGCAGGCAGCCTGCCTGCTCCTGATGCAAAAGCGGGAGAGAAAAAACAGAAGCCCCAGTCTGGCAACCCGGACCACGAACTGCCGCAGCATCCGCAGATCGATCTCGCCTATTCGTTGAACGGTGTTCTCGCGAAATGGGAACCAGATGACAAGACGCAACGTGGCTGGAGTGGCGTGTTGCCGCATCTCGATTTCTACGTCAGTAACACCTTCGCATCGGGCGACTCCGACAATGACCGTTTCTGGGATATCCTCAGTGAGAAGGGAACGCTCACGTTGGAGACGCAACTCGATCTGCGCGACCTCGCCCATCCGGCGGTGCAGCCGGGAAGCAAGCTCGATCACGAATGGCCAGAGGATGTGGTGGTGATGATGAAGTTGTCCGGTTCGTTGTTGGGTCCGGTTGTCGTGTCGGGAGAAGATCGATCTGAAGTGGAGATCATCCCGCTGGAAGAAGGTCGGGCCAGTCGGGTCAGATTGCGGGGAAAGCTCGACAAACCGATGCGACTCAAGGTCAAAGTAACCACGGGGTCGGGCACCGCTAACTTGGACTCTCTGAAATGTGAACTCATCGTCAACGACCGGCAAACGCCCATCGGGTTGCATCGCTTTGTGCTTCCATTTGCCAGCCATCCATCGGATGAGCAGACAACAATAACGAAGCCCGAGATTCCCGAATTGGCGGGTGGAAGCTGGGGTCGCGGGCGGCGAGTCTTCTTCAGCGACGAGGCGGGTTGTGCGAAGTGTCACGTCGCGCACGGAGCGGGCGGCGCGATCGGGGCCGATCTGTCGAACCTCATTCATCGCGACTATGCCTCCGTGCTGCGCGATGTGACTCTGCCTAGCTTTGCCATCAACCCGGATTTCCTCGCGTCGATTGTGACGCTGAAGGACGGGCGCGTGCTGACGGGGATCGTGAGCGAGGTTGAGGGTCGAGGGTTGAAGGTTGAGGGTCAGAAGAGCGGAGACACAAGAGCGGAGAGGCGAGAGCCAGAGAAGACGGTTAAGCGATCAGCGACTTCTGCTGACCCTCAACCCTCAACCCTCGACTCTCAACAACTCCTCATCGGCGACAAGGACGGGAAGGTCCACACGATCGCTCGCGGCGACATCGACGAGATGCGTCACTCGCCGCTGTCGATCATGCCCGAGGGGCTGCCACAGAAGCTCGGCCCCGAACGAATGCGCGATCTGCTCACGTTCCTGCTCACCGAACCGCCGCACATGCCCAGCGATGCCAAGTTGCCCGCACCGAAGCCGCGCACTCGGGCCGAGGTCGCGAAGGTGTTGGCGGGGGTTGATGGTCGAGGGTTGAGGGTTGAGGGTCAGAAAGGTGGGAACCCAGAGAAGCTCGACGGGCCGCAATCGCGTCTCTCTGCCCCTCAACTTTCAATTTTCAACCCTCAACCCGCCCGGCCTCTCAGCATCCTGCTCGTTGCCGGTGCGAAGGACCACGGGCCGGGGGAGCACGACTATCCCGCGTGGTTGCGAGTTTGGAGTGAGTTGTTGCGCGGAGCCGAGGGCGTGACGGTCGAGACGGCGCTGGAATGGCCCGCGCCCGAACAGCTCGCCACCGCCGACACGATCGCGTTCTTCCAGAAGGGGGCGTGGAACGCCGAGCGGGCGCAGGCCATCGACGCGCATCTCGCCAAGGGTGGCGGTCTGGTCTACATCCACTGGGCCGTCGAGGGAGATGCTCAAGCGCCCGCGTTCGCGCAGCGGATTGGATTGGCCTCGCGCGCGGCGAAGCTCAAGTACCGGCACGGCCCGCTCGACCTGTCGTTTGAATCGCTGGGGCTGGAGTCGGGCAACCAACACCCCATCGGACGCAACTTCGACAAGGTCCACTTCCACGACGAAAGCTATTGGCTCATGCAGGGCGATCCGGTGAAAGTAAAACTCATCGCGACCGGCATGGAAGACGGCGAACCGCGTCCGCTCTTCTGGACCTTCGAGCCGGTCGCATCTCGTTCGTCGCGCGAACGGCTTCCAGAAGCTCAACCCATCGTTCGACGCGAAGAAACCGCCCGTGGCGGTCGAGTCTTCGTGTCGATCCTCGGCCATTACTCGTGGACCTTTGACGACCCGCTGTTCCGCATCCTGCTGTTGCGCGGCATTGCGTGGTCCACACACGAACAGGTAGACCGCTTCAATGAGTTGGCGACAATTGGCGTCACGTTGGCGGAGTAGAACGAGATCTGTACCAACGGATGGCTAGTGCCGCGTCACAGCTTAATCTTCGGGTAGACGGAGGTCCGCTTGCAGCGGGCGTCGTCGATTTTCATTTGCCAGTCGACGCCGCGTTGGGTCGAGTTCACGTCGGTTGAC
>JAYTGQ010000659.1:0-4384 GCA_043733345.1 Schlesneria sp.
TTGATTCTCATTTCTCTTGACTTTGAAAGGTGTAGCGATGTCCCTGACCACGACGGAAACACTGGGTTTTGCTGACGGAGTGATCGCGTTTATGAGCAGCAATCAGGCGGCACTGGCAGCGGCTGGGTTGACGGTTGGCCCGTTTGTGACGGAGCTGGGTTCGCAAAAGAGCGACGCCATCACGAAGAACGATCAGCAGGAGTCGCTGAAGGCTCAACTGCGGACGAAAACGGAAGAGACCACCACGGCGTTCGGCACGCTATACGACAACACGTCCACGAAGCTCGACGCGGTCATCGGGGTGCTCGGCAAGACCTCGGAACTGGCCAAACAAGCGGCCAAACTCCGCAGCGACATCCGTCGCGGCTCCAACCCAGCCACTCCAACGCCCATCACTCCTTAAACTATTATCGGAATTTCACTTATGGCGGACGACAGCCCTCTCGGGACAACTGCCCGAAGCTTCCGGGCAGTTGCCCGAAGCCTTCGGACAGCCGCCTGAGACCCTCCCCCAGTCGCCCGAAGTCGTCAGTCCACCGCCCGAGACTCGCGGACAGCCGCCCGACGATTCAGGACAACTGCCCGAGACCTCCGGCCCCTCGCCCGCGAGTCCCGCACAGCCGCCACCACCTCTCTGCCAACCGCCCGAGAGAAACGTCCAACGGCCCGGAGTTTCATTCCGGTCGGATGGCCGAGTTGGTACGACGAAATGGCCCGGCCATTGTTCGTTTCAAGCTTTCCCGTTGGTCAGGCCCTGCTACTCGAATGAGGCCACGTCAAGCGACTGCCGTTTGATAAGCCGTCCGTCTTCTCGGCTCAGACCGGCAACTTGCGGAAGTCTCCCGAGGGACCGCGTACCTCGAACGGCTCCGCGCGACGCTCAGCCAGTCGGGCGTTGCAGCCTCCGAAGTGGAGGCCAAAGCGTGGACCAGCCTCTGCCGCGCGGTGCTCTCCGCGAATGAGTTTGTGTATGTTGAGTGAGTACCAACCGAGCAATGATTGTCGCCGCCATTTTTCGTTTAACCGCGTGGGCAACGCCCCGCGCGTCGAGCTACGTTTGAGCTTGTTTCGCCATCGACGCGCGGGGCGTTGCCCACGCGGTTAAACGAGGCATTCAGACCTCACCCGTTTTCCGGAAAGCCGATCATGTCCGCCGTCATCACCCGCGACCCGCCGATTCCCAAGCCGAGTGCTCTGCAGTCGCTCGACGCTTTTCGGGAGTGGATGCACACCGCCGCTCCCGAGCGCGGCCGGTTCTGGTTTGTCCGTGGAAAGTTCGAGGCTGACATGAGTCCCGAGAAGATTTCGGTTCACAACTTCGTCAAGGCGGCGTTGTATACGACGCTGGGCCATTACGTGCAGCAGCATGACCTCGGCGAGGTTTTTCCCGACGGGGCGTTCCTCGTGAATGAGTCCGCCGATCTGGGGACCGAACCGGACATGATGTTCTGTTCCTGGGAATGCCTGACCGAGGAGCGGGTTCAAATCCGGGCTTGGCGAAAGGAAACCGACGGCGATGTCGAGGTTCACGGTGCGCCCGACATGGTGGTCGAGATCGTCAGCGATTCGTCCGTTCGCAAGGACAACATCGAGCTGCGACGAAGCTACTTCGAGGCGGGCATCCCCGAATACTGGCTGATCGATGCCCGCGATGACGACGAGATCCGCTTCCAACTGCTCGTGTGCGGAGCCGATGAATATGTGGCTCAGCCCGCCGATGCGAAGGGCTACTTTTTGTCACCGTGTTTTGGTCGCAAATTCCTGCTGACTCGCAAGGCTCACAAAATCAGCGGTTGGTCGTACCGGCTGCTGTCTCGTGCGGAGTGACGCGACGTGGGGCAGGTTTCTCAACACGGAAGAGGGAAGAAGTTTCTCCACAGAGACACAGAGGCACCGAGAAGCAAAACCAGAGAGATGAGCGGACCGAAAGTGGAAGTCGAACTTCGCACGGGCCCTCTCTGTGCCTCTGTGGTTAAATCTTCTGATGTGTGTGGCGCAGGTTTGTAACCTAGCGATAGCAATACCGCGGAGGTTCTTTTCCCGTCTTGGGCAGGTTGAAACGAAGGGACTTGGAGCAAACGGCTTCCAGTCCTTTTTTGTTTCCCAATGTGGATTGGGTGTAACTGGCGTTCCGGGGTTGGTTGTCGAGGGATTGGTCGTGACAAGAAGCGCCTTCTTGGAAGGTGTTGGAAATGGGACGGCGGATGTTCGGAGCGTTTCTGGAGAGGGTGGGCACCGGCGACTTGGGGGAGACCACCGAACTGCCCGACGGTCGCGTCGTGCGGCGGCTGGGTGAGCCGCGGGTGCGCGAGTTGACCACGGTCTTCGGGCGGTTCGCGGTGACGCGCTGCGTGTATGGGACTGGCGAGCGTCAGGTGTTTGCACTCGTGCCCACCGACTCGCGGCTGCAACTGCCCGCGGGGAACGTGTCGTATCTGTTGCAGGAATGGGACCAGTTGCTGGGGATCGATCAGGCCTTCAGCGTGGCGCGGGACACGTTGAACACGATCCTGCGGATCAGGCAATCGGTCGATACGCTGGAGCACGGGTCGCGTCAGATGGCGGAGTCGGCCCCCGCGTTTCGCGTGCAGCAAACGGCCCCCGATCCGGCGGCGGAGGGCGAACTGCTGATCGTCACCGAGGACAACAAGGGAGTGCCGATGGTCCGTCCCCCCGACGCGCCGCCGCCGGGGGCGCACCTCACGAAGGGGCAGAAGAAAAACAAGAAAAGGGCACCGCCGCTTCGGTGGTCCGCCTGCATTGGTGCGGTGGACTCGCTGGACCGGCATGTGCGCACGCCAGAAGAACTCGTGCAGACCCTGTTTCGCGACGAGGACCGACCGCGTGTCACTCCGTCGAAAGCCACGCAGAAACGGTACTGGGCCAGCCTGTCGCGCACGGTCGAGGTTCGTCCGACACCGCCTGCTGCGCGTCCTGCGGGGACAGTCCAAGTCGGTCATCGCCGATCTCCGCAGTCAGGGCACGCAGCGCGGACTCGCCAGCGCGGCGAAGGTCAAGCTCCGCACACTGACCGGGTTCCTGGAATCCAACCTGCACCACACGCAGTACGACGAATACCTGGCCGCCGGTTGCCCGATCGCCACCGGCGTGATCGAAGGCGCCTGTCGCCATCCGGCCAAACACAGAATGAAACACTGCGACCGTATGGAACGCAGCGGCAGACGTTGGAAAATCCCCGGTCCCAAGCCCTGCTCACCCTGCGCGCCATCCGAGCCAACGGCGACTGGGAAACCTTCCAAGACTTCCGCATCCCACACGAACCCCAACGCCTCCACCCAACCACTTTTCAACTGCAATCCATCCACTTTCAATCCATCCCCTGGCCACTCACACCCACCGCCATCTCAAAACCACATCCCGGAACGCCGGTTACACCCATTCCATTTCGTTGTTCTGGATGCCTGCTTCCGAAACGACGGTGAGCCGTATGGCCGGAAGAACTCCAAATGGAACGACGCCAACATCCCGGCTGCGGAAATGGAGTGGCTGCAAGCAGACCTGAAGGCGACCCGTAAGAAAACGGTTGTCTTCGCTCACCAGCCGTCTGGACGTGAGCAACGACTACGGCGTGAAAAACTGCCCCGAAATGCGGAAGTTTTTCGAGGAATCAGGCAAGGTGCTGGCTGTCTTTCAGGGCCACAGCCACCAAAACGATCTGAAAGACATCAGCGGCATCCACTACTGCACGCTGGTGGCGATGGTCGAGGGTTCTGGGGCCGAGAACAACGGGTACTCGGTCATGGAGATCGCCCCAGACGGCACGATTCGCATGACGGGATTTCGAAAGCAGAAGGGTTACGGTTGGAAACCAAATGGCTGAGGCTGCCATGAAGACGTTACCAAACCGTGGATTCGCGGTTTTTGACTTTTATCGGAAACGTCTGCATTGACGTGACCGACAGAAGTCCCCGTAGCACGGACGCCTCGTCCGTGCGTCTGAAATCGCCCATGAAATTCGCGCACGGACGAGGCGTCCGTGCTACGAAACGCTGTCGAGGCGACTTCTGTCGGAAACGTCTGCATTGGATGAACCGTCGCGGCTTTTTTTTGCGGGCTGTCGGCCGGGTTTGCCTGACCATTCGGGTCGCCCTTAGATTGCCAAACCCTTGCAATCAGGGCAGTTGGAACCTGATTGATAAGCCTGTCGCGTTGTGCCGGTTGCAATGTTGCCTCAAAAAAGAGTGCAGTTTGACCACGGTCAAAACCCGGCCTATATTCACTTTCGACAACGCGGCTGTCGTGGTCGGGCAACGCCTGATGACGCGACCTGCCACAGGGATTCGGGGCCACATTGTCACGCCAGCGTTCACTTCGAGGGGGAGTGAGCGGGATCGGCGTGTCGTTTGGTTCAACGAATCCGAGG
>JAYTGQ010000660.1:0-11515 GCA_043733345.1 Schlesneria sp.
GGCGAGGCTCCCGCCGAGCCATGTGCGTGAGGAAAGTCGCTTGTTACTCGCGGCTCGGCAGGAGCCTCGCCCTCCCGACAGCCGTTTTTCAACAGGCTGCTAGCCGCCGGTTTCTTAGTTGGAAAAGAACCGGCGGCTAGCGCCGTGCCGCTCACAGAATGCCAAAGTGAGTGCCATTGGGCTGACGCCGCCCCGCTCAGAAGGAGCAAAGGCATGCCGTCCCAAGAGCGACTGCTCCACCGGAGCGACATGCGCCGCGAACGGCTTCGACTGCCGATACTGATGCTGCCAACCCTCGGGCGTCTGCTCCTCCATGCGGTCGTAGAGGCCACCGAATTTGTCGATGCCGAAGAATCCTTTGGCCTCTTGCGGCGGTCCAAAGTACGCGAGCCTGCCACCCGGCGCGAGAACCACGATCTTGTGAAAGAGGTCGATGTTCTCCATGACGTGCGTCGTGCAGACGACGGTGCGCCCCTGATCGGCCAGTCGGCGAAACAACTTCATCAGCTTCGATTCAGTGCCGGGATCGAGGCCCGATGTCGGCTCATCCAGAAAGATCACACCGGGTCGGCTGAGCAACTCGACACCGACGCTCACTCGTTTGCGCTGGCCGCCGCTGAGCATTCCGATCTTCATTTGACGACGATGAGCCAAATCGAGCGATTCGAGCGTGTCGTCGATGACATGGTTGAGTTCGTCGGCAGTCATGTCGGGCGGCAGCCGCAATTGCGCCGCATACGACAGCGCCTGCTGGATTGTCAGGTCGCGGTGAATGATGTCGTCCTGCGGGACATAGCCGATGTTCTGTTTGAGCCGCGTGTACTCCTCGTACAACGAATCCTCATTGAGCAACACGTCTCCCGAAGTCGCCGGGCGCAGGCCGTTGAGCGTATCGAGCAGCGTCGTCTTGCCCGCCCCGCTCGGTCCGATCAAACCGACAAACTCACCCGGCTCCAGCGTGAAGGTCAACTTGTCGAGCAGCGTAGTTGGCCCCACCTGCTTCGTCAGGGATCGCGCCGAGACCGCAATGGCCGACGCCCGCTCCGCTCGCACGAGCCGGTGGCCCTCATACCGAAACAGATACGGCCCGATCTGCACGCGATCGCCCGACACGAGCTTCGCGCGGATGACCGGCTGGCCGTTCACATACGTCCCGTGAGCGCTGGCGGTGTCGCTCAGAGAGTGCCCATCACCCGCCCGCTCCAGCACAGCATGCCGTGCCGAGATCAGCGGACCCGTCAACACGACATCGCGATCCGTCGCGCGGCCAAACGTGATGCGAGCCGCATCCAGCACGATGGCCTGCGCCGTCTGGCCGCGAAACAAAACCTCGGACCGCTCGCCACGCCGCAGCAACTTCGCATTGTCGGCCATCGGCGTCGCCGCCTCGACCGCTTCAAAACGGACATCAAACCGCAGCGTCGTCCCGCCGAGCATCAACTGATCGCCGGGACCGAGCGCCGTGCGCGACTCGATGAACGCCCCATTGACCGCCGTCCCACACGAGCTGCCCAAATCCTGCACCCACGCGGCCCCATCGACCGTCGTGATCTCGGCGTGACGGCGTGACACGCTCAAATTGTCGAGCATCACCGCACAACCCGACTCGCGCCCGATGACGGAGTTGGCTGAAGCCAACCCCACTCGTAACGGACTCCCTCCGGCCACCACCGTCACCTCAAACACCGCCCGCCGCCGCTCGATTCCATGCACGGCTCGAATCGTCTGAGTCAACGCCTCCCACCGATGCCCGCAGTCCGCACGAGGACACCGCAACTCGTCGCGCGAATCGTCCCCCTGAAAGCCATACTGACAACGTGGGCAGACGACGATCCCGGAGGTGTTTGGTTGCGACATGGTGAGACTGAATCGAAACGTCGTTTGAAAGCGACTGTAACGGATTGAATTTGCGAGATTGCTGCAACAAGGTGTTTTAGAGCGGCAGATAAACGATTCGATCGCGCCATTCTTCGAGCGTGGAGGCCGACCAGATCAGTTGCAGGCTGTCTGCGGCAGCCGTCGTTGACCGACTTTGGGAAATCAGGAAGAGACCCGGCATTGGCAGTCCGGCCGCCACGCGGCGCTCTGCAGCGGCACGCATCGTGTTGACATCGTGAGACAGCACGAGCCAACCCTGACTCGCCGCGAATTCCAAGATGTCGATGTCCGCCGAAGCCCGCAACGCCGTGTCTTGACACCGTGATGATTTGCAGGAGCGGTTCGAGCCGTCGCACGGCCAGCACGATGCCGTGACGCAAGTCCTCGTCGGCCAGGAAGCGAGGACGTGTCACGGAGCGATCTCCTCCGGCGTCTTCCGGACTCGACTGGACCGCAGGCGATCCAACATTGGCCCGTGCTGCGCTTCGCTGTCGAGTTGAACCTGTTTCCAGAGTTCCGATTGCTCGTCGAGATAGCGGTCGAAGTCCGCTCGATGCCGCAAATAGCAGGCGATCGCCCCATATACTTGTTCGACGGACAAACTCGGAAATTCTTCAGCAATCGCCTCGGGACTGTGCCCGTCCCAGTATCCGTGGATCACCGAGTCGAACGACACGCGACTGTTCGACAATCGCCAGCCCCCGTCTGCGGTCTGTTGCACGTATTCCACCATCGTTTGCAACATGGACGATCTCCCCCAAGGCTCATCGGCCGCAGCGGGGTGTCCCGCCAGAAGCCGCTCGACTTCAATCGCCTCGCCACGATCCACCGCCTCCAAATACTCCCGCCACGCCGTCTGCACACGCGGATCGGTGGAGACGATGGCCGGTCTCGATGGTGCCGTCATGACGTGGCCCTGTTGCAAAAGGGAGGACGGGCACTCTTGCCCGTCGGTCTTCAAGCTGAAAGACGGGCAAGAGTGCCCGTCCGACAGGGGGATTTAACAGGCTGATCGCCCTGTTGAAATTCATCGGATCTCCTGCCAAGTGAGCAGTGGTTGCTTCACCTTCTTCGGCTCAGCAGCCGGTTTGGAGGCCGCAGTCGGCTGGGGATCGGTCGCCTGAGCCGGGCGAACGCCGGACCTCTCAGCAGGTGTGTCGAAAGGATCAGTCCCCGAATCGCGAGGGTGAGGGGTCGCATCGTCCGGCTCCGCCAAAACGGGAAATGGAGCTTGGCCACCGAACCAAGCACCCTTCGCGGAACGATCCGTGTGAAAAAATCCTCGCGCCGAGATTTTTTGGGGAAAGAGCCGCGACGGCCCTACTTAGGGGCCTGTTGAAAAAGGGAATAGAAGCCTGAAGCGCGAGCGAAGGATGTCGCAAATGTGCGACGAATTAGGCTCAGACATCCTTCGGCGCTTCAGGCTTCTATTTTCAACAGGCAGTTAGCAGCCTGTTGAAAAACGGCTGTCGGGAGGGCGAGGCTCCTGCCGAGCCGCGAGAAACAAGCGACTTTCCTGACGCACATGGCTCGGCGGGAGCCTCGCCCTCCCTTTTTCAACAGGCTGTTAGGAGCTGTGCAGAATCTATTTCCGAGAGTTCGCGGATGGCGATCAGGCTTCAGACCGGCACGAACTCTGATCTTTCTGCCACACATTTTTCTGCCGCTTCCTCAAAGAACATGGCAGAAAGAGGGTTCAGAACAGAACCTCCTTGATGCGGCAACCCTTTGGAACGACACGATCACTCCCGAAGTTCTCGGATGTCGTAGATGCACAGCCCCTTAGAAAATGCAAAGCCCCCGAGTCATGTAGGGTGCTTTGATGTTGGAGAACGGACGGGCAAGCGAAACGCTTGCCCTACGGTTTGTCAGAACTCGGCGCTCTTCGGGGTTCTGGGGAACGGGATGCAGTCGCGGATGTTGGTCATGCCGGTGACGAGTTGCACCGTTCGTTCGAGGCCGAGGCCGAAGCCGCTGTGGGGGACCGTGCCGTACTGGCGGAGTTCGAGATACCACCAATAGTCCTCGGGGTTCAGGCCGCATTCTTGCATCCGGTCGATCAGGACGGCATGCCGTTCCTCGCGTTGGCTGCCGCCGATGATCTCGCCGATGCGCGGGACGAGGACATCCATCGCGCGGACCGTTTTGCCGTCCTCGTTGCAGCGCATGTAAAACGATTTGATCTCGCGCGGGTAGTCGGTCAGGATCACCGGCTGCTTGAAGTGCTGCTCGGTGAGGAAGCGTTCGTGCTCGGACTGCAGGTCCTTGCCCCAACTGATCGGGTACTCGAACGGGTGGCCGGACTTTTCGAGGATGCCGATCGCCTCGGTGTATGTGAGACGGATGAAGTCGTGCTCGACGATGTTCTGGAGTGAGGCGAGCAGCGTCGGCTCGATCCGCTCGTTGAAGAACGCGAGGTCGTCGTGGCAGTGATTCATCACGTCCTTCACGATCGAGCGGACGAAGGACTCGGCCAGGTCCATGTTGTCTTCGAGTTCGTAGAAGGGCATCTCAGGCTCAATCATCCAGAACTCGGCGAGGTGCCGCGTGGTGTTCGAGTTCTCGGCACGAAAGGTCGGGCCGAACGTGTACACGTCGCCGACGGCCGTCGCGAAGATCTCCCCTTCGAGCTGGCCGCTGACCGTCAGCCCCGCCTTCTTGCCGAAGAAGTCGTGGCTGTAATCGAGCGGACCCTTCGACTGCTGCAACTTGGCGAGGTCGAGCGTGGTCACTTGAAATTGCTGCCCGGCACCTTCGCAATCGCTGGTGGTGATGATCGGCGTCTGAACGTAGAGGAAGCCTCGCGCCTGAAAGAATCCGTGAATCGCCGCGCAGAGGGCGTTCCTCACACGAGCGATCGCGCCGAACGTGTTCGTTCGCGGACGCAGATGGGCCTTCTCGCGAAGGAACTCCATCGAGTGGCCCTTCTTTTGGAGCGGGTACGTCTGCGGGTCGGCCGCGCCGAGCAGCTTCAGGCTGCGCGCGTGAACCTCAACCCGCTGGCCCTTGCCGAGTGACTCTTTGACCTCACCGACGATGGCGACGCTCGCGCCGGTGTGAATCTGCTTGATGAGCGATCCGTAGTCGGGGACGTTCGCATCCACCACGATCTGCACGTTGGCGAGGCAACTGCCGTCATTGACTTCGAGGAAGGCGAAGTCCTGCTTGGACTCGCGCTTCGTGCGAACCCAACCTCGCACATCGACGACTGCTCCCGGTTGAACCTCGCGAAGAATTTGGGCGACCTTGGTGCGCGGCATAGTGTGTCGATCCGTCGGTAGAAAAGGGACAGGGGACGGGAGGCAGGGATCAGGGGACAGGAATCAGGAGGCAATTGGAAAATGACATCGGCTGGCAAAGTCCTGTCTGACCTCTGCGGCCCTGACTCCTGATCCCTGCCTCCTGCTTCCCGTCCCCTTCTTCCTGAGTTTCCTTGCTGATTCAACAACATGCAAACGAAAACGGCCCTCGGAGTGATCCGAGGGCCGCTGTTCGTTGTAGCAGTCCGGCTCTTGTGAACCGGGTATTCAACTCATCAAGTCAGAAGACTCTGTTCATCCGATCAGTCCAAGAGACCGAGCAGCGTGGACAGGTGACCCTTGCGGCTGCTGGCAGCCTTCTTCTCTTCTGGTGGAACCGGAGCTGGAGCGGCTGGTTCGTGGGCTGGCATCATCGCTGGAGCGGATGGAGCAAAACCACTGTTGCAGCCGGTGCTGTTGCAAGCCGTCGTGCAACCGTTGTCGCAGCAACCCTTGACCACTTCGTAGCCGCACAGGCGGAGAGCCTGTTCGGATTGGCGAACCACACCCCTATCGCAATCACCCAAGGCACAGGTCAGAGCGGCAACCACTTCTGGGCAGCAGCAGCAGTTCTTGCGAACTTGATCGCCGATTTCATCGGCGGCTTCACGTCGGACTCGTTCATCGGCGTCATTCAGGGCGTAGACGAACGCGGTCATGATTTCCGGGTTGCAGATGCAGTCATACCGGTTGCCGAGCTTGCGGATCGCAGCACGACGCTGACGAGCGTAGCAAGCGGTCTGCGAGGTGTAGATCAACTGAGCGATCTCGCAGGGATTGGCATTGCAGCACTTGGTGGCACAAGGAGCGGCACAGTTCGGAGCACAGCTTGGACCACAGTTGGTGGCGGGAGCCGCACACGCTGGGGCACAAGTCGATGCACAGGATGAACCGCAGCACTTCTTACCGAACAGGCCACGGAGGCCGGTCAGGCAGCTCTTCGAGCCACAGCTCGAAGTCGCACAGCAGTTCGAAGCGGGAGCGGCACAAGCTGGGGCACAAGCGGCTGCGGGAGCAGCACAGCCTGGAGCACAACCGTTACCGGGTCCGCAGTTGGCGGCGGGGCCGCAGTTCGCAGCCGGAGCTGCACAAGCAGGAGCACAATTCGCGGCTGGGCCACAGTTGGCGGCGGGAGCCGCACAGGCTGGGGCACAGTTCGCGGCTGGTGCCGCACAAGCGGGAGCACAATTGGCAGCAGGAGCTGCACAAGCGGGCGCACAATTGGCTGCGGGAGCGGCACAGGCTGGAGCACAGCCGTTACCGGGTCCGCAGTTGGCAGCAGGAGCTGCACAAGCTGGAGCACAACCACCGTTACCATAACCACCATTTCCGTTGCCACAACGATTCGCTGGCGCACAGCAACTGGCCGGAGCACAGCAGCTATCGCAGCATGGCGGCTTGATGTCCGAGCAGCGTCGTTGATACGTGTGGACCGTCGGGCAGCAAGGCTTGACGATCACGGGTTTGCAACACGCCGGAGCGGCACACGAGGTACTGCAGTTCGCTTTCGCGTCCCCGCAACATCCTTTGTGTCCGTGAAACAGCCCAGCGTCAGCTAGACTGGCCATGCCCATCGCGGCGAGCATGGCACCTGTCATCTTGATCCATCGCATAGAACTCAAACTCCTTCCCTTGGGAAATCTCGAACCTGGGTCGTCCAGACCCATGGAACGCAGGCATCGGTCAGCCGAGGAATTCCAGGCAGCTGTTGTTCGCCGCCTGCGACGCGCGTCGCAGTTCAAGCGGCTGTTGCCGATACCCCGTTCCGGTCGCTACGACCGACAAACGTACGTCCGTCCACAGACAGTTTCAGCCAGTAACATCCCAGTCACCGCAACCACCTTCACAGATCGTTTTGCGATCACAGCGGGTGCCCTGCGACAGTTACTTCGGCGGGACTAAGACTATGAATCGGCGCGACAGGCACGACGCCTTGAATCTCTCAAACCGTTATTTCGTAACAGACTTACGTCACTTTGAGTTGTGAGTTGTCCGCTGGTGACGCCTAGTCAAGCTGCATCTGACTTTGACGCCGCGCAACGGTGTGTTCGCACCAAAAGCAGTTCACTCTGGGAAGCCTGCGAATGGCGAGGCAGTTCATAGGCGACTGATTTGATCGTGCCGAACGATCCTACTGTGACGGCTCACGGCGGCGGCGTTCCGCCATGAGAATGGAGTCTTCGGATGCTTCCGGCGATCCGCTTGCGACGGACGACTCGGGAGACTCAACGCAACACGCAAGGTCACTGTAATCGGACCTGCGGAAGCGGTCACAACGGGATGACCGCGCGAGATTGAGCCGATCATCCCGGACGTGGCACCATTCAATAGGGACGCGATCGAAGCAGCGCGAGAACAAACTCAAGAGGTCAGTGAACCCCGAGTCTGGGCGGTGCGGGAGCGCATCAGTGGCGCGAATCGATCAGTTCGAGCAGGTACTTTCCGTAGCCGCTGTTCTGGAGCGGCTCAGCCAGACGGCGCAACTGGTCCGCATTGATGTGACCCATCCGCCACGCGATCTCTTCGGGACAGGCGACCTTCAATCCCTGACGGGCTTCGAGGACGCTGACGAATGTGGCCGCTTCCAGTAGTGAATCGTGCGTGCCCGTGTCGAGCCACGCCGTGCCACGACCGAGCACCTCGACGCTCAGCAATCCGCGACGAAGGTACTCGCGATTCACGTCGGTGATTTCGAGTTCGCCGCGCGGCGAAGGCTTGAGGTTGCGAGCGATCTCCGCCGCCTGACCGTCATAGAAGTAGAGGCCCGTCACGGCGAAGTTCGATCGCGGCTGCTGCGGCTTCTCTTCGATGTCTGTTGGGCGTCCGTTTGCGTCGAGAACGACGACGCCGTACCGCTCGGGATCACGGACGTGGTAGGCGAAGACGGTTGCCCCGGTCTCGTTCGCTGAGATTGCCTGCATCGCTTGAGCCATGCCGTCGCCGTAGAAAATATTGTCACCGAGGATCAGACAGGCCGGCTCGCCCGCCAGAAATGACTCACCGATGATCAGCGCCTGGGCGATCCCCTTCGGCTCGGGCTGCTCGGCATACTCGAACCGCAGGCCCCAATCAGAACCATCGCCGAGCAATCGTCGGTACAGCGGCAAATCGTGCGGCGTGCTGATGACCAGAATGTCGCGTATCCCGGCGAGCATGATCGTTGAGAGCGGGTAGTAAACCATCGGCTTGTCATAGACCGGCATCAGTTGTTTGCTGACGACCTTCGTCGCGGGATGCAATCGCGTCCCCGAACCGCCGACGAGAAGTATTCCTCTGCGCGTTGTCATGTCGAATGCTCGTCTTTCATGTCCCCTCGCCCCGGCTTTGCGGGGAGAGGGTTAGGGTGAGGGGCTTCTTTTCCGCAGCTTCTGTCTAGTAGGGTGCCCGTCCACTCTTCAATGCCAAAGCCGGACGGGCAGGAGTGACCATCCTACAGTGGTCACATGCGAGCCAACTCGTCGCGATAGTACGCCACGGTTCTGACCAGTCCCGTCCGCAGGTCGATCTCCGGCGACCAACCGAGCAGCGACTTGGCCTTCGTGATGTCGGGACATCGCTGCTTGGGATCATCCTGCGGCAGAGGAACATGCTCGATCGTGGACTTCGATTCCGGGATCGCCTTCAGCACCTCCTGAGCCAGTTGCAGCATCGTGTATTCGCCGGGGTTGCCGATGTTGACCGGGCCGATCGATTGATCCTGGTCCATCATCAGCATCATCCCGCGAATCAGATCGTCGCAGTAACAGAACGATCGCGTCTGCGTCCCCTCGCCGTAGATGGTGATCGGTTGGCCCCGCAACGCCTGCATGATGAAATTCGAGATCACACGGCCGTCGTTCGGGTCCATGCGCGGGCCATACGTGTTGAAGATGCGAATGATCCGGACTTCGAGCTGGTGCTCGTGGTGATAGTTCACGCAGAGCGACTCGGCGACGCGCTTCCCCTCGTCGTAACAGCTTCGAGGCCCGATCGGGTTGACGTTCCCCCAGTAGTCCTCCCGCTGCGGATGGACTGTCGGGTCGCCGTAGACCTCCGACGTTGAGGCATGCAGCACGCGCGCCTTGCAGCGTTTGGCCAGTCCCAGCACGTTGACGACTCCCACCGTGGACGTCTTGATCGTCTTGATCGGGTTGTACTGGTAGGCCACGGGCGAGGCGGGACACGCGAGGTTGTAGATCTGATCCACCTCCAGCGTGATCGGCTCGACGATGTCGTGGCGAATCAGCTCGAAACGTGGGTTCCCCATCAGATGCAGGATGTTCTCCTTGCGACCCGTGAAGAAATTGTCGAGACAGACAACATTGTCGCCCCGTTCGAGCAGCCGCTCGCACAGGTGGCTCCCCAGAAACCCCGAACCGCCCGTCACCAAAATGGATCGCATGGCTTAGACCTTGTGATAGCTTCGATACCAGTCCGCGAATCGTTTCACGCCCGCTTCAATCGGCGTACTCGGTTTGAATCCCACGTCGCGCGCCAGATCGTCCACATCGGCATACGTCGCGAGGACATCGCCCGGTTGGAGCGGCAGAAAATTTTTGACCGCCTGTTTGCCGAGAGCCTGCTCAATCGTCTCAATCAGGTGCATCAGTTCGACCGGCGCGTTGTTGCCGATGTTGTAGATGCGGTACGGGGCGCGACTGGTCGCCGGGTCGGGATGCTCGCCCGACCACGCGGCGTTTCCCGTCGGAACGCGATCGGCAACGCGGATGACTCCCTGCACGATGTCGTCGATATACGTGAAGTCGCGCCGCATCAGGCCGTTGTTGAAGACATCGATCGGCTGGCCGTCGAGGATTGCCTTCGTGAACAGCCACAGCGCCATGTCGGGCCGTCCCCACGGGCCATAGACCGTGAAGAACCTCAACCCCGTCGTCGGCAGTTGGTAGAGGTGACTGTACGTGTGAGCCATCAGCTCATTCGCCTTCTTCGTCGCCGCGTACAGGCTTACCGGATGATCGACGTTGTGATGGATCGAGAACGGCATCGTCGTGTTGGCCCCGTAGACCGAACTCGACGAGGCATAGACCAGATGCTTCACGCCGCTATGCCGACACGCTTCCAAAACGTTCACGAATCCGACGAGGTTGCTGTCCACATAGACGTGCGGATTGGTGATCGAGTACCGCACTCCCGCCTGCGCCGCGAGATTGATGACGACATCAAACCGCTCCGCATCGCACAGCTTCGGCAGTCGCTCGCGATCCGCCAGATCGACCTCCTCAAACCGGAAACCGCTGCGTCCGATGAGCCGTGCGAGGCGATCGCGCTTCAACTGGACGGTGTAATACGAATTGAGATTGTCCAACCCGACAACCTCATCGCCCCGGTCGAGCAACGCCGTACTGACGTGCATCCCAATAAACCCGGCCGCCCCGGTGACGAGGTACTTCATCTCAATCAATCTCCCGTAGGAGGGGCACTCCTGCCCGTCCGGTCTTCTCGCACGATCAGGGTCAGACACTTCAGCTTTGTTCATTCTTGGGGTGGCCCGGCTTGCTTCAAGCCGGGGCTCAAACGCCCAAGAAACTTTGGTTTGACGTTCAATTGGTTCGCAACGCCGGGTTCTTGATCGACATGCTTTCTGAGGTTTCTTGCGCTGCGCACCCAGCTTGAACCTCTTTAGACCGGGGACAAGAGTAACAGTCACTCGGGGACATGGGTAACAGGTTGAGGGGACGAGAACTGGTTCCAAAGTCTGCGGTGTGGGCGAGGCCGCCGGAGAGAGCGCAGGGAGCGGAGCGACTGGAGCGAACGCCGGAGAGCCCGCTTCCACAACGCTGCGACAGCTCCGAATTGTCGTAAGTGGTGGAAAACCGATGCTGCGCAGGCATACTAAACCCGAACGCATCCACGAACCAGCACTCGATTGACTCCGTGGACACGGTGACGGAGCCATACGAATGAGTGGCCACTGATTTGAACGCTATTGCATCATTGAAGCAGCATGCGCTCAGTGCCGACGGAGTGCCTACGGAGCAAAACGAGTGCTGCGTCGCTGATGCGTTCGACTCCAAGGAGTCGCCGCAACGCTGCGCCAGCGTGCGGATGTCAGGTTTTCTGTTTCCCGACAATCAGTTACGTCAAAACGCTCATTTGAGCCCTTCGACCACTTACGTCGAGAGCCTCGCGGCTGGGACTGAGAGTGAAAAGTGTGGCTGGGGTCGAGTCTTCGAGTCCCCAGCGCCTTGCCGGTAAGCGTGCCCTGCTGGGGGCGGGCGAAGCGCCCGCCCCCAGCCACACCACCACACCACACCGACGAAGTCACACCGTCCCAGCCATACTGCTGAAGCCACGCCACTCAGCTCCGCCGTCACTTGCAGTCGAACAACCACTCCGGC
>JAYTGQ010000661.1:0-4379 GCA_043733345.1 Schlesneria sp.
AAGGGCGGCCAGCACAGCAAGAGCCTCCGTTCAAAAAAACATCCTCAGTTAAACTCCGCCCCATCTCACAAGACTCGTCAACCCGTGACCGGGAAGTGCCGTGGGGGCGACGGAGCTTCCGTTGAATCTTTGCCCTCGAACGCTACACTCTCGCCCGTCGTAAGAATGTGTCACGCAAGGTGTGGGTGGCGATCTGAGTTGTTTGCGGAGCCGAGCATTGGCTGAGCGGCAACTCCTGTTGGTCGGTTGCAGATGGGCTGCACTGGTCGCGGATCGCCTGCCAACCGAAGTCGCAGGTAGGAAAGCAAGATGTCGATTACGAAAGAGAAAAAGACCCAAGTCATTCAGGAGTATCGTCGTGCTGAAAACGATACGGGGTCGCCTGAAGTTCAAATCGCAGTCTATTCGTCGCGGATCGCGGAACTGACGGACCACCTAAAAGGTCACGTTAAGGATCATGCCGGTCGCCGTGGACTGCTCATGCTGGTGAGCCGGCGGCGTCGCCTGTTGAAGTACCTCGAAGCGACCGAGCGTTCGCGGTACACGGAAATCATCTCCCGCTTGGGATTGCGGAAGTAATCTGCGGCCAGCGGTTCGCAGCCGCTGGCCTATGGTCGGCGGCTCGTCTGCGGCGACGAGCTGATCGCCATCGTCGCGAACTCCGCCGTTGTCGCGATCTCACTGTTTTGCACTCTCCCGTACCGAACGTCATGGCTCGTTGAGGCCGACTTCGGTTGGCGGCTGCCGTCATTGTTACGTGCGGCTCTCCCTATTCTTTGCAGGAAATCACACGTGAAAGTTACTGTCGAACGCGAATTTGCCGGAAGAACACTCAGCCTCACAACGGGTGAAATGGCGAAGCAAGCCGCCGGTGCGGTGCTGGTCCGGTTTGCAGATACCGTCGTGTTTGTCGCTGCTCAAAATGGTCCGTCGCGGCCGGGGATCGACTTCTTTCCCCTGACGTGCGACTACCGAGAGCGCGTGGCGGCGGCGGGCAAGTTCCCCGGTGGGTTCCTCAAGCGTGAGGGCCGGCCGACGATGAAGGAGATTCTGACCAGCCGATTGACCGACCGACCCATTCGCCCGCTCTTTCCGGAAGGGTACGTCGAAGAAGTCCAGATCATGTCGAACGTCCTTGCGTCCGATGGCGTGAACGATCCCGATGTCCTCTCGATTATCGGTGCGAGTGCCGCGCTCTGCCTGGCTCCGGTTCCATTTCAAGGTCCGATTGCCGCGGTTCGCGTCGGCATGATCGACGAAAAATTCATTCTGATGCCGACTCGTGCTGAGATGGAAACCAGCAAGCTCGATCTGGTCGTCGCGGGCAGCACGACATCGGTCCTGATGATCGAAGGCTTTGGACACCAACTGCCCGAAGAGCAGATGGGCGACGCCATCATGTTCGCTCACCGCGCGATCGTCGAACTGTGCGCGATGCAGGAAGAGTTGGTTCAGAAGGTCGGCACGCCGAAGTTCGTTGCAGCCGAACCAGTCAAGAACCCGCTCGATGCTCCGCTCCGCGAAAAGGCTTATGCCCGACTGCAAGAAGCGAAAGTCGCGGGCGCGAAGAAAGAACGTCGGGGAGCGGCCAAGGAATTGAAGGCCGCGCTCATCGAAGAGTTCTTCCCGAACGGAGCCGACAAAACTTCCTGCGGTTGCAGCAAGGAGCAGTTCTCCGCCGCGTTCGGCAATCTCGAATCGCGCGTGGTGCGCGATTTGATCCTCGAGAAGAAGCTGCGTCTCGATGGTCGCACACTCGGCGATTTGCGAGCGGTCTCGTGCGATGTCGGTATGCTCCCGCGAGTCCACGGTTCGGCCGTGTTCACCCGTGGCGAAACGCAGTCGCTCGCCACGATCACGCTGGGAACCACCCGCGACGCACAGCGTGTCGATGGGTTGTTCGAGGAAGTTCAGAAGTCGTTCATGCTCGATTACTACTTCCCATCCTATTCGGTCGGCGAATGCCGTCCGATTCGCGGGCCGGGGCGTCGCGAGATCGGCCACGGGGCATTGGCCGAACGGTCGGTCCAGTCGGTCATTCCTGCGGGAGAAAAGTTCCCGTACACGATTCGCGTGATCTCTGACATCATGGAATCGAACGGCAGTAGTTCGATGGCCTCCGTCTGCAGCGCCACGCTCGCGCTGATGGACGCGGGCGTGCCGATCACGCAGCCTGTCGCCGGCATCTCGATCGGTCTCGTCAAAGAGGGCAACCGGTTTGAATTGCTGACCGACATCATGGGCGACGAAGACCATTTCGGCGACATGGACTTCAAGGTGGCCGGAACCCAGAAGGGTGTCACCGGCATTCAGCTCGATCTGAAGATCGCGGGGATCAACGAAGAGATCATCCGCAAGACGCTCGAAGAAGCCCGCAAGGCGCGCATCGAGTTGCTCAAGACGATGCTCTCCGTGATTCGTCGGCCTCGTGGCGAGATTTCGGTCAATGCTCCGCGCCTGCTGCGCACCAAGATCGAACCCTCCAAGATCGGTCTGTTGATCGGTCCCGGTGGTAAGACGATCCGCGCCATCCAAGAAGAGACCGGTGCGACGATCGATATCAATGACGACGGCACGGTGACGATCGCCTGTGCCAAGAGCGAAGGTGCCGAAGACGCACTCGCCCGCATCGAAGCGATGACCGAAGAAATCAAGGTTGGCCGCGTCTACAACGGCACGGTCAGCTCGGTCAAAGACTTCGGTGCCTTCATCGAAATCGCGCCCGGCAAAGACGGCCTCTGCCACGTCAGCGAACTCGCAATCGGCTTCGTGAAGTCGGTCGATGAAGTCTGCCGCGTCGGTGACAAGCTGCAGGTCAAGGTCATCGCGATCGACGACCAAGGTCGCGTCAAGCTGTCCCGCAAAGCCATGCTCATCGAACAGGAGCAGGCTCAGGGCGGAGACAATGGTGGCGAGCAGCCTGCTGCTCAGTAGTTTTCGACCGAGGTGGTCTCCGCGTAGTGCCGCTTGCGGTGTCACTCAGGGACTCACTGAAGTTCACAATTGAAATGATCTGTAGCCCGGCATCTCTGATGCCGGGCTACTTTCGCAACGGGCCAGCAGTTGCTGTTTTCTACTTCACGCGGCACAAAGTGAGACATTTCCGAGCGGGGCGGCGTAAGCCCCCCGGTTCTTCCAAAGCGGGCTTACCAGCCTGTTGAACAACGTAGGGTAAGCCTCTGGCTTGCCCCTTTTTCAACTGCGTTCACGGGCAAGCCAGACGCTTACCCTACGTTGTTCAACAGTCTGTTACGCCCAAGAACCGGGGGGCTTACGCCGCCCCGCTCAGATGTCTCATCACTGACCGCGCGAAGTATCACTGCCGAATCAGGCAGGCACGGGAGCGTGGGATGATCGAAGAACGACCGGCCGACTCTGACAATCTTGCCCGCGATCATCGGCGGCTGCAGTCGAACTACGCGGAGATCGCGTCGTTGGCGGGGGGCCTCGCGCATGAGATTCGCAACCCGCTCTCGACTATTGGTTTGAACCTCGAGCTGTTGAGCGAAGACCTGACCGAAGGTGATTCGCCGCGAGAACGACGCATTCTTCAGAAGCTGTCAGTGGTGAAGCAGCAGTGCCAGCATCTCGATCGCATTCTGAGCGACTTCCTTCAGTTCGCCCGCGTCGGTTCGCTCGTGCCGCGCAAGTCGGATTTGAACGCGACCGTTCACGAATTCATCGAGTTCTTCACAGCGCAAGCGGCCGAACGCGGGATCGACATCAGCCCGCATCTCGCCGCCAACCTGCCAGCGGTGCAGCTCGATGCTCAACTCTGGCGACAGGTGTTGATGAACCTGTGTCGCAACGCGCTGCAGGCAATGCCCAATGGCGGCGTCCTCGAACTGCAAACCTATGGTCGCGACAGCTCGGTCATGTTGGACATCATCGACAACGGACAGGGGATGAGTGCTGAGACGCAAGCCCGCATGTTCGACACGTTTTTTTCGACGAAGTCCGACGGCAGTGGCCTCGGCCTACCCACCGTCCGTAAAATCGTCGAGGCTCACGGCGGAACAATCCTCTGCGAAAGCGAAATCGGCCGCGGCACCCGCTTCAGCATCGTGCTGCCCGCCACGGACAGGCACTCGCGCGAGGACAACTGAAGGCTGTTCGTTTCATCGCATGAGCAGCGCCTCGTGCCGAACGACGCGGGACATTCCTCGTCGAGGACCACGAGATGCGGGCCGAACGCGATTCTAAATACAGCGGCATCCGCTCGGCGAGAATGGTCGCGACAGTATTCCTACTGTGAAGGATTACTCGATTGAGATCAGTGCAAAGTGAGAAGTGATCAGTGCAAAGTGCAAAAGTTAAGGCACTCGCATCCGTCACAACGCTTGGCGCTGCCACTCTCAGGTGTGCGATTCGTAGCCGCC
>JAYTGQ010000662.1:0-4366 GCA_043733345.1 Schlesneria sp.
CACGTTTTGTTTCTTCGCCGGGCGCGCAGATTTTAGGGGCTGGGCATTTTTGGTTCCGAGCGTTTTTGGGTGTGATCAAAGAGGTTAGAAACGCAGAGAACGCAGAGAGGGGAAATTCATGGGGGACGGTGCTTCTGGCATTCTCTGCGATCTCCGCGTCCTCTGCGTTTCTAAGGGGCCGTGCCTTTCACTTGTGTTGCGGCTGAACGAAGTGAAGCCGCGCTGGGATTTCAATGGGTTGTCGCTGATAGTCTCGTCGAGTAGCCTACACGCAACTTCCAAAGAACTGTACGGCGGCGGGAACATGAGTCACGAACTCACGTTGTTTGCCGCTCATTTTTTCCAAGTATGCCGAGCAATTCACGCCGGTTGAGGCCGATGAATCTCCATCGTGCTGACCGGGCGGTGACGCGAGGCGAAGACGTAGGAGAACGTAATGGCATCCGTTCGTGCTGAGAATGTGGCTGAAGTTGTGTGGGAACTGAAGCGAGTCGATAAGTATGCGTCGTACACGGAAGTGGCAACGCGGGCGGGCTTCAAGCCCGGAGTCGCGGGCAAGACCCTTCAAACGGTGCTGGCTAACGTCCAACGTGATTGGCCCCACTTGCAATGGTGGCGAACAATTCCTGATGACGGGATGATTATTGAAGGCTCCCCGCTCGCCAAGAAATTGGCAGAAACGGGTGTCGAGCTGAAGCCGGGCGATAAAAAGGGCTTCGTCACACTGACCAACATTGATTCCAAGCTCTTCACATGGGACCACGCCGCAGCCGCTGCAGCGGCCACCACCACCGTATGACGTTCGGCTTCGACACTTCGCCATAAATCATCAGCCCGATCGACAATTCGATCGGGCTGCTTTTTTGGTGCTAGCAGCCTGTTGAAAAAGGGAATAGAAGGATGTCGTAAAGGCGGACGAATTAGGCTCAGAAATCCTTCGCTCGCGCTTCAGGCTTATATTTTCAACAGGCTGCTGGTCCCCGCACGCAGTCAGCGTGGAGCCGACATCTCGCGTAAGGCGTTTCCGGTGTGGCTGTGTCCACAGTCCGCAACAACGCTCGGTCGTCCTTCTGCCACGATGCAACCTCCGCGCTCGCCCGCGTCAGGGCCGATGTCGATCAACCAATCTGCGGCGGCGAGCAGTTCGAGATTGTGCTCGACGACTAGGACCGAGTGCCCGGCGTGGACGAGTCGTCTCAAGACTTGAAGCAACTGCGCCACGTCCGCTGCGTGCAGGCCGGAAGTTGGTTCATCAAGGACGAAGAGCGTCGCGGTCGTCGCGTGCGACGTCACCAGTTCGGAAGCGAGCTTCACGCGCTGAGCTTCGCCCCCCGACAACGTGTTGGCCGGTTGGCCCAGTTTGAGATAGCCCAGCCCGAGATCACGAAATAGGGTGAGCGGCCGTGCGAGCCGAGGCAAATTCACGAAGAAGTCGGCGGCCGTTTCAAAGCTCATGTCGAGTACATCGGCCACGGTTTGACCGCGATATCTCACCGCCAACGTCTGCCGGTTGAAGCGAGCACCGTTGCAGTCGGGACACCGCTGGGTCCAATCCAGCAAACTCTTCTTGTCGAGCGTTAGCGTGCCGCGTCCCACGCAGCGCGAGCAGCGTCCGTCGAGACTCTGCGGGCTGAAGCGTCTCGCAGTGAAACCGCGCAAGCGAGACTCCTTCGTTTTCGCGAAGACTTGCCGTACCTCGTCCCACAGGCCGGAATACGTCGCGGGGGTCGAACGCCCCGACCGACCAAGGGGCCGCTGATCCACTCGCACCACGCGCGTGATCGCTTCCACGCCGAGCAACTCACGAAACGAACCGCATTCGGGCGCGGCACCACCCAACGCGCGACGGATTGCCGGAACCAGCGTCTGCATGATGAGTGAGGTCTTGCCCGAACCGCTCACTCCCGAAACGCAGACCAGTCCCCCGAGCGGCACGCGCAGAGTCACGTCTTGCAGGTTGTGCATCGTCGCACCGGACAGCGTTAGCCACGATGTCGGCTCGAAGGGAATGGTTTCGTTAGGCGGTAATTGGACGGAGGAGCCACCCAGTCTGCGGCGGCGCAGCGCGTGGCCGGTGATGGAATTTTCATCCAGAGCGATCGTGTCGGGCGATCCCGCCGCGAGGAGTTGTCCGCCGTGCGAACCGGCTCCCGGACCGATGTCGATCACGTGATCTGCTTGCCGGATGACATCCAGGTCATGCTCGACGATGACGACCGTGTTTCCTTGATCTCGCAAATCCAACAGCGTCTTCAGCAGGCGATTCGTGTCACGCGGATGCAGCCCGGCCGTCGGCTCATCAACGACGTAGCACGCTTCCGTCAATTGGCTTCCCAAACTGGCGGCCAGTCGTACCCGCTGGAACTCTCCCGCCGAAAGTGAATCCCCCGCGCGGTCCAGCGTCAAATAGTCCAGTCCCACTTCAACGAGGAACCGCAGGCGTGAAGCGACCTCGGGCAAGATGTGCCGCATGGCGAGTTGCTCTGCCGTGTCCTGCTGATAATCAGGTGAGCCTGAGTAGCGTGTTAGAGGTGATGCCTCGCCAGAAATTGTGTTAGACCTCGCGCAGTCATTGATGGAACCTCTGAGCGGGGCGGCGTCAGCCCCCCGGTTCTTGGGCGTCAGCCCGTTCGTCTTATCGAAGAAGAGCCAGGGGGCTGACGCCGCCCCGCTCAGAAATCTCTCATTCATCGCCGCGTGGAGTATAAAACGAACGCCCATGGATTGGATCTTCGCCGGTATCACGGGAATTGTGGCACTGCTCGCCATCGGCAATTGGCGGGCTGCGCTCTATGCCTGTCTGTTGCTGGATGTCGCACGCGATCCGGTCAGAAAGCTGTCGGAACAGCAGTCGTCGCTGACGACGATCATTGTCGGGTTTGTTTGGTTTGCGGCCATGCTGGGAGCCCAGTCTGCCGACCAGCGCGAAAGTCGGTTGCTCTTTCGAAGATACCCTCGCTTGCGGACGAGCCTCATCTTGCTGGTTGTGGCTCTGCTGCCTGGGGCATTGATTTCGATCGTGCGCTATAGCAACGGCTGGATGCTGGCGGCGATCGGAACCGCATCCTATCTCGCCATCTTTGTCGGAATCGTCTTGGGGTATCTGTGGCCGCGCAGGGTCAGTGATGTCTATCGGTGGATGGCGGCCTTTGTGATCATTAACTCGGTGTTTTTGATCGGTGCCGTGTTGGAAGCCGCGGCGATCGACATCCCGGGGTTGGGTGGCCTGCAAATGACGTGGATTCGCAACTACGGTACGGACCTGATCAAACTGATCTGCGGGTTCTATCGAAGTCCGGATGTGATGGGACTGCATGCGGCCCACGTGATCATGTTCGGAGCCCTGTTGGCACTGCGTCCGGGGAAGCGATACGCGTGGACTTGGCTGTCCCTCTGCGTATGGGCCATGACGTGCCTCTTGTTGTCTGGCCGGCGCAAAATGATCGCCATTCCCCTGGTGTTTCTCGTGACTTACATCGCACTGGTGGCCGTGTCCTCCGGCCGAAAGCGAGTCGCGGTCTCAATGGCAGCGTTCGCCGGGCTCATCGTCGCCAGCCTGCTTTTCGTGGTTGAAGGCCAGGATATCTCGGACGATTACACACGATATGCCGCCAGCATTGCCACCGAAGGATTCGAACGCACCACCCGATCATTCACCGAGATTATTTCCACCACTCTTAACCAATCGGGCTGGTTGGGAGATGGGTTGGGAACCGTCACACAGGGACGGCAGTATCTGGGTGTTGTCACCAATACGAGAGACTGGCAGGAGGATGGAGTCGGACGTCTCTTCAAAGAATTGGGGGTTCCGGGAGTCATCCTCGCTGTCGCGTCCATTGCATTGATATTGGGTGCCATCCAAAGCTCATTCGATGCAATTCCCAAAGGCCACCCCGTGCTGCCGTTGCAGTTCGGCATGTATAGTGTTGTTGCTGCGAACCTTGCCAGTTTTGTGATTTCCCACCAAGCCTACAGCGGAGACCCCTCGGCGGTCTTGATCGTCGGCTTCTGTCTGGGCATCGGATTGGGGTTGCCGCGACCGGTTTGGGTGAACGCCGTGCGGGAGTCACCGCGACCGATCAAAGAGGCTGAACCCGTCGGAGTCGACTAGAGATCGACAGCGCTCGGTGGCGACGGTTCCGAATCGACATTGTCTTTTGCAAGGAATCGAGAGTTCGCCCACGGACATTCGAGGCAGCACCGACAATTCAGCGTGAATTCGTGAAGCCGCTTGAATGGTATCCAGGACGTGTCCGACAGAAGTCAAAACAGAAGTCAAAGTAGTAGGCACATTCCATGTGCCGTTCACCGAATTCCTCGGCGAATCACGGTCTCGCGGACGGCACACGGAGTGTGCCTGCTACTT
>JAYTGQ010000663.1:0-4363 GCA_043733345.1 Schlesneria sp.
CCTCCAGCGACAAGCCTACGGATATCGAGATCTTCCGTTCTTCAAACTCAAACTCCTCGCTCTACATAACTCTCAGCACGCATTAGTCGGATGAACCCAAATTCCGTAACGCGATCGCTGTTGATCCACGGGGAGCATCGCTTGATGTGCCTGAGCGAGTCCAACGTGGTGGTAGTTACTTTGACGGTTCGTATTATTGCCTGCCTTCGTATCGCCACGCTGTTGCCGCCCCTCTTGGCAACAATCACATTGGTTTTCGTGTTTCGCTAACGGTTGAAGCGGTGCGTCAGGCATTGAATCTGACCGGCCCTGCGATCCCGATGCCCGCTGTTTCACTCCCCGCACAGGCAAGCTGGACCAATCTCTTCGATGGGACCACTGCCACGGGCTGGAAAGCGTTGGGGCCGTTCAAGGTGGCGGAGGGGCTGCTCACAGCTTCGGAACATGGAGTGGCGTCCACCGAAAAATCGTACGACAATTTTGAACTGGAATTGGAATGGCGAGTCGTGGCGGGTGGGAACAGTGGGGTTTACTACCGCGCCAATCCCGAAAAGCTGGGGGCCAACTATACGTACCCAGGGACCGAGTTCCAGTTGCTCGACAACGCGATACATCCGGACGGCAAGAATCCCAAGACATCCACCGGGGCGCTGTATGGCGTGATCCCGCCCGAAGGAACATTCACACGTCCCGCCGGAGAATGGAACACCAGCCGCATCGTCGCGCGCGGACCTCAGGTGGAACACTGGGTCAACGACCAGAAAGTCCTGTCTTACGACATGGATTCCGAAGCCTGGCGGCAAGCGCTCACGGTCGCGAAGAACGCCGACATCGCCACCAACGCCGCTTCCCGGTCCGGCTGCATCGCGTTGCAGGGGCACACGGGCGAAGTGGCCTTCCGCCGCATCCGGGTTCGTGAGATTCCAGCAACGGCACCCAAAGCCACAGCCTCAAAATTCCCGCCGCTGGCACCGGGGTGGTTCGAGCGGGTCTCGAAGCTGCCGCCCGAGGAGCAGGTCAAGGAAGTCGCCACCGAACTGAAGCGGCGGAATCCCGAGTGGGATGAGAAGCTAGAGTACAGTCTCCAAGACAGCTCCGTATATTTCATCCGCATTGACTGCTCTCAAGTCGCTGACATCACCCCGCTTTCGGTGCTGACGAAGTTGGTGAGTGTGGAGTGCGTGGCCAGCAATCACATGGGCAGGATCACTGACCTGTCGCCGCTCGCGGGGTTGAAGAGTTTGGGTGCGATCACGTTTATCGGCTGTCCCCATTTGACCGACCTCACGCCACTACGAGATTTGCCGATCACCTACGCGGATCTGCGACTCACCCCCGTTACGGACCTTTCGCCGTTGGCTGGCAAGCCGATTCAGCTTTTGAATCTTTTTGAGTGCGAGAAGCTCGTCGATCTAACGCCGCTCAAGGGAGCGTCGCTGAATCAATTATTGGTTATTGCAAAAACGGGTGTTCGAGATCTGAAGCCGCTACGGGACTCCAAAGTGGATTTCATCCATTTACAGGGTCACCAATTCGATCCCGACATCGTCTGCCAGTGGCCATTGAAAAGGATCGGTTTCCTTGGAGATATCGGAAGCGTGCCCCGCGAGAAATTCCTCCGGCTGAAAGAGATCAAGACCCTCGAAACGATCAACGGAAAGCCCGTGGCCGAGTTCTGGAAGGAGTTCGATAAGACCACAGACAAGCCTGTGGAATAACTCCTCTGCTGGAAGATCGACTCAGCGTCAGTCACACTGTGGCCTGAGGACCAGAGACGATGAAGAAGCCCACGATCTATCTCGACACAAATATTGTTTCGACTCTGCATTACGACGGGACGGACATCAATGGGCTCGCCCGAAGGATGGCGACTCGCGATTGGTGGGACTCGTAACGGCGAGGGTTCGAGTTCTTTGGTTCGATCGTCACGGAGCAGGAACTCTGCGATGGCGTCTATGGCAATCAGCAAGAATGCGTCCGTTTTGCGAGACGCCTGAAGTACGTTCCGATCACGGCGGAAGTGCGCCGACTGGCCGCCATATTCCTGGACCAAAAGCTGGTGCCGCCGAACAAGCCCGGTGACGCAGCACAGTTGGCTGTCGGCGTCGCTCACCAGATGGATGATCTGCTCACTTGGAACTATGCCCATCTCGCGAATCCTGCCACACAATCGCGGGGCGAGATCGTTGTGACGAAACTTGGATATCGCATGCCGTGGCTCGTCTCGCCGGATTCCATCCCGCGCGCGACTCTGGGGCAAACCATTCGGAGACCCCAATCATGACCGATCCCGTGACTGAGGAATGCCGTCGAGTGCGAGAACAAATCGTGGAACGCTCCGGCGGTTTTGATGGTTATTTCGACCAACTTGAGGAATTGGACCGGCAACGACTGGCGTAAAAAGCGGTGCAGCAAAAGCCAGCCAAGAAATCAGCCGTTGCGGTCGAGCAACGGGGCCGAAAGCGTCTTGCGTGAGCTTAGGACCGCCGCCTGCTCTGCCAATGGCTGGGCCGGTTCGCGCAGTGGCATCCCGACAGCCGCCGCTTCCTGGGTTGGGAGCCGCTCTACGGCACGATCGGGTTCGACGTGGAGACAAACCGCCGGCTGGGCCTGCTCTTCCCGTGGCTGACCGGCGACCACTGGCTCTGCCTCGGCCCGGTGTTGTTTTTCTTTGGGGCCACTACTGCGGCAGCCCCGGCGTCGAAGACCAAATCGTCTACGTCGCCATGTTCCCCGACGGCTCCCAACGCACCTACACCCCAACCGAATTCGCCAAGACCTTCGGCTGGAAGAACGACCCGGAGAAGGCTACGTTGCTCGGCAAGTAGCCGAAGTCGTGAGACTTCGGATTCGTTCCATCGACCCGCAAGCCCCGAACTCTCACGAGTTCGACTACGATGTGGGACATGGAGCAGAACTTTGAAAAGGAATCTCGCATGAAGCCTTCGGTCTATCTCGAAACGAGCCTCATCGGATGTTTGGCCATGCGTCTCAGCGGCGTCTTGCGAATCGCGGCCAATCAGCAAACGACACGCGACTGGTGGGACAATCATCGGGAACGGTTCGAGTTGTTCGTGTCGCGTTATGTGGTCGATGAATGTTCGGACGGCGACCCGAATGCCGCGCAAGAGCGGCTGGTCTTTCTCGAAGGGATTCCGTTATTGGAAGTCAGCAAGAAGCCGAAACTCTTGCGATCGCATTGCTTGGTGGAGTGCCCTTGCCACCCAAAGCAACGATCGATGCGTATCACATTTCGGTGGCGGCAGTTCACGGCGTAGAATTTCTGGTGACTTGGAACTGCAAACACATTGCCAACCCAGCGCTGCGTGCGCGAATTGAATTCGTCTGTCGTCAGCAGGGGTACGAGCCACCCGTGATTTGTACGCCACAAGAACTCTTGGAGATCAATGATGCAACCTGACCCAATCGTCGAGGAGATTCGGATGATCCGTGATCGGCTCGCCGCCAAATTCAGCTACGATGCGGCTGCCATCGCGCGTGACGCACGACAGCGCGACGCGGCTGGAGACCGGCTTGTCGTTCGCCGAAAACCTCGCCCCGCCGTGATGCTCACCAGTCGTCCTGCGAAGACGGCCTGATCTGATTCTCGCGCAGAGTCTACAGTTGGACGTTCGTCTGCGGCCGAGACGCTCAGGACCGCCATCTGCTCGGCCAACACCTGGGCCAGACCGCGCAGTGGCATCCCGACAGCCGCCGCTTCCTGGGTTGGGAGGGTGGCTACGTCACGGTCGGGTTCAACGTGGAGACGAACCGCCGGGAGCGAAAACTCTTCGCATGGCTGACCGGCGACCACTGGCTCTGCCTCGTCGTCTCATGGCGGCCACTACCGCGGCAGCCCCGGCACCAGTGACCAAATCGTCTACGTCGCCATGCTCCCAGACGGCTCCCAACGCACCTACACCCCCGCCGAATTCGCGGCGCAGTTCAATTGGAAGAACGACCCTGAGAAAGCCGAGTTGCTGGGGAAGTAGCACGACGCGCGAGCGAGGGCTTCACCGTCATCAAATGTTCAGCCCGCGCTGGCGCGTTTTGAAGTTGCGCTGTTTTGGATTTTCGTCCCAACGGGGTAGTCGTAAGTTAGCCCAGGGCAAGCGACCAGCGGGAACGCCGCCCTGGGTTGGGATCGTCACAGATTTTGAAGTCCTGAAGGGGCGGCCCTATGTCAATTCGATGAGTAGCGCCGCCCCTTCAGGGCTTAATATTCGCCTAATTCCGCCAACCCCCGGCGTTGCCCTGGGCTGGCTTAACAGCCTGTTGAAAAAGGGAATAGAAGCCTGAAGCGCGAGCGCAGGATGCCGCAAATGCAGACGAATCAGGCTCAGAAATCCTTCGCTCGCGCTTC
>JAYTGQ010000664.1:0-4361 GCA_043733345.1 Schlesneria sp.
CATGTCATCGCCCTCGCTCACGCTGCGGGTTAGTAAAGTCAGTGGCAAGGCGCTAGCCGCCGGTGTGATGGAGTTGTGTTTCCAAGCAAAGAAACCGGCGGCTAGCGCCTTGCCGCTCAGTCGGCGAATGACAAAGTGAGTGCCATTGGGCGTCAGCCCCCGGACGTGCTGGATTCTCGAAACAGTGCGGAGGCTGACGCCGCCCGGCTCACCTGATTCTCTTTTATAGCTGGGGGTGAGTTCACTGTCCGACGACGTTGTAGCGTGTCGGCCCATTCCAAGATCGCGGCGCGATGGCAATCGGACTCGACGAGGCGGGCGTTCGCCAGAGAGGCTGCACCGGCACACCGGCTGTTCCCGTTGGAGTGAGCGGATCCCAGAACGCTTGAGGTCGCGGAGCGAACTCCCGAGCTGCTTGCAGAAAGCGTAGATCGCTCGACTTGCGCGTGTCACTGCGAGGCTCCTGAAAGGCACGCGGGCGAGTAAACGTCTCCGGCCCGACGGACTCATCGGCGAAGGGATCATGAAATTCATAAGACCTCGCCTCGACACCCGATGGGCGGGGAACACACGACAGGAACCGAGTTTCCTGCGTTTGGAGACAGCCAGCCAAGCCGAAACTGCAGGCCAACACCATTGCCACAATTTTTCCGCCGCGTTCCATCGCGTCCCTCATCGCCAGCATCCCTTCTCGACCGATCCAATGACTCGACACGGCCATGCGCCGGATCGGCAGTTTCGGCCGGTCGGGATTCTAGCCGTGCCCCGAAAGAGGGGATAGGCGTGATTCGGCGCCGCGATTGACGTGGGTGCGGTCGCCCCTTGCCCACTAAAGCCTGACGCGCAAGCGAAGATGCTTGGTAACCGAGACTTCGCTTGCGCGTCAGGCTTCAATCTGCGGTAAGGCAACTCATGCCGCTCGCCTAACCGTCCCCCTTTGGGGGAGTGCGGCCTTGCCTGTCGTTTCGGGCCATGCGAGGATGCGACCCCAACTTCAACGGCCAGAGTTCTGGCCTCGCCTCGACGGGACAGCCTCCTTCGAATTGATTTGCCGCATGACTTCGAGCCTGATTACCAGCCAAACCGAGTTCGACGACCTTTGCCAACACATCCGCGTGCAAGGCTTGGTCGCGTTTGACACCGAGTTCGTTTCGGAGTTCACGTACCGCCCGGAACTGTGTCTGCTGCAATTCGCCACCGCCGAACGGTGCGTCGCGGTGGACCCCTACGAAGTCCCTGACCTCAGTGCGTGGTGGGAACTCATGGCCGATGACCAGACGATGGTCATCATTCACGGCGGACGCGAAGAAGTCCGCTTCTGCCTCACGTTTGCCGATGCCCCTCCCTGTCGGCTGTGGGATGTGCAGATTGCCGAAGGACTCCGTTCTCGCAGCTTTCCGCTCGGTTACGAGGCAATCGTTAAGCGCGTCCTCGGTCGCGAAGCTCACGGTCGCGAGACACGCACCGACTGGCGACGACGGCCTCTCACCAGCGGGCAACTCGAATACGCCGTCGATGACGTGCAGCATGTCCTCGAAATCTACGAACGGCAGCGGCAGTGGTTGGACAAGAATCAACGACTGCCGTGGGCCGAGTCCGAGATGCAGCGGATGATCGACGAAGTGACGGCGGAGCGTTCGCCGGAGAGTTGGATGCGGTTGACCGGTCTGCATCGGTTGTCAGCGCGGGAATTGGCCGTCGCGCGCGAGGTCTATCGCTGGCGCGAAGCGGAAGCGGCGGCGAAAGACCGTCCAATGCGCAAGATTCTGCGCGACGATCTGATCTTGGAAATGGCCAAACGCAAGCCGACATCGGAAGCCGATCTCCTCGCGGTGCGCGACATGAACCGGCCCGAGTACAAGCGTGCCGCTCCGGAGTTGCTCGCGTGCGTTGAGACAGGAATGAGCCTCACCAAGTCCGAGTTGCCCGTCCTGCCGAAATCGCTCGATGAAGAGAAAACTCACGACGAACAGGTGATCGGCCAGTTGCTCGGCCTCGCGCTGGCCAATCGCTGCGCCGAGCTCAACGTGGCGATGAGCCTCGTGGGAAAGACCTCTGATCTGCGACACCTTGTCCGCTGGCACGCCTATGGCGAACGCGAAGGCGATTCGCCACGGCTGACTCAAGGCTGGCGAGCCGAAGTCTGCGGCGATCTGCTCACCGATGTTCTCAACGGCAAAATCTCGCTCCGCGTGGCCGACCCTCAGTCGGATCACCCGCTGGTGTTTGAACGCCGCGACGAATGACTAACGATCAGGCGTGAGAGACCATCATGTCAGAGTCACCTGACACAACCAGAACACGCTTCCGGCTCTGGGTTCCCAGCCCTGCGAAATGCAGTGTCATCGTCGTCAGCTTGTTGCTTGTCGGCCTGCTGATCGGTGGTGGATGGTATTGGCATCAGGATGCCCGGAAGGCAATCCGAGCCATTGAAGCCGCAGGAGGTGAGACTTGGGGCAGTTCCCCACTGGAGATGTGGCTTTGGCAGAATTATCAGATTGAGTCAAATACCAACCGATGGACCCGTTTGACTAGAACAGATGCGGATGTCTTTTACGTTCGGCTCAAAGGTGGTGAGGCCAGCGAATCAGTCGTTAGAAGCCTGCGAAACTGCACCAAACTATGGACTTTGGAGATCAGTGCCTCCAGTCTGAGCCCGGCGATGAGAGTACTCGACCAACTACAATTGCGTGGACCCATCAGGTTTCAAATCTTGGGAGATGTCGATGCTCCACAGTTGGCTCATCTGCGAAACGTTCAAGCAATCAAGTTCCTTGAGTTCCACAACAACGGCCAAACCATTCATTCGATGACAGCGGAATCGTTGGAGGAATTGCAGTACTTACCCGAACTGAAGCACCTCACGTTTGTGCGTGTGGGTTTGGAGTCACCGATCCCAGCATCGATCTCACAACTGAGCGAATTGACTCGCATATCCTTTTCATTCGACAAAGAGAACTCCATCGTGCTTCCGAAGGATGCTTGGATTCATCTCAAACAACTACCGCAATTGGGAAAGCTGGAACTCTATTACCAGCGAGCGACCGATGCAGCACTGGAAGAAGCATCGAAAATCGATGGCCTCACCAAATTGATCGCCACAAGTGTTCAGTTCACTGACGCTGGTTTGGAATATCTCGCCCAATTGAAAACACTGCGAGAAGTAAGGTTCTATAGCAAAGAAGCCATGCCGGAAGGTTACGCTCGATTACCGTCCGACCTGCCGAATTGTGTGTTCTCCTGGGACTTCACCGAGGTCGGTGACAACTGATGCAGTTGAGTCTATCGGGCGACAAACTCATCGCTTAGCTGCTGGCATTCCCTGCCGGTCTTGGTCCACCTATTAAAGTTCTCGCTTTGAGACTGGGAAAACCAGGTGAACCGGGTGGTTCTTCGTGCCGAGAACCGCTCTCGCCCTGATCTATCTGCAAAACTATCATGCCGCCCCTTCGTGAACTGGGGCTGGGAAGACTGAAGATTTTCCAGCAGACCAGTCGAACTTGTTCCTGACGAACGACGAAGGACCGCGCGGCGGCGAACGTTGGGCGACACGATCACGAATGCGGAGACAGGGCCATGGATCGGCGACAGTTTCTGAATGGAATCACTCTCTTAACGGTAGCCGGTGTGACGGGCCAAGCGGTCGGTTGCCGGAGCGGCAAGCAAGTCGCCCACGTCCTGAACGAAAAGGACGGCGACATGGTCGGTAGCCACACCGCCGGAGCCGAGACGTGGGAGCCGCTAATCGCGTCCTCCGTCGGGCAGTTGCTCGGACGACAGATGCACGGCGTTCAGACGGTCTCGCACGACGGGCAACCCTGTCGCAAGCGGATCTGCTTCGTCGGTCTCGAAAATAAGAGCGCCGAAGAAATCGGTGACTTCGGCGAGCAGATCTACGAGAAGATCGACTCGTCGATCAACGAGTCCGAAGTCTTCGAGGTCATCAACCGCCGGTTCGTCGAAGCGGGGCTGCGTGAGTGCCGGTTGCGTCCGGATGACCTCTTTGTTCCGAATCACCAGCGGGCGTTCACGGCCTCGATGGAGAAGCTCGAACAGCCGTTCGACTATCTCCTCTACGCGAAGGTCACGTCGGGCACGACGCGCAGCAATCAGAAGGACTATCAGCGCGACTACCTGCTGACGCTCGAGCTGATCAACATGGAGTCCGGCCACGCCGACAAGGAATCGGCCGAGCTGCGCAAGGGCTACCACAAGTCGAGACTTGGGAAACTCAAGCACTACGGGGCGGGTTGAACTTGGTTCGAGGTGAGGTGAGTCGCGTAGGGTGCGTGGAGCCTTCGGAACGCACCGTCGATGACAGTCTGATTACGTACAGGTGCGTTCCGAAGACTCCACGCACC
>JAYTGQ010000665.1:0-11448 GCA_043733345.1 Schlesneria sp.
AGTCGATTCCCACGCCGGTCGTAGCTGAATTCGCAAGAATTCAGACTCAAATGAACGAGCGTCTGAACTCTTGCGAGTTCAGCTACGACTTTTGTCGGACACGTTCATGTTCTATTCCCACGAGTCTTCCCCTACTTTCGTCGGGAAGTGAAACCGTACAATCTCGACCACTTTGCCTGATCTCAATCCACGACATCGATCCCCTCGCGAATCCCACGCGCCGCTGAGAACTCAACCTGTCTCACAGATTCGCACTCTTACTCGTCGCCGTGGTGATGGGGCTGATCGAGCCAACTCGCGTCTCCGCCGCGCCGCCCGATTCGTTTCCGCCGCGCGGCGATGCGTGGTCCGATCCCGAGAACCCGATCCGGCGGATCTTCAAAGGAGAGCGGCTCGACTTGTGGTCGCTTAAGCCACCGGTGCGGCCGAGCTTGCCAGACATCGCGCAAGCACGACGGATTCAATCTCGAACTCAACCTCTGAGACGTGAGTCCCCCGGTTCTTCTGTTTCGGCTACGGCAGCGGCACTCCACCAAGAACCGGGGGACTCACCTCCCCCGCTCGGAATCGCTCACGACGTGCGGTCACCTGTGGATGCCTTCATCGTCGCCCGCTTGATTCCGCACGACCTTGTTCCCTCGTCGGAGGCCGATCGTCGGACGCTCCTGCGGCGCGTGGCGTTCGATCTGATCGGGTTGCCGCCGACTCCCGACGAGGTCGCTGAGTTTGAATGCGATCCCGCGCCGGATGCCTTCGAGCGGCTGGTTGATCGCCTGCTCGCTCACCCCGAGTATGGAGTCCGTCAGGCGCGGCGGTGGCTCGATGTGGTGCGGTACGCCGACTCGAACGGCTTCGAGCGGGATGAGTTTCGCCCGACGATGTGGCGGTTCCGCGATTACGTGGTTCGCTCGTTCAACGCCGACAAACCGTTCGATCAGTTTGTCATCGAGCAGTTGGCGGGAGACGAGTTGCTGGCCAACCCGCAGCGTCCTGCGAACGAAGCCGAAGTGGACGCCCTCCTCGCGACCGGCTTCTTGCGACTCGGCCCCTATGACAGCACGGGCGAGATCTTTCAGGAGAACGCCAAGAACCGCGACGAGTTGATGGCCGACTTGGCCAACACGACGAGTGCCGCGTTCCTCGGCCAGACGCTGAGTTGCTGCCAGTGCCACGATCACAAGTACGACCCGCTTTCGCAGGCCGATCATTTCCGGATGCGGGCCTTCTTCGCCGGTGTCACGCCGAAGAATGACGTGTCGGTCGATGTCACATCGGTGCAGAACGAGATCGCTTCGTACAACAAAGCCGTCACAGCGAAGGTCACTAAGTTCAAGCAGCAACTCGCCACGCTGCTGGCCCCACTCAAGAAAAAGATCGCCAACGAACGCCGCTCGAAGTTTGAACCGGAGATCGTCGAGTTGCTCAAGTCAAAGGCTGCCGACCGCGACGATGCGACCAAGCAGAAGCTCAAGCCGTTCCTCGAACAGCTCGAGGTCAGCGACAACGACGCCGTGGCCGTATTGCCTGACGATCTGAAGCCACGTCACGAAGAATTGGCTCGCCAAATCAGCGAACTCGAACAAACAAAACGTTTGCCCGCGACGGCCTTCGTGATGATCGACTCGGGCAATGAGCCACCCGCGACGCATCTGTTTGAAGCGGGCGACTACCATTCACCGCGCGAGGTCGTTGAGGCGGGGTTCTTCTCGCTGCTCGACCCGAGTCCCGCGCGCATTGAGGGCGGCGAGCCGAACAAGAGCAGCGGCCGACGACTGACACTCGCGCAGTGGATCGTCTCGCGCGACAATCCGTGGACCGCGCGCGTGCTGGTCAATCGGCTCTGGCAGCAACACTTTGGCCGAGGCTTGGTGGCCACCGCCAATGACTTCGGCTTCAGCGGCGCACGGCCCACGCATCCCGAGTTGTTGGATTGGCTGGCGTGTGAGTTGGTTGGGCAGTCGAGAGACGAGAGCCAATCTGTGGGAGATGAAGCGGTTGCACAGACTGCTCGTCTCATCCGCAGTCTATCGGCGAGAGTCGTCTGGCTCTGGACTCACGGCCCTAGACTCTCGTCTTCCACGCGATCCCGACAACCACCTGCTCTGGCGGCAGAACTCGCAACGTCTCGATGCCGAGACTCTGCGCGACGCCATGCTCGCGGTGAGCGGTCGCTTGATTCCGCATCACGCAGGCAAGCCGCTTTGGCCTCCGGTCGCGGACGAGATTCTGTTCTCGCAGCCGGGCATCCTCGAAGCGAAAGACGGCAGCGATGGCGGACGGATGCAAGGCTGGTATCCCGACCCCCTCGAAGCGACCGACGTGCGCAGCCTCTTCCTAGTCCAGAAGCGAGCTGTCCCGATCCCGTTCCTACAACCGTTCGACATCCCCGAGTCCACCTGCTCCTGCGCGAAACGGAACGTGACGACCGTCGCCCCGCAGGCCCTGACGCTCTTCAACAGCGAGACCCCCATCCGCTTGGCCACCGCCTTTGCCGAACGCCTCACCACAGAAGCAGGCCGCGACCCCGACCAACAACTCACCCGAGCCGTCCACCTCGCCCTCGGCCGCTCGCCCGACGATGAAGAACTCAAAACGTTGCGAGACCTCGCAACACAAACATCCCTCGCCGAAGCCTGCCGAGCGATCCTGAATCTAAACGAGTTCGTGTATGTGGACTGAAAACGTGGTTTGTAGGATGGGCACTCCTGCCCGTCCTGCTTTGGATTGTGGTGAATGAAGAAGACGAAAACGGACGGGCAGGAGTGCCCCTCCTACATGTTTGATCGAGGTGGCAGATGACTCGGATATTCAACGGCTTCAACATCGCCTCTCAGAACCGCCGCGAGTTCCTCGCGCGATCGGCTTCCGGGTTCGGAGGCGTGGCGTTGTCGGCGATGCTCGCGGGAGAACGGGCTGCTCGGGCGGCGGGGACGGTGACGGGGTACGCGCAGCGGACGGTGGTCGATCTGGCGAACCCGCTGCTCGTCCGGCAGCCTCACTTTGCCGCGCAAGCGAAGCGGGTGATCTTCCTGTTCATGTACGGCGGTCCTTCGCAGGTCGATACGTTCGACTACAAGCCGTTGCTGACGGAACTGAACGGCAAGCCGGTGCCGCCGAGTTTCAAGGCACAGGCCGATCGCGTCGGCGGGGTCTTCAACCACTGCAATGATGAGTTGATGGCCGGGCCGTGGTCTTGGAAACAACACGGGGCGAGCGGCCTGTGGGTGTCGGACTTGTTCCCTCATCTGGCCCGTCACGCCGATGACCTGTGCGTGATCAAGTCGATGGTGTCGGAGAGTTCCAACCACGCTCCCGCCACGTACCAGATGAACACGGGCGTCACGCTGCAAGGCAAGCCGAGCATGGGGTCGTGGGTCACGTATGGCCTTGGTTCCGAGAACGACAACCTGCCGGGCTATGTCCTGCTGTTCAAGGTGGCCGGGTTGGGAGGCCGCCCGAACTGGAGCAACTCGTTCCTGCCCGCCGCGTTTCAGGGGACGCAGTTCCGGCACGAAGGCCCACCGGTGCTGGACCTCTCGCCACCGAGCAACCTCGCCGCGACACAGCGTTCAACGCTCGATGCCCCCCAAAACTTGAACCGCCGGCACCTCGCCGCGCGCCCCGGTCAGCCGGACCTGGAAGGGCGAATCGCCTCGTATGAACTGGGCTATCGGATGCAGGCGACCGCGCTGGATGTGGGCGACGTTGCCGCTGAGACGCAGGAGACGCACCGCCTCTACGGACTCGATGACGAGAACAAAGACACGGCCCTCTTCGGACGCCAGTGTCTGCTGGCGAGACGCCTCTCCGAACGAGGCGTCCGATTCGTGCAGCTCTATCACGCGACCGACAAGTTCGGTTGGGACGGCCACGACAACAACGACCGTTACAGCCGCAAGAATGCCGCCCATGTGGATCGCCCGATTGCGGGATTACTCGCGGATCTCAAGCAGCGCGGATTGCTGGACGAGACGCTGGTGATTTGGGCCGGTGAGTTCGGTCGCACGCCGATGATGCAGGGAGACAAGGGCCGCAACCACAGCCCGTACGGCTTCACCATTTGGCTGGCGGGTGGCGGTGTGAACGCGGGTCAGTCGATCGGAGCCACCGACGAGATCGGTCTGCGCGCCGCAGTCGATCCGCACAGCGTGAAGGATCTCCACGCGACGATCCTGCAGCTCCTCGGTCTCAACCACGACGACCTGTTCTTCGAACACAACGGCCGCCCCGAAAGACTGACTGGCGTCGCAGAGAGCGCGAAGGTAATTCAATCTGTGCTGGGCTGACAGTCTGTTGAAAAACGGCTGTCGGGAGGGCGAGGCTCCTGCCGAGCCGCGAGAGACAATCGACTTTCCTCACGCACATGGCTCGGCGGGAGCCTCGCCCTCCCTTTTTCAACAGGCGGCTAGCCCTGACGATTCTGGTTAATCTCCGGGCAAGTGGTCCAACAGTTGGAGATTGCGGGCATTCGCGGGCGAATGTACCTCGAAAAAGTTTGCTGCGTCTCCACAGGCGACGGGCAAGCGAGACGCTTACCCTACGAAAGGTGCATCGCCCGTTCCCTTCGGTCGAGGATATACTGCCGCCGCTTCATTCAGTCCGTTCGGAGACGGTTCCATGACGATTCGACTTTCCCTGTGTCGCCGGTTCTTGTGCCTCATCGCTGTCGCGGTGTTGTCGTTCGCTGGGCAGACGGGTTGGGCGCAGAACGCTCCCGCAGTGGCGGCACCGGTGGCCGAGGCTCCCGCGCCGCTGGCGACTTCGCAGGAGGCGATCCGCGCGCGCTACCTGCGGTTCGAGAACACGCTTCAGCAACTCTCCGAGTACCTCCGCAAAGCTGATCCTCAACGGGCCGATCTGCTCGTGAGGGCGATTGGGAAGAGCAAGGAAGGTCGCATTCCGGATCAACTTCAGGCGCTCACCGATCTGCTGAAGAACGATCAACTCGGCGATGCCATCGAGCGGGAGGAAGAGGTCATCAAGCAGATGCAGGTGATGCTCGATCTGCTCATGAGCGAAGACCGCAAAGATGAGATCGAGCAGGAGAAGGCCCGCATCAAGGATTTGATTAAGGACGTGGACAAGCTGATCGGCAAGCAGACCGATGCGCGGGCCAACACCGAACGGGGCGGCGATCCCAACGATTTGCAGTCGCAACAGAAGAAAGTGGCTGAAGGGACTGAGAAGCTCGTTCAGAAGATCGCGGGACAGGACGCTCAGAAGAACGCTGCCAAGCAACGCGACAAAGAGGGGAAGCCGAAGGACGCGAAGGGGAAACCGAAGGACTCGTCCGATCAGGACGATCCGAAAGACGGCGATGCCAAAGACGGGAAGGACTCGAAGGACGGAAAGCCATCAGACCCGAAGGATGACAAGCCGACCGATGGCAAAGATGCGAAGCCGGGAGATGACAAGGATGGCAAGCCCAAGGACGGTAAGCCCAGCGACCCGAAGGACGCGAAGCCGAGTGACCCGAAAGAGACGAAGCCCAGCGATCCCAAAGACGGCAAGCCGAACGATGGCAAGCCCAAGGACTCGAAGCCTCAAGACGGCAAGCCCAAGGATGGAAAGCCGCAAAAGGGACAGAGTGGCGAGCCACAGGACATGCCACCTCAGGACGGAGACCCGCCGAAGGATCAGAACTCTCAAGACCAACAGGATCAAAGCGGTGACGAGCCGAAGCCGGACAAGACTCCCGGTCGAGAAGAGGTTCAAAAGGCCAAGCAGGAGATGGACCGGGCCATCGAAGAGTTGAAGAAGAACCGCAAGGCCAAGGCGTCCGACAAGCAGGACCAGGCACTAGCGGAATTGCTCAAGGCGAAGGAGAAGCTCGAAGAGATTCTGCGACAACTTCGTGAAGAGGAGCGAGCGATGGTCCTCACCGCGCTGGAGGCCCGGTTCCGCGACATGCTGCTGAGGCAAGAGGCGGTCAACAACGGGACGCTCGCCATTCACGCCGTTCCCAGTGACAAACGATCCGACCGGCATCGCAACCGCGCAGTCGAACTGGCGCGGAACGAAGATGAGATTTCATTACTCGCCGCGAAAGCGCTGACGCTACTCAAAGAGGAAGGTTCGTCGGTCGCGTTCCCCGAGGCGGTCGAACAAATCCGCGACGACATGCTGACCGTCGCCCGCCGGCTCGAACGAGCCGATGTCGGCGAGATCACGCAGAACATCGAAGCGGACATCGTCGAATCGCTCAAAGAGATTCTGGAGGCGATGCAGAAGGAACTGGAAAAGCTGAAGGACGAAAAACAAAAACAGCAGCAGCAACAACAGCAAGAGAAGAAGCCGTCACCGCTGGTCAACAAACTGGCCGAGCTGAAGATGCTGAGGTCGCTCCAGTACCGAGTGAACCGCCGCACGAAACAGATGGGCCGGTTGGTCGAAGGGGAACAGGCCCTCGACGGTGATGTCGTCAGCCAACTGAGGCAACTCGCCGAACGTCAGGCCAAAGTCCAGAAGGCGACTCACGACTTGGCGACCGGGAAGACGGATTGAGGAACACTGAGCGAAGGCCAGCGGAGGAAGAAATCTGGAACGCTGATCTTCACTGATTCTGATCAGCATGAATTAGTGTTCCCCAAAAAACTTGATTGCACATGGGATGAAGCGGACGTTTGTTTGGAGGTGACCTTCATGCACGGACCAAGACTGCCGGAACGGCCTCGCAGACTTTTGACTCTGTCGCGAGACCGGTATGGCCTTTCAAACGGGGCCGGTTTCATCGGGCTAGCATTCGGCATGATGTTCACTTTCACTGGCGTCATTACACTCTACGCAGCCTGTTTGACTGCACTCGGTGCAGTTGGGCTGCTGCCTGCTCCGGCACAAAACACAAACTCCATCAGTCAATCGTTATTGGGAACTGGTGCCCTGCTGTTGATGGGTGGTGGTCATCTGTTGTGCGGAACGCTGTTGCTTTTCACGCTCAGGTCCAAGTTCGATCGTTTTCGTGACATCGTGATTGTTCGATCAGGTTGGTTGGGTTTATGGCGTGCTCAGCAACGGCTCTCCGACTTTGTAAGTGTTTCGGTTCTTCCAAGCACGCATTGGATTCAGCGCACGCATTACGCTCCTTGCTTCGACATCGCGCTGGAGCGCCCCAATGGATCGTTTCTGGTGGTTGGGGTCGTTTCGATGTCGCATGAATTGGCGAAAGAAGTCGCCACTGAAGTCCGTGATTTCGTTGGAGCAACCATTGGACAGACGGCCACGAGTGCGCTGTGATCCATGACACGAGAAAGGTTCATTCATGAAGTCTTCAATCAGGACATTGGCGATCACTACGAGTTTGGTGCTTACATCCCAACTTATCGTTTTGGCGGCGGGCGAGGTCTTCGCGCCGATGAAGGGTGAAGATGCGAAGAGTCAGGTGTTGGCTTGGGCGGCGTCTCAGCCTAACGTGGCTGAAGAGAAGCAGCGCGAGTTGGCAGCGTTGTGGGCGGCGGGGCCTTTGACCGAGGAGGCGGATCGGTTGTTGGACCTTGTCGTGAGGTCGTTTGCTGCGGTCGATGCCGATGCGGCGAAGTTGTTGGTCGCGTGCAATTCGTCCTTGCCGGGGCTGCTGCCGCCGGACGGGGCGTTTCTCAAGCAGGCGGGCCGCGATCCGTTTCTGGTCGCGAATCTCGGTCTGTTCTACGGGCGGTTTCTCGTTGAGCGGCGAATGTTCGATGAGGCACTCGATCAGTTGAATGCGGTTGATGCTCACCGCGTCGTCGATCCCGCGAGCCTCTTCTTTTTCAAGGCGGTTGCCTCGCAAGGGACGCTCGACGTGAAGGCCGTGTTGGAGTCGCTAGAGACGCTGCTCAAGAACGTCGAGCGGGTTCCGGTGAGGTACTCGGCCACCGCGACGTTGATGGAGGCGGACTTGAGGGGGCTTGAAGAGAAGTCGCTGGGTGAGATCGCCCGGTTAATGAGCGACTCGGAACGGCGGCTCGATCTGGGGCGGGCAGGTGAAAAAGTGCAGGGCGTTCAGGAACGGATCATCTCGGAACTCGATGAGATCATCAAAAAGATCGAACAGCAGCAGGGAGGCGGTGGAGGTGGTGGAGACGGTCAGGGCGGAAACAGCAACGAACCCGGCGGAGCCGCGAATGACAGCAGTATCAAAGGGGCTGAAGCACCCGGCGACGTGGACAAGAAAAAGTTCTCGAAGGATGGCAACTGGGGCAACCTGCCGACCAAGGAACAAACCAAGGCGAAGAGCGACCTGAACCGAAACTTCCCGTCGCACTACGGCCGCGCGATCGACCAGTATTTTCGCAAGCAGTCCGAACGGGCGGCAAAGAACAAGCCGTGAGGATCGAACTGTAGGATGGGCACTCCTGCCCGTCCGGCTTTGCGAGTTTCAATATTTTCAAACGAAGCGGACGGGCAGGAGTGCCCATCCTACAGTCCGCTGATGATGCCCCCAGGGACACGATCACAACTTACGGGATTACCATTTCCATGCCTGCTTGGTCCTTACTTGTTCTCTGCCTTGCTGCCGGGCCGTCTGTTGAGGTGGCGACGCTCAAGGGGGAGTCGCATGTCGGCTCGATCGAACGTCTGTCGGGCGATGAGATCGTGTTGAAGACTCCGACCGGCAACGTGTCGATCCCAGCGAGGGAGTTGTTGTCGGTGCGAGTCCCTGCGACGGGAACTGCTCCCGCTGTTGTTGAGGCGGCGGTCGAGGTGCGGCTCGTCGATGGGACTCGATTACGGGCGAGCGGCTTCACCACCGATGCGGCTTCCGCGACGGTCGAGCATCCGCAGTTGGGATCACTCAAGTTGCCACTGTCTGTCGTGCAGAACGTGCGGTTTGCGGCGTCCGATGCGAAGGTCGATCCAGCGTGGAACCAGTTGCTCGACAAGACTCCGAAGAAGGATCAGGTCGCGGTGAGGAAGGGTGATGTGCTGGATCACCTCGACGGCGTGATCGGGTCGCTCGATGGAGCGTCGTTGAAATTTCAACTCGATGGCGACGAGATCCCCGTCAAACGCGAACGGATCTTCGGGCTGATCTATGCCAAGCGCGAAAATCTCGTGAACAAAGCTCTTTCAGCGGTGGACCTCGTGTCGGGCGATCGGCTCGCGGCGCGCAGCGTCGCGTTCGACCAAGAGACTTGGAAAGTGAAACTGGCTTCGGGGACCGAGGTCTCCGTCCCGCAGGCGCAGGTCGCGGCGATCGACTTCAGCCTCGGCAAGATCGCGTACCTGTCGAACCTCGAACCGCGCGAGGTGAAGTACACGCCGCAGTACGACTTCATGTTCGAGTACCGCAAGGATCGCATGGTCCACGGCGGGCCGCTCAGCGTGGGGAACAAGACGTACGCGAAGGGACTCGGAATTCACTCGCGCACGCTGCTGAAGTACCGCATCGGCGGAGACTATCGCCGCTTCCAAGCGATCATGGGAATCGACGACACCCTGCGTGTCGGCGGCGACGTGGATGTCGTCATCAAGGGAGACGGCCGTACGCTCTTCAAGGGACCGGTCAGCATCCACGAGCGCGGCAAACCCGGCTCGACCAACGCGACCGAACGCAAACTGATGCAGCCCGTCAAACTGGACCTCGACGTGACCGGCGTCGTGGAACTGGAAATCTTCGTCGATTTCGGCGAACAACAAGAAATCGGCGACTGCCTCAACCTAGCGGATGCGAAGGTGGTGAAGTAGCTGAGGGAGAAGCTGATCGCGATTAGCTGTTCGCAATGATCAGAACATGGACAAGCCGTGGGATGGACGCCCTCGTCCGTCCGTCTTCAATGGGAAGACGCTCGGACGAGGGCGTCCAAGCTACGATTTGCAATGGAAGACTGTGGTGCCTGACCTCAATCGTGCGTTGCGGATATCCAAAGAACCGGAGGCAAAATGGCCGTCACTCTTGAACTTGATGCCGAGACCGAAGAGCAGCTTCACGAGCAAGCCGCTGCGTTGGGGACGACTGTTGAATCGTTTGCCGTCAAATCGGTGGTCGATTCTTTGAACCGGCTGCGACATCGGCCCAGCCCTCCTATTGGGAATCGCCTTTCGGCAGAGGAATCCCGGCTGATGATCGCGATCAATCTCGGGCTTCCTGAAGCAACGTGGTTGCGGTATCGCGAACTGAACCAAAAACGCCGCGATGAAATCATCACGGAAGAGGAACTTACCGAACTCCGGTCGCTCAACGATGTGATCGAATGTGATCGTGTCCATCGCTTGGAACTGGTTGTCGAACTGGCGAAGCTGCGCGGCGTCACATTCGACAGCCTCATGACGGAACTCGGACTTGGGGGATCGACCGATGTCTGAGGCCATTCCCAAGGAAACGCGGGAATTTGTTGTCTCTCGCGCATTGGGGAAATGTGAATACTTTCAGACACCTCAGAAGTATTGTCCCGATCCGTTTTCCGTAGAGCATGTCTGTCCCCGAAGTCGGAGCGGAAGCGATGACGAGTCCAATCTGGCGTTCTCGTGCGGGGGCTGCAACGGGCACAAGTTTACAGCGATTGCGGCAGTCGATCCGCATTCTGGTCTGTTCGTAGCCGTGTACAACCCGCGAAAGGACGTTTGGTCAATGCACTTTCAATGGTCGGAAAGTCGCTTGGAGATTGTTGGGACTTCAGCAACCGGTCGTGCAACAGTTGTTCGTTTGAAGTTGAATCGCGAGTACGTCGTCAATCGCAGAAGATTGTTGTTGAAACTCGAATCGCTACAGGAGCCGGGTCGTGATTAGTTCCCGTCTGAATTTTCAATGCCTTGCCCTCGCGTTCTTCGGGACGGTTCTCGCCGGAATGCCTGTTCTCAACGCTGCTGAAGCCGAAGTGCTCAAGGCGCAGCAGGCTCGTGTGGAAGTCGTGCAGCAGGCGGCTCCGACTGTCGTGGCGATCTTCTCGGCGGATGGGAATGGGGGCGGGTCGGGAGTGCTGATCTCAGCGGATGGGTATGCGCTGTCGAACTTTCATGTGACGAGTGCCTGTGGCGACTTCATGAAGTGTGGGCTGAATGATGGCAGGCTGTATGACGCTGTGATCGTGGGCATTGACCCGACCGGAGACGTGGCGGTGCTCAAGCTGCTCGGGCGAGATGACTTTCCGCACGCGCCGCTCGGCGACAGTGACAAGCTGGCCGTCGGCGACTGGACCTATGCGATGGGCAATCCATTTTTGCTGGCGACCGACTTTCAGCCGACCGTCACGGCGGGAATTGTCAGCGGCCTGCATCGGTATCAGTACCCGGCCGGGACGTTGCTGGAATACACCGACTGCATTCAGGTCGATACGTCGATCAATCCGGGCAACTCGGGCGGGCCGCTGTTCAATGCGGCGGGAGAACTGGTCGGCATCAACGGGCGGATCTCGGTCGAGAAACGGGGCCGGGTCAACGTGGGTGCGGGCTACGCGATCTCGATCAACCAGATCAAGCACTTTCTCGATCATCTCAAGGGGGGGCACATCGTCGATCACGCGACGCTCGGAG
>JAYTGQ010000666.1:0-1424 GCA_043733345.1 Schlesneria sp.
CCCGGTTCTTCCAAAGCGGGCTTACGCCCAAGAACCGGGGGGCTTACGCCGCCCCGCTCAGATGTCTCATCACTGACCGCGCGAGGTATATGGCAGGGGCGGGAGACCCGCGCCGAACGCCCGGCCGTTCCACGTGAAACGGGGCAGGCTTGGTTGTGATCGATGTTTGTTACGGACGTGAGTGCGCTGCGAGTTGTCCCGTTCAGTTCGTCTGTCACGGCGAGAATGAACGCCGACTCTTGATACACCAACCCGAAGCGTGAGCGAGGATGGGTAAGCGAATGAGTCCGCTCACGCTTCCTCGCTCACGCTTCGGGTTAGTGTCACGGCGGCGCTGGGTGAGGTGCGGGAACGAGGTCGGATTCGGTCACGTCCACGTTCAGGCCCTCGGCGGGAATCGGTTGGCCGACGGACCAGAGAACACCTTGAAGGACTAAGCGGCGGTACTCGGTCCACTTCCAGTTGTCGTGAAAGTGCAGGCCGCTGAACCCGAAGGACCGTCCGCCGTCGGGACGGTCCCATGCCCAGGCGACAGTCTGGTCGGAGCCATCGAGCGCGACTCGAATGAGCGGGACGAGTCGCTCCACTTGGGGCGGCTGCTTGAGGGCGTAGTAGAACTCATCGTGGACCTCGATCGGGGCAATGCCATTCAGGACCGGATGCGATTCGCTCGACGGCTGGAGGGTCGCGGTGAGGACTTTGTATTTGCGATCCGGTCCCCCGTGGCAGTGCCCGAACAGCGACACGAAGTTCTCGACCGGAGCCACCTCGCGCGTCCCCATTCCCCAGTGCAGGACGGTCAGCCCGCCGCCTCGTTTGGCGAGTCGTTGAAAGGCGGCAAGTCGCTCGGGGTCCGCACTCACCCACTTGGCTCCCTCCGCCAGAAAGAGGATCGCACCGTCGGCACCGTCGAGCAGCTCCGGCCCGTCGGCCCACGGGTTGTCTGCCTGAACGACGACCGCTTGGACGCCGTCGCGAATTTGAAGCAGCTTCGCCAGCAGGCGGACTCCCGCCATGTACTCGTGGGATTTCGCGGGATGTCCGTCCGGCTTTTGGCCGAGGAGGAGGACTCGCTTGGGACGGAAGGTCGGTTCGGCGGCGTCCGTCTCGACGGCGCACGCGAACACTGTGGAGAGACCGACGAGCAGGATCGGGAGGACTCGCGTGAGGTGCGGCATGGGAAGCTGGCTCTCGCAGGAAGGACCGAAAAACAACGCCGAAGTGGCGTTTGTGGAGTGGTTCGTAGGGCCGGTTTGTAACCTGAGCAAGGCGCCGACGCATGTCTGGCCAAGATTGTGGGAAATACTTGTACGAACGCTGGCCCCCCAAGCCACTATCCTTAGGGAACGCGGTCGCAATAACTTCCCAAAGCTCGATCAGCCGCACCTCACGCGAGTCCTCCCGATCCTGCTCGTCGGTCTCTC
>JAYTGQ010000667.1:0-1423 GCA_043733345.1 Schlesneria sp.
TGGAAAAGAACCGGCGGCTAGCGCCGTGCCGCTCACAGAATGCCAAAGTGAGTGCCATTGGGCGTAAGCCCCCGGTTCTTCCCGCGAAGGGCTAACGCCCAAGAACCGGGGGGCTTATGCCGCCCCGCTCAGAGGTCTCAGTACAGACCGCGCGAGATATAAACGAGGCAGATGCCTCACAGCTTCTCACATTACGTACCACGTCGATCACACGCGCCGCTCGTTGAGAGTTGCTATCCTCTCGCCGCAGTCATCAACCTCTCCAACGAGACCTGTCATGGACCCGAGCACTCCCAACACCGACGCGGTCGCGATCACGCGCGTCGAGCGTACGTCTTTGACCTCGCTGATTTTGAAGCTGCTTCAACGCAAAGGGATGTTTGCCGCTGAGGCCGAGATCGTGGCGGCGCGGCTGATCGAAGCGGATTGGTGCGGTCGATCGGCCGAAGGAGTCGGTTCGTTACCGCAGTTTCTCGACGCGATGGACCTCGGCGACATCGACCCGCGCGCGCGGGTCATCACGTTGCGCGACACTCCGGCTGCGGCACTGCTTGACGGCAGCACGGGCATGGGGCATGTGGCGGCGACGCGCGCGATGCTGCTCGCGATCGAAAAGGCTCACAGGGTTGGAACGGGATCGGTGGTCATCAAGAACAGTCGGCTGTGCGGCGACGTGGGAGGAATCGCGCGACTTGCGGCCGATGCGGGACTGATCGGCTTCGTCACGAACAGCTTTGCCGAGAGCGTCTCTCACGACGCGGGAGACCATGCGCTGGCGTGGGGACTGCCGACGCCGGATGGCTCGGCGTCGGCAGTCATTCGCGAACGCAGCCTGAAGTTTGGCGAGGCTCCTGCGTTGGCAATTGGACTCTTGGCGGCGGGACTTGCAGGTGCCGAACCGATGTCGCGCAAACGCAAAGCAAACCGCGTGGCCAACACGGTCGAACACTTCGTGCAGGCGATCGATCCCGATCAGTTCGGCTCGCGCGAAACGTTGCTGTCGAAATGGGGATCGACTCTCGCCGCGCGGCAACTCAATTTGGATGTCGTCTCGAACGAGACTGCGGCATCTGACACTGCGGGATCTGACACAGTGCCGCTGCAAGCTGGCGATGTTCGGGTGCTGTTGGAGTTGGCGGCAAAGATCAAAGTGGAGTTGGTCATGAGTCGGTAGTCCTAGAACAAGCGAACCCCACCGGGCTTGTCCCAGTGGTCTCTACACAACTCCTGACGGATCGCCTTTCCAAGTGTCGTTGTTTTGTCCCCCTCTTCATCCGTGCCCCGGCTTTGCCATCCGTGCTAAACGGCCTGTCTAGAACGCTCGAACTAGCACGGATGGCAAAGCCGGGGCACGGATGAAGAGCAGAAGCCAGAGCCGAACACATTCACCGAGGATGCTTGTTCTGAATTGTGTCGAGACCAA
>JAYTGQ010000668.1:0-4357 GCA_043733345.1 Schlesneria sp.
CACCGCGAGGGCATCCTCAATTGGTACGACCACCCCATCTCGACCGGCCCCCTGGAGGGAACCAACAACAAAATCAAACTCCTCCAGCGACAAGCCTACAGATATCGAGATCTTCCGTTCTTCAAACTCAAACTCCTCGCTCTACATAACTCTCAGCACGCATTAGTCGGATGAACCCAGAAGTCGATCATCCGGTTCTCAAGAAAAAGATCGAAGCTGAACTTGCCCGGTTCGCCGAGTTGGAGGCGAAGCACGAGGCGACACTTCAACCACTTTCCTTTGCGTTGAGCGAGTCCGGCAGAGCGATCCTGAATTCTGCCGCCGCGGCGCGAGAATTGTCGCGAACCGCAACCGACCCGTTGGCCTTGTCAGCCGTGGCCGATGCCGAGAAACGACTGACCGAACTGCGGCGCGAGCGGGTTGCGGTCGAGACCGACCTGCGATCCAAAGAGGACAGACTTCAGGTCGTCGTCGCACAGCGGGATGATGACCTGAAGGGGGCAAGAGCAACGACTCAGGAGCGAGGTTGCCGCAATGACCGCCGAGATGTCCTCATTCGCCGAACGCAGCGAGGCTCTCGTGGTCGAGCACGAAGCCGCAAGGGCACAATTGTTGCGCCCCGAGGCAATCTGAAATTCCTTCCCGTCCGCCGTGGCTTGGCTTGCAAGGTTGCTGTGTCACGGTGGGGCGGTTTTATCTTTCCATCCAGTGAGGGCACACCGATGACTCCGACCACAATCCGCGCCAGACTACTCACGGCTCAACTCGCAGAATTGCGGCTCATCGTCACCGAATTGAAAGCGACCCGGCCGGACAACATGACCGATCTCGCGAACGTCTGCATCGAAGCGCAGGCCGAGATCAGGGCGGCGGCCGTGGCGTTGCAGTCGCAATCGGTTCGCGACCAGACACGCTTTAGTTTAACATCGTAACCTGTCCCGTCCGCGCGGCTCGCGTTCTGGCTGAAACGGCAGATTTTCATAGGTTCTACCGAAGCTGTTTTCGGCCGTTACGACTTACTCATCCGGCCTCCACAGAGAGACTTTCGTTCCCAAAGGGGTTGGGGATTGCGTGGCGAAAAGGTGGCGACGGCGGCTTCTCACGATCACGTTGACGACCGGAAGGGGGGCGTGAGTCCCCCGGTACTGGTGATCCGGCGACGGCGGCTTCTCACTCAGGATCACGCCTCCCGCGTCCCGAACGATGAGGGCGATGGATTGATCGTCTGAGAAACCGACGCGGGAGAACGCACACAGCTTGCAGCACGCTCGCGAATCGCGAGCGTGTGACTCATCGAGGAGCGTGACCGCCCGGACCTCGTGACCCCGCTGCGGCGCGTGTGACGGGCGTTCGTGTGGCCCGTCCAGCCGACACCTGGCCCGTCCAGCCGTCTGGCGTGTGACCGACCTCCCCTCGCCCGTGCGCATCGGTCGAAGTCTTGGCATGCGGAACGCTGCCACGCTCCCTCACCCACTGGGTTGACGAACACGCCCCCCACGAACTCGACCCGGCCCGCCATCATTGATGAGCGGGCCGTTTTCGTGGGCCGTTGAAGCGAATTCATTTCGTGGAAGAATCGGCCCGTTTTCCACGAAATGACCGAGTTTCCACGATTTCCCGCTATTTCTTGCGATTGAATGAGACTGCTTGCGATAGCGTCAAATCGTCGATAGACTCTACGAAACAGGCCATTTTCACCAATCAACGCCGCCTTGGTGAAGTCCTCATCGCGGACTTGCAGGTAGTGTTCCATTGCCACCTTGGGCGTGTTCCCCAACCAAGCCGTGACGAGGTGGATGGCATGATCTTGGGCGAGTTCCGTCTCTCGGGATGCCCGCAAGTTCTGAAAGAGGCGTTGCCACGGATCGACTCCGGCCTTCCTCAGAATCTTCTCAAATACCGTTCGCAGGTTCTTCTGTGAACTTCGGTCATTCGTCGCTATGACATACTCGCCACCGTCTGGCTCCAAATACAGTTCGCCCAGAGCCTGCCGGACTTCGGGGAACAGCGGGACTTCGGGGAACAGCGGGACTTCGCGAATCGCCTTCCCGAAGTTCGCACTCTTGGGTGATCGGACTTTCATGCGTCCACGATCAAAGTCCACGTCAGCCCATCGCAGCGCGAATATCTCTGACGGGCAACGCAAGCCACCGAATCGGCACAGCGACACAATGGCCTTCCAACGTGATGTCGGGCAGGCGTCGAGAACCTTTTGAATTGTCGCCCGGTCCACGAACGCCATCCGATCCGGGCGCTTAACAGCCTGTTGAAAAACGGCTGTCGGGAGGGCGAGCTCCTGCCGAGCCGCGAGAAACAAGCGACTTTCCTCACGCACATGGCTCCCTTTTTCAACAGGCTGTTAACCAGTTGCGTCGAGATGCCCTTGAACGGGTTCTCGACAATCAGCCGCGCCCGGACGGCCGCTCCGAAAATCAGCTTGGAGTTCTTCAGGTGGCCTCGTGTCGTGTTCTCGGCGTGTTTCTTGGTGGACTTCATCCACGAACGGAATTGATCGGTGTCTTGAGGCGTCACGTCAGCCAGAACCTTGTCCGCTCCGAAGAACTCCACCAGTAGCAGCTTGGCTCGTTGGTAGTGTGCCAGAGTACCGGGGGCCTTGTCGGCCCGGCCAGCGATGAACTGGTCAACGAACACTGACAGCGTGGCCAACACGGGCTTGACTCGCGGTTCGACCAACTCGTGAGCGGCCAGCTTGGTGTGAAGATCGTCGTCCAGATTGGACAGCCAGAGTGACGTTTCACGGTCGGGGGAGTTGCCCATCATCTTCGCGGAGAGCAGCGACTCCAGCTTGCCCTTGAATGACTCGGCATCGCGCTTCGTCACCTTGCCGAGTCGAATGGCCTTCCGCTCGTTCGCTTTGTTGAAGAACAGAATCCGCCGTGAGCCGTTTCCGTCGTGAGAGATGCTTGCCATCGAAGAAACCTTTCTCAGAAGAGACCGAACGGCGGGGGAGCTTCTGAGTTCTCGCCACCGCCGCCGATCAAAGGTGAATCAGATACTACCATCGGCCGGAGCAGCGCGCCAGCCGCAACGTGTCGCAATCAGTCGCAAGGTTGTTTGCAGTCACGAGCCGCAAGTAGTTCGGCGTCGAGGCGGCTGAGCTTGCCGTCGAATTCGCGGATTGCCGCCCGCTCCTCAAACAACTCGTCAGCCGATCCACAGAGCAGCGTCAGCAACTCGGCTTTGAACTGGTGGAGTTGCTCCCGGTCGGTCACTGCCATTGCTGACAATGGCTTGGCTTGAATCCGATCATCGACAACCCGGAACGTGATGCCGCGAGCCGTCAGCCGGTCGAGTAACTCGGTCGCACTCATGCCACGTCCCCCCACTCATCCGCCGTTTCGGGGGCCGTGTGTTTCGGAAACGGGGCCGGTAGGTCACTGACATTGCTGACAATGATCGGACGGGGGGCATCAATGTCAGCTTTGTCAGTGCGGGGCGGGGCCGCTTTCAAACACTTCGGGTTGATCGTGTAGGTTGCGACCGGCTTCCGGGCGTTCGGATGTTCCTGCTTCCGCAGATATCCATGATCGACCAGCAAGGCGAGAGCATCTTCCACCGCCTGCCGCTCCGTCAGACCGGACCATTGCGGGCGGTACACGTCGCGGGAGGTGAAGCCGTCGTGAAGTCCACCCTTCCGCAGTTTGGCCAACAGCAGCTTTGCCGCCGCAACATCCGACTGGACGGCATGACCATAGATGCGTCGGGCGTGTGTCTCCAAATACTCTGCCCAACGGATCGCACGATCCAACGCGGACAGGTCAACGCCACCGGCAGACCGCTCGGCAAGGTGTGTGAGCAGTGCCAGACTTGGAACGAGCGACCGATACTTCGCCAAGTGTGCTTCAAGGTGGGGCGTCAAATCACCGGAGCGGAGCCGCCGTTCCAACGTCTCGCGCCACTCATCGAATCGGTCTTGAGCCGATGCCGTGAACCGCACGAACGGGATTCCATCCGCGTCGCGCTCATCGTGTTTCGCGCCGAGTTCATCCGGCTTCAGACCGTCGAGACTGAGGAACATGTTCCATGCCGCTTGCTTGGCCTTGGTGTCCGGCCAGCGATCCACGTTGCGCCATTCGGCTGAGATGTCGGGCCAGACGGCCAACTGGAACCGTTGGAGCATCCCATCATCACCCTTGCCACCCCGAACGGCATCGCGGAAGTAATCTCGCAAGGGGCCGGGTTGAATCGAGCCGACAATGCTGACGATGCAACTTTCGATTTCAACCGTCCCGCGCCCGATCCGGTCGAACGTGAACCGGTTGTCGCCGTTCCATCCTTCCAGATAGAACGCGCGATCTGGGCCGTTCTCTTCTCGGTCGAGACTGCGGAGCAACCC
>JAYTGQ010000669.1:0-26534 GCA_043733345.1 Schlesneria sp.
TCCTTCTTCCAGAACGTGTCGTGAGATCACCCGTTCAGATTGAGGAGCTTCCCGCTTTTTCGACGAGAACAACTTTCCTTAAGTTGGTGCCTATGGGGTGTCGGACGCTCAACCCCCGGCTAATGGCTGACATCCCTTCAGGATGAAGACCGGTGGCCGGTGGCCGTCGTTGTCCAATGTGTCCCCCCAAAACATCCGATGAACCGGAATTTCCACACCGAACGGTCGAACGGCCGAACGGTCGCGTGCGCGATCTCGTCTTTGCTCACGCTGCGGGTTGGTGTTGGACTCAACGCATCACGGCGGGGGGCAGTCGACCGGCATAGCACTCTGCGGCGAGGCGGTCCTTGTTTAACCGTTCGTAGACACGGCCCATCAGTTGGAGTGTCTCCTTGCGAGAAACGCCGGCGGATTCGTGGAGCGTACGGCAGGCCGCGAGACACTCGTCCCACGCGCCCTCTCTGAAGGACAGCTCCGCCAGTTTGAGTTGGGCCTTATTCTTCCAAACTCCTGCTCCGGATGTGGCGAGCTCCTGCCAGCCTGCTTTCGCTTCGAGCAGTTGCTGGTCTCGTTGCCGCTGTTCGGCGATGGCAAACTTCATTTCGTGGGCAATGGCGGGCGGCGGGTTCCGCTCCAATTCTCGTTCGTACAGCGGGATCGCGCGTTCGCCGACGCCAGCTTCGCGCAAGGCTCGACCGACCAGCAACTGTCCCGTTGGGCCGAGCCATTCAGTGTCGGACTCGATCGCCACGAGCGCGCGATAGAGGAACGCGGCCTCGCGTTGTTGAGGCTCTCCGGCCAATTGGCTGAACCGTGTGAAGGCCGTGAGCAGCGCCGCCGCATTGCGAACGGCGGGGTTTTCAAATTGGCCTTTCTCGAAGAACAAGACGTTGGCTGCGGCCTGTGGCTGGTCTTGCATCAAGTGCGCCATCGCGAGGAACACGGAAGCGTAAGCTTGGTCCTCCGGAGGAATGCGTCCTCCCGTAGCACGTAAGAACTGGAACGCGGCCTCGCGAAACTCGCCCCGATCGAGCAGGCAGCGTCCGCGCCAGATTGCGGCCCGCGTGTGCAGTTCGTGTCCGGGGGCACCGTGAACGATCAGTTCCAATTGATCGCCCGCTTTCCGGAGATCGCCCATTCGGTAATAGCACTCGCCCGCGTTAAACGCCGCACGCATCGCCAGTGGAGTGATCGAAGGGCCGACGAGCGACGAGTACAAGCGAGCCGCTTCTCCAAAGTGGCCATCGACGCGCCAGAGCCGACCGGCGGCGAAGCGCGCGTGGCTGGCGAGGCGATGCTCGGGTATCAGCGTGGCTAGGCTGACAAGGGTTCGTGCGGTCATCGTGCGCAGCCGCTGACCACCCTCGTCAGGCTGCGCGATCGTCAATGTGGAGTCCTTTGAGAACCAAACCACATGCAGGGCGTCACAGATCGCCGTCAATAACGAGCAGACGGGAAGTTCATCGACAGTAATGTTCGCTTCGTGAGCGAATGCTAACTCGCGCGAGTCGTCTCGCCATTCGAGCGTCATTCCGCATTGTTGAGCCACCACTTCCAACATTGCTCCCAGCGAACAGCCGCTGCTGGCAGCCGTCACGAGCCGTTCCTCCAATTGCAGCGGCACTGAGTCTTCAGAGCAGACGGGTGTGCAGTGGACGGTCGCGGCCGTCACATTTGTCGGCTTGAGTGCGGACGCAGCGGCGCGATCGGCATGTGGGGTGTCAGAGTCGTGTGATGAAGCGGGCCGGTGTTCTGAGAATGTGGTGTGCTTGAGAATCTCGATGTCATCCAACACGGACATCAGCGGCCAGGTGAGGACATCAGCGACAGGGTTGAAGTCGTTCAGAGATTGTCGGGCGGTCTCCGCGTGTTGTTCATTTCCAGCATGCCCTTCGCCTACTCCATGCCGTTCTGCCGTGTTCGACTCCCGTGTGTCGGACATTTCCAATGACAACGCGATCGGGCCGAGAAAGGCTAGCTCTCGGCGGATGGTCGCGGCGAGGGCAGGGCGGAGGGCCAGCGAGCGCAGCAGCGGGACGGCTCGGTCTGGTTGATGCAGCCGCAACCAGATGCGTGCCTGGCCCAGCGTCGCGGCGGCGGACAAGAGTGGCTGATCGTCCACCGCAGCCACCGAACGCTGCCCCGCCAGCGCCTCGTCCCACAGCCCGAGTCCTTCCTGACAAAGTGCGATGCGGAACAATAATTCTTTGGGAAGCCGCAAGATTTCCGCACTTCCCAACGATCTGTAATGGTGCAACGCGGACTCGAAGTTCCCGGCGAGAAAGAGTTCATCACCGAGGTTTCGATCGCCACGAAATTGGGAAATGGTCGGTTTGGATTTCTCGGTCTCCGACTCATTCAATTCCACGGCCGCTGCGGCCACGGGAACAGTGGTTGAACTTTTCAAACGAGCTGCCCCAATCCCCCACGCGAGCGGAAAAACGACTGCAACGATCAAACCCAATTGAAACAGCGGCGACGCAGATCCCGACTCGACGGAGTCCGACGATTCGTCCGATGGAGGCTTGATCGCGAGAGCCTGCTCCATCGCCGCGATCTTTTTCCCTTCGGTCAGCGCGCGTTCTGCGGGTTTGTTGGCTGACATCAGGGCCATCGCTTTTTTCACGTAGGGTGGGACAAGCTCACTTCGAGCGCCGGCCCACCATTCAGGAAACATCGAGAAATCATGGTGGGCCGGCGCGGCGAAGCGCCGCTGGTCCCATCCTACAGGTTGCGCAGCCCCAACAAAGCGATGGCCCTGGGCTGACATGAGTTGACCTTGACCTATAAAACCGAACCGGCAAGTATCCGCCGCGTGTTGGGTAGCGCCAGACAGGATCGACCTCCGCAGTTGTCGTTCGTGAGGCGGAGCGATGTGACGGTTGAGAAACACCGGAAGGGTCTCCGACCTGGCCGGTTCGTCGCAATTTTCACAGTGCGTCAGCGGCGGTGAGATGAGAGATCGAGTGAATCGAAGCCTGACGCGCAAGCGAAGCAAGAGGGGCGAGACCTCCTTCGCTTGCGCGTCAGGCTTCAATGAGGTCCGACTTCAGTCAGATCGGTGCGAAGACCACTACTTGCGAGTGACTGCTCGCTTCCAAGGGACTGCGATGCGAATTGAGACAGGCTACTCAGGAGTTCCCCTTCCCAACCGCAAGCAGGGACGGCCGGCGTCGGGTGCCTCTTCGGTAGCGAGAGGTTCATCGGGAAAGTCGTCGGAATCGATAGAACGCGCCCAGTCCGATCCGTATTTGGCTGCTCTGCACGACATCCCCGAGGTCCGCGCGGACGTGATCGAAGAGGTCCGTCAACGACTCAATCGCGGTGACTTTCTCTCGCGCGAGGCCGCTGAACAGACCGCCGAAGCCATTCTGTCCGATCTCGCCAGCTTCATCGGGCAGTGACGAGTCTCTCCAACGCGGTGGGTTCATGTCCAAGGTTGATCGTTCCGCCCATCTCACCGCTGATGAACGCCGGTCGCAGTTCTGGCTGAGATGTCTACTCGTCCCACTGACGTTGATCGCCACACTGACCGGCGGACTGATCTGGTTTCTGCCCATTGATGTCGTTCAAGACTGGGCCTATCAATGGGCTCCTCCTGACGACACGCGCCGCTTGGAAGCGATCAGTCACGCGGAGTTCCTGTGCTGGGTGCTGCGGATTGTCATGCCGCTGCTGCTATTGGCGGCGTGTCGAGGTTGGTCCGACTTTGCAAACACTTCAGCTTGGTTGAGCGACGCGGTCTTCGGGCTGCTCAAGGTGACGCGCGGAACTGTCGATGGAGCGAGGGGCAGTCGGTGGCGAACCGTCACCGTCCGCGTGGTACTCGCCCTGTGGTGTGGTCTCTCCGTGGTTCACTTTGCCGACTCGCTGCGGCAGCGCGTGCGCGACTGGCCGTATTACCGGTTCCGCTCGGGCGAGCGTGTGCTACCCAATATCAGTGGCTCGAACGTGGAGGTCATTCGCTACCTCCAACAGGCGACGCCTGCGAACGCTCGCATTCTGGTCGTCAGCGATCAGAAGCTTTTTTTCCTGTCGTATTACCTTCTGCCGCGACGGCTCTATCACAAGATGCACCCCGACAGCGAACACGTCATCCCGAAAGAGAACCTGCAACGTCGGCTCGCCACATACCGGTTAGCAGACCTCGACGCGGCATTCATCAGACGGATCGCTCCCGATTACATCTTGGAATATTTCGAGCACCCCGATGAGTTTGATCGTGCGGAGTTGCAGGACGATCCCGCGTGGATTGCCTTCCAGCGACGAATGCACGGCAACCCGGCCTATGTTCCGAGCTTCCTCATCCGATTGCGTCGCGTGACGGGAGGTCAGCCATGAGCGGACTCTTTCTGCTGACATTCGGGTTGCTGGGCCAATGGCTGCTCGGCGTGGCGGTGGCGCATCTGCTGTTATCGCGCGCGCGGTGGAGATCGAGTTTGGCTCGATCCGTCCAGCCGACGGAGCGTCTGGACTACGGTAGCCCCGTCGCTCCGCCGACTGGCGAGAGCGACTGCACTGAAGAACCGCCGTGGGCGGAACTCGCAGGACTGGGCCTTGTACTCGGGATCGGCCTCACGGCATGGGGCCTCTTCGTCTGGTCACTTTGCGGCGGGATGCTCGGGCGCGGCGCGAGTCTGACTTTCACCGCCATCGGCTTCGCATGCGGTGGGCCGGTCGTTTGGAAGCGACTTCGATCATCGTGGCCGCGCCTTGGTCGCGCGGCCAATCGTCAGAGTTTGAATAAGGTCTCGGTCATCGGGATTGACGAGCGGCGCGAGGCCGCTTGGTGTCGTCTCTGCCAGTGGTTGATCGGCGGACTGGCTGTCATCGCACTCGCGCAGACGTTACTGACGCCGCAGCACTTTTGGGATGAGCGATCCATCTTCGCGATCAAAGGGCTGGTCTTGTCGGCCGACGGATCGATTCGCAGCCCCGATCTGCTCGACCCCGATTTCGTGCAGTACCACCCGCGCTATCCACTGCTGATCCCGCTCGCGGAACAACACGTCTATGCGCTGCTTGGCCGAGTGGAGGATCGCCTGTCCAAGATCGTCTTCCCGCTGCTCTCTCTCGGCCTAGTGCTAACGATGGCGGGGGTGCTGTCTCGCCGCGTGAAGCCCGGCGCGGCGTGGCTCTTTGCGTTGTTGCTGGCGACAGTTCCCGTACTCGTACCCTATGAACTCGGCTTCTTGAGTGGCCAAGCTGATGCGCCGATGGCCTGTTTTCACGGACTGGCAATGCTGTATTTGTGGGACGCCTGTACGTGGAGCGACTCGCCAACACCAACCCGAAGCGTGAGCGAGGACGCGAGCGCCAGCGAGGTCACCAGCGTCACCTCCTTCGCCAACGCTGCCGTGAACCGGACTGATTCGAGGCGAGAAGCCGCCTCGTCCTCGCTCACGCTTCGGGTTGGTGTGAATGCCGCCTCCCAGCGTGTCATGGCCGCGTCGATCATCGCCGGTCTCTGTGGGGCCTTGGCCGCGTTCACGAAGGACGAAGGGATCGCGTTCCTGCTCGTCGATTGTGTTGCGCTCAGTTTGATCGTCATCACTCGCGTGGTCAGTGATGATGTTTCCGAGCGGGGCGGCGTCAGCCCCCCGGTTCTTGGGCGTCAGCCCGCTTTGGAAGAACCGGGGGGCTTACGCCGCCCCGCTCGGAAGCCTCTCACTTTGTGCCGCGTGAGGTATCTGTCTATCGCCTGCCGAGCGCGTCTCCGCGTCGCCGTGCCGTTGGTGAGCGTCGTGGTCTGCGCGGTGATTGTCCACGCCCCGTGGTTTGTACACCGGCGTGGGCTGCCTCTGACGACGGAGATGAACTACTTCGGTCGAGCGTCATTTTCACTGGCAGTGGAACGATGGCCGGTCCTCGCGTGGGAAATGGGTCATCTTGCCCATCGCATGTTCTGGGAATGGTCCCACTGGGGACTGCATTGGTGGCTGATGTTGGTTGGGTTGGTCATTGCGCCGCGCCGCGTGTGGTCGGCATCTCAAATAGTGTTGCTGCTAGACGTGGTCGGTTCACTGCTCGCCCTGATGGTGGCGGGAATGCTCGCACCGGCTCAACTGGACGAACACATTGGCGGGTCCAGCCCGCGCTTCCTGATGCAGCTTGTCCCGGTCGCGGTGTTGTTCGCAGCGGGACAACTGGCTCCGCGACGTGAAGCCAGCGTGTCGCCCGAACCCAATCACCTCGTTTAACCGCGTGGGCAACGCCCCGCGCGTCGAGCAGTGAAACGTGATCCAACGTCGGACAACGCGAAGGGCGTTGCCCACGCGGTGAAACGAAGCCGTCTTGGCCGTGCAAAGTAGGAACTCGCATCTCACTCGGTTCAGTTCATCTGAGTTGGCCGATATGCTCCCGCCCACGTTGCTGCGGAGCGTGGTCTCTCACTGCGAAGGTGAAGGCCGCAATCGGTGGCTGGTCAGCCGGGAAGTGCATCAGGAAGAAGGAACAGTCTTATGCGGATGGCTTGGGCGAACAGGTTGTGTTGTTGGACATTGGTCGGAGCGGCGCTGGTCGCGCTGACCGGCACCGAGGCGCGGGCCGATGTGAAGTTGCCGAACATCTTCGGCAGTCACATGGTCTTGCAGCAGGGGCAGAAGAACAAAGTTTGGGGACTGGCTGAACACGGTGAAACCGTGACCGTGACCATCGACAAGCAGAAGCACGAAGCGACCGCCGGGACCGACGGCCAGTGGCAGGTGATGCTCGATCCACTCGCCGTGGGCGGGCCTTACGAGATGAATGTGAAGGGGAAGAACGAGGTCAAGTTCAACGACATCCTCGTCGGCGAAGTCTGGGTTTGCTCGGGCCAATCCAACATGCAGTGGAACGTCAATCAATCGACCGATCCGGACCTCGAACGCGCCGCCGCCAAGTTCCCGATGATTCGCATGATCAACTTCCCGCAGGTGGGAGTTCAGGAGCCGATCTGGACGCACAACGATCGTCAGTGGCAGGTCTGCACGCCCGAGACCGTCGGCGGCTTTTCGGCCGTCGGATACTTCTTCGGTCGGCAACTCCATCAGACGCTCGATGTGCCGGTCGGCATGATCAACAACGCGTGGGGTGGCAGTGCGTGCGAGGCGTGGATCAAGCGCGAGACGCTCGCCGCCGATGAGAAGTACAAGCCACTGATTGACCGCTGGATTGGCATGGAGAAGGCGTTCGCCGACCTGTCAGCCAAGACCGCACCCACCGATGACGAGAAGAAGACCCTCGCCGGATTGAACGGTCAGATGCGTGGCAACGCGCGTCCGGGCAACATCTACAACGGTGTCCTCAAGTCGCACCTCGGCTACGGCATCAAGGGCGCAATTTGGTATCAGGGCGAGTCCAACGCCGGTCGCGCCTATCAGTACCGCGACCTCTTCCCGCTGATGATCGACAGTTGGCGGAAGGAATGGGGACAAGGCGACTTCCCGTTCTATTGGGTCCAACTCGCCGACTTCATGGCAGAGAAGGCCGAACCGAGCGACAGCTCTTGGGCCGAACTGCGTGAAGCTCAGACCATGACGATGACCCGCCTCCCCAAGACCGGCGAAGCGGTCATCATCGACATCGGCGAAGGGAAGGACATTCATCCAAAGAACAAGGTCGATGTCGGACGCCGCTTGGCACGCTTGGCCTTGGTCAACGACTACGGTGTGGCGGGACTCGCCTCGCGCAGCCCGCTCTACAAGTCGAGGGAGCAGCAGGCGGGCAAGATCGTCCTGACGTTTGAACACGTTTCGGGCGGCTGGCGTCCGTTCGACGTGAACGAACCACGCGGCTTCACCATCGCGGGCGAAGACAAGAAGTTCGTCAACGCCTCGGCCAAAATTCTTCCCAACGGTCAGCTCGAAGTCTGGAGCGATGCGGTCAAGGAACCGGTCTCCGTTCGCTACGCCTGGGCCGACAACCCGATCTGCAACATGTTCAGCGGAGCCGGTCTGCCACTCACTCCGTTCCGCACCGACGACTGGCCGGGCGTGACGATCAACAACAAGTGAACTGGCTGTTGGTGATGCTCACCGCAGTTTGATTTTCAATAGAGCGTATTTCAAAACTAGCCCGACGCGCAAGCGAGGGCTTCACCATCATCGAAGGTCCAGCCCTCGCTTGCGCGTCGGGCTAGTTTTTCGAGGCGAAACAGGTTTTGAAATGCCCTCTACGCCGCAGCCCGGCCTGTTCAACAGGACGGGCTGCTGTGGTTTCCACACCCACCCGCAGCGTGAGCGAGGATGTCGGGGCATTCCGTGTGGAATCATCCTTGCTCACGCTGCGGGTGGGTGTGGCCGCGTTCACGTCTTCCCGGACAAATCCACGCCCATGTCTTTGAAGAGGAGCTTCATGTCCTCCCACACGTCCTTCTTCGCCGCCGGGTTGCGCAGCAGGTACGACGGGTGATAGGTGCAGAGGACTTTCGCGCGGCCGTACTCGAAGAACCGGCCCCGCAGCTTGCCGATCGTCTCTTCAGACGCGAGCAAATTCTTCGCCGCGGTAGTGCCCCAGCAGACGATGTACTCGGGATTGACGAGGGCGATTTGGCCGTCGAGGTACTCACGGCAGTTGCCTGCTTCCTCGGGGGATGGCAGCCGATTTCCTGGCGGTCGGCAGCGGAGGATGTTGCAGATGTAGATGTCCTCGCGCTTCATGCGGCAAGCCGTGATGATGTCGTTCATCAGTTGACCGGCTCGCCCCACGAACGGCTCGCCTTGAGCGTCTTCGTCCGCACCGGGGGCTTCACCGATGAACAGAATCTTGGCTTCGGGGTTCCCCACTCCGAAGACGGTCTGCTTGCGAGTACTTGCCAACTCCTGACACTTCACGCACGCGGCCACGCGCTCTGCCAGCACACTGAGCTGCGCGACTCGCTCACCACGCGGCAGGTTCAGTGGTTGAAACGTCGCACACGTCGAGGCCGCTGCCGGTGAAGCCACCGCGCCTGAGGATGCCGTGGAAGATTTGTTGGGACGCGCAGCGGGCATGGCTTCGGCTCGGGAGGGCGGTGTTGAGGAGGATTGGCTGTGTGACGACAGAGATGGACGGGCCTCGGCGTGATGAGACCTCTCCGCCACCGGAGCACTGGGCGCGATGGGCTGCCGTGTCTCAACGAAGAGCGGCGCGATCCGCTTCCAGTGTGTCAGCCCCGCGCGTTGAAAGCCTTCCAAGTGCTGGATGACGGCGCGTCGCAGCGCGGTGGGATCGATGTCGGACATAAGAAGGTGTCATTCCAACGTGAGGAAGTCCGGCTGAGCTTTGTCAGCCGGACTTCCTGCCGGGGGAGGCGCACTGAGAAAAGAAGTCCGGCTTTAGGAAAAGCCGGACTTCGGGACGTTGAGGTCATGGAGTCGCGCGGCAGTGTCTCAACCTTCCGGCAATGTCGCCAGCCAGCCATAACGCTTGAAGAGGCCAAATCAACCATTGAAACAGGCTCGCGCCAACGCCGACGCGAACCTTGACAGGTCTCGAACCATCCGTCATTCTCCCGCCCCGCTCGCGGCCCGTCTAAGACGAGTCACAAGCTGGCCAGGTAGCTCAGTTGGTAGAGCACAGGACTGAAAATCCTGGTGTCGCCGGTTCGATCCCGGCCCTGGCCACTTCCATCACGCTTACCGAGCTCCGCATAGTGCGGAGCTTTTTTCGTTTTGTGAGGGCCTGCGGGTGCCAGTCAGAGAATCAGTCGGCTGACCACGGAGGACGCCAGACATGACGTTACCGAGACAAGTTGAAATCCGATGAACTGGGGCCGTAGCCCGGACCCCTTGGTCCGGACGAAGCCGCTAGCTCAAGTTGATGGAGTTGCTCTCATTCGCGAGGTCTCGTCCGGACCAAGGGGTCCGGACTACGGCTTCGACTCCTGTCGGAGGACGCCAGACATGGCTTTGGTCGTCTTCAAGCTTGGGGGCAGTTTGCTGTTGCTCGACGATCTTGCCGTGCGGTTGAGAGCCGTTCTGGACCAGCGGCCTGACGACCAACCTTTAATCGTCGTCGGTGGTGGTTCCGCGACAGATGTGGTGCGTGAGTGGAGCGTGACTCACACGCTGAGCGAAGTCGAATCGCACTGGCTCGCGGTGAGATCACTGTCGCTCAACCGGGCGCTGGTTCACCGACTCTTGCCCGAATCGCGCGAGGTCTCATCGCGTGAGGATGTTCTGCAACGAATCGACTCCCGCACGCCGCTGTTGCTCGATGTGGAAGACTGTTTGCTCGCGGCCGAGCGTCAGCAACGTTGTCCGCTGCCGAAGTGCTGGGACGTGACGACCGATTCGATCGCCGCGTGGGTTGCTCACGACTGGGCTGCGGCTGAACTCGTGCTGCTCAAGTCGGTCGGTCTTCCGAGCGAGTTGGCTGTCAGCGAAGCGGCCGCACGGGGCTTGGTCGATTCACACTTTCCACTCGTCGCGCCGAATCTTCCGCGCGTCAGTTGGTGCAACCTGCGCGAGGCGGCTCCGCAGATCAGGCCGTGGTGCGGTTAGCCGCCCGTAGGGTAAGCGTCTCGCTTGCCCGTCCCCGTTTGGTCTGCCTTGGCTTTGTCTGTTCTCGTTTTGTGAAGACGGGCAAGCGAGACGCTTACCCTACGTTTTTCGACGGGCAGATCGGGATCAAGTGGTTCAAGGGGGGATCACGAACGACTGAAAGTGGGGGGACTCAGTCACCGTCAGGCCGTTGCTTGTGGCGAGCACGAACAGCGCGGCGGTCTTGTGGGACGAGGTGGCCTGTTGCGACTGATCGATCAGTTTCAGACCTCGCTCCACACCGAGGATCGTGACGGCGGTTGCCAGTCCGTCCGCGTCCGCTCCGTCAGGAGCGATGATCGTCACGCTGCTGCGTTGCGTCAGCCCGAGTCCCGTTTTGGGATCGACGATGTGCGAGTAACGGACGCCGTTGATCTCGACGAACTGAAAGGCATCACCCGACGTGGAGACCGAACAGTTTTTGAGTTTTAGCAAGCGACTCGGCGGACCGTCGGGTTTGTCGAGCGGCGCGACGCCGATCTTCCAGCCAGCAGTCTCCCGGCCATCCGCATCGAGCGGCGGATCACCGGCCACGATGTCGCCTGCGATCGCGATCAGGCAGCGATTCTGACCGCGCCGCGCCAAGAGGTCTCGCACTTGTTGAGCGATGTAGCCTTTGGCGATCCCTCCAAAGTCGAGCTGCATTCCGGGCTTGAGCAACTCGACCGTGCGACGCTTGGCATCGAGCTTCACGTGCTTCCAACCGACCAGCTCGCGCGCGGCTGCTAGGTATTGCGGATCGGGGAGCTGGCGTTGCTTCCGCGCGGCACGCCACAGCTTGATGACCGGGCTGATCGTGACATCGAACGCCCCGTCGGTGGCCTCGGACAGCGCGAGCGATCGCGACAGGACATCGAACAATTCCGGACTGACTTCCACTGCGGTGCCACTCCCCGCCGTACGACAAAGTCGCGACACTTCGCTCTCTTCTAAGTAGTCGCTCAGGATGCGATTCAACGCCTTGATGCGGGTGAACCCGGCCACCGCAGCTTCAGTTGCGACGGTCTCAGTCGGCGCGTAGAGTGTCACCGCGACGAGGGTTCCCAAGTGTGGCTCCGAGAATTCAAAGCGTTTCAGAGCTTGAGCCATCGCCGCCGAGTTGCCAGTCCCCGCGACTGGCAGGAGTCCTGCCAGCAACCACACGACGATCACAGCCTTGGTCCAGTGTCTCTTCATGATGATGTTCGCTCCCGTATCGAGTTCCGCATGACACCGTTCACGACATCGAGCCTACGAGTTTTCCATCGCGTCGTCCAAGGATTGGCGTTCGCCACCGGTCTCGGTTTGATCGCCATCAGTTCATCGAGCCTTGCCGTCGATGCGCCGGCCGCCGAAACGACCGCCGCGAAGACTCCCGCCGAGATGAAGCCGTACAAGCAGGACATTCGCAACACGGATGTCTCGTACGAAATGGTCCCGATCCCCGGCGGCGAGTTCGTCATGGGCAGCCCCGTCCAAGAAGCCCATCGTGGCGAAGGGGAGGGGCCACAGCACAAGGTCAAGATCGAACCGTTCTGGATGGGTAAGTACGAAGTGACTTGGGAAGAGTTCGAGTTGTGGTCGTTGCGTATGGAACGCAGCCTCCGGAACTATAAGAAGGCGACAACGTCCGCGTTGGAGACGGCTGCCGATGCGATCACGAAGCCCACGAATCCCTACACCGACATGTCGTTCGGTATGGGCAAGGACGAACGTCAGCCCGCCATTTGCATGACTCAGCACGCGGCGAAAATGTACTGCCAATGGCTCGGCGCGAAGACCGGCCACTACTATCGCCTGCCGACCGAAGCCGAGTGGGAATACGCTTGCCGCGCGGGGACGACCACGGCCTATCACTTCGGTGACGATGTGACGAAACTCGACGACTACGCTTGGCACGAAGCCAACTCGGACGGCAAGTACAAGTCCGTCGGCAAGAAGAAGCCGAATCCGTGGGGCTTGTACGACATGCACGGCAACGCGGCCGAGTGGGTTCAGGACAAGTTCGATCCCGAGTTCTACGCCAAGTTCCCAGCAGATAAGTCCGCCGTGTTTCCGCTAAACATCGGCGATGTTGAGTACCCGCGCACGGCGCGCGGCGGTGCTTGGAACTTTACTCCCGAGAAGCTGCGCAGCGCGGCTCGTCTCGCCTCAGAACCCGCTTGGAAAGAGCAAGACCCGAACCTGCCGAAGAGTGCGTGGTACATGACCGACGCGCTGTTCGTCGGCTTCCGCATCATCCGCCCCTTCCGCGTCCCGACCGTAGAAGAACGCAAGAACCTGCACCTTGATGCCGTCCTGCCCACCGACGCCAAGGAACGGATCACGATCGAAGATTAGCTGTAGCTGCCTGTTGAAAAACGTAGGGTAAGCGTCTCGCTTGCCCGTAAATGCAGTTGAAAAAGGGGCAAGCCAGAGGCTTACCCTACGTTTTTCAACAGGCTGGTAGGATGGGCACTCCTGCCCGTCCGGCTTGGGTTTTCGATTCAGAATGTCAAACAAGAGGACGGGCAGGAGTGCCCCTCCTACAAACGTCGTTTCATCTGTCCGTCCCTCACTCCCAGGAGCATCCGCCATGGACCAAACCTCGAATCCCAACTCCGCCTCAAACGCCAGTCGTCGTGAGTTCCTCAAGACCTCGACGATCGCGGCCGTCAGTGCCACGGCCTTCGGCCAGTTCAGTCTTTACAACTCGGCCTTCGCGGGTGGTGACGACACGATCAAGGTCGGCCTCGTCGGTGTCGGCGGTCGCGGTACGGGAGCCGCCACGCAAGCCCTCTCGACCAACGGCAACGTCAAGCTGGTCGCTGTCGGCGATGCCTTCAAAGACAGTGCCGAGAACGGCCTCCGCTCGATTAAGGGTGGCCTCGGTGAGAAGGGGGACCGCGTGCAGGTCGTTCCCGAGAAGATCTTCACGGGTTTCGACGCCTATCAAAAGGTGATCGACAGCGGCGTCGATCTGGTCATCCTCGCAACACCGCCCGGCTTCCGCCCGATTCATTTCGAGTACGCCGTGAAGGCCGGCAAGAACATCTTCATGGAGAAGCCCGTCGCCGTGGATGCTCCCGGTGTCCGGCAGGTTCTCGAAGCCAACAAGATCGCCAAAGAAAAGAAGCTGAAGGTCGGCGTCGGTCTCCAACGTCACCATCAGGCTCCGTACCTCGAAGCCCTGCAACGCATCAAGGACGGCGCGATCGGCGACATCATCGCCATGCGCGTCTACTGGAACGGCGCCGGTGTGTGGGATCCACGACTCTCGCGAGCCAATGCCAAGAGCGAAATGGAGTACCAGCTACGCAACTGGTACTACTACAACTGGCTCAGCGGCGATCACATCTGCGAGCAGCACATCCACAACCTCGACGTGGGCAACTGGGTCAAGGGCGAGACCCCGGTGAAGGCCAACGGGATGGGTGGGCGTCAGGTGCGTATCGACAAGAAGTACGGAGAAATCTTCGACCACCACTACGTCGAGTACGAGTACAAGGATGGCAGTCGCATGTACAGCCAGTGTCGGCACCAGCCCGGCTGCTGGCAGAGCGTCAGTGAGTTCGTTCACGGCTCCAAGGGGACCGCCGATCCTCACGGCCACGTCATGCCCATCGGTGGCGAAGCGTTCCACTTCAAGGGTGGCAGCAAAGACCCGTACCAAGTCGAACACGATGACTTGGCGGCGGCGATTCGTGGTGGCCTCGACTACAACGAAGCCGACAACGGAGCACACAGCACGCTGACGGCCATCCTCGGCCGCATGGCGACCTATGGCGGCAAAGAGGTCACTTGGGATGCGGCACTGAACTCGAACATCAGCCTGATGCCCAAGGTTTTCTCCTTCGACGCCGATCCGCTCGTCATGCCCGACGCCAACGGGGTCTACCCGATCGCCGTGCCGGGTCTGACCAAGGTCGTGTGAGCCGACATCACGCGACAGCATGAGCCTCGCTCATCAAGCAACAACAGCCCGACTGCCTCACGGTAGTCGGGCAGTTTCATTCTTTGCGGAGACCAAAATCAGCCGCCTGTTGTAGAACCGTAGGATGGACGCCCCCGTCCGTCCGGGTTTGTCCATCAGAGCCGGACGGACGGGGGCGTCCATCCTACGTTGCCCACTCATGTTGTGAACTCACCTTCGCTGGGGGCCGCGAGGCGCGGACGCCAGCCACACCACCCTACGGGAGGTCAGGCTCAATCTTGGGGTAAAAGTCGCGTCACGCGGAATTCAGCGATAAGCGAGGTACTTTACAGACGACTTGTTGCGGTTTGATTCGTATACGAAAACATTTTCATAAACTTTGCAAAACTGTGTTTGCATTTTTGAATCGCCGTTTGTACTGTCTCGTCCCATCTCGTCAGGCACCCGTCTCACTCACTTATTGAGATCGCCGATGTCCGCTCGCCGCGCTGCCCTCCAAGCTCCAAGCTCCACCTTGCATAACATATGGCGTTGTCAGGTCGCTCGCTTTTCTGCTTGAGCTGCGCTCGGCATCGGTCCAATGTTGGCACGTAGATTCTTTACGTCTAGCACGTCCGCCACCTTATCTCTGCTTGGCTACGTCAGAATAGTGAAGTGCCAGTTGGGTAGGCGTATTCTTGAGAGGCGTGCTATGTTCTATCAAGCCCAGAGAAAGACTGTTATCGCAATTGCAATGGTCGCTACCGTTCTGGTTGGTGTGAGCATGTGGTACTCGCGGTCGAATGCGAATCTTGGCAAGTCACGATTTGATTCGACTCAAGGGGAGGGGGGCAGTCGTAAACCTGCTTCTACAGATGCTACTCCAGAACATCAAAACGATTCCGCACAGCGGGCTATGGCGGATGGCAAGTCCGTACAAGTACCGGTTGGGCCCGTCACGTTCCCGGATGACCCTATGGACACCTACTATTCCTATTTCGAAGCTCGTAGCGAAAAACCTTCACTGACGTTTATGGGGCCAGATGGAGGTTCTGGTGCAGCGCGCGTGTACATCGAAGCACACCTCGCCGCAAGACAGCTCCGCTTGGCAGCAAAGCGCCTCCGAAAACACGAGTTCACACTGAAAGAGTTGACCTCAGCCGAGCGGACGAATTGCGAGAATCTCTATTTCTGGCATCGGGCCGATTCTCGATTCCAAGAATTCCCCAAGGATTCACCCAAGATGTCTGCGGACACCGTGGTCCGCATGTACCGTGACCTTGGCGGAACAGAGCAAATTGAGATTCGTAATAGCAATCTCATTTCAGTTTTTCCGGCTGTTCTGTACTGACTTCTATTATTCCTCTGCAAGACAATTAAAGAAAGTTCACCATGAACGTTCGTTCAATCCTCGTTCTCGCTTTTGCGTATCTCTTGATTTCTGCTTCCGCTGCCGAAGCGGAAATTACGCCGGTTAAAGCTAAAGTCACCATGTCGGTCTATCAAAAACCGAATGCATATGGGCCACCTCGTTGGACGGTGAAGAGCGTCGTCGAATACGAGGTTGGCCTCAGTGCGGATGATTCCAACAGTGTAGTCACTCTACCTTACGAATCTTCGTTAAGGTACGGAAACGATCTCGGAACCACGGGCGGAGCAGAAGCGATTATCAAACGAGGAACCACTCAGAAATGGACTACAACGCAAGAAGCGGATTGGGTTGCTAATACAACATTCACTGGTAAATCCGAAATAAAAGCACAATACAGTGGTGCAAATCTCGGGGGAGAAATAAAACAGTTAGTCACGGGTGCCACACCGACGGCGACACCTTAGCATCAAATAATTATGGGAAAACCCAGTCAGTAGTTCGTGCGAACATCCCCGTGTTGATGGTTATAAGAGTGTGAGCGATGCGTTCGCCAGCTGGAGGCTGTCTAAATGGTAGCCTCCGGTTTTTTGTCGCATAGCGGCCGTTCGTAACGGATCGGCGAGAATGGAGTTGGCAGTGCTCAATACTGGCTGCGTTGTGTGGACTGGAAATTGTACGAGGCAGTCGGAGATTGCCAGTCGTCAGAGATCGTGGGAACGCAATGGGCTGACTCTCGTAGAACTGCTAGTCGCGATTGCGGTCGTCGGAATGATCTTGGCACTGATTCTGCCGGCAATTCAAAGTGCTCGTCACGCCGCCGCGCGCATGCAGTGTCAGTCGCATCAGCGGCAGATTTGTTTGGCCGTTCACGCTTACGAGTCTAACTGGGCATCTTTGCCTCCCGCTTATGGTTCTGAGGGAGACACGGCGTTCGTTGCCATCATGCCTTATCTTGATGTCCCCGTTAAAAAGGAAGACTTTTCAGATCGGATCGCCTTCTACAATCAATTGATCAAATCAAAGCCGAAAGTCATGGAATGCCCCAGTGATCCTGTCGGCATGGGCACCAATTTCGGATTCAATACGGGAACCTGTGCGCCTCGGCAGGACGGACCATTTAACGCGGGGGAGGGAGGAAACCCGCAATTGAGAGATACGACCGATGGGCTATCGCAGACGGCTATGCTCAGTGAGTTTCTGCAAGGGCCCGGTGTTGTAAACGTAAGCGGTTCGTTACAAGTGAATCGATCCGAGCCGCGCAGGTTGATTTTCAATTTACGTCCTTTCACGTCGGATCCGGCGCAGATTGAGAGTCTGAAGCTGGCGTGCCTGAGTCTGGACGCTCAGGTGGCACCAATCAACAACCCCTACCGTGGTGCTAGCTGGTACTCTTGGGGTATTGGACATGCGGAATACAACCATCTTTATCCGCCGAATCATCGTGCCTGTGCCAATGCAGATTCGAATTTGTATGCTGGATTTCCTCCTAGCAGCAGCCACATCGGGGGCGTAAACCTGATGTTGATGGATGGCAGTGGTCGATTCATTTCCGAGAATATCGACGGGCGCGTTTGGCAGGCGATAGGAACCCGTGCTGGGTCCGAGAGTGTGTCCCTAGAATGAGCGGCGGCACCGGGCCAATCAATGTATTATGCGGTGCTAGGCTTTGTCGGAAAACTATCAGCCGGAACGCGCTAGCGTCGGGTTTTTGCTGGAAACCTTGGGCTAGCGCCCAGCGGCTGATAGTTTTCCGACAAAGCCTAGTGCGAATTAGGGCGTGCCCGTCCTGTTTATACCTAGCGAGGCACAGTGTGAGACATTTCTAAGCGGGGCGGCGTTAGCCCAATGGCACTCACTTCGAGTCACTCGCACGCCAGGCCATCGAATACAGATCGAAGCCGTCGTCGCGATTGGAGACGAAGCCGATGCGACCGTCCGGAGTCCACGCCGGGAAGTTGTCGATCGAGGGGTCGCGAGTCACGTTCACTGCCGGGCCATCGAGTGGCTGCACGTAGATTTCCAGGTTGCCATCGCGGTTGGAGGTGAATGCGATGTGACGGCCATCCGGAGACCAGGCAGGATAGTCGTCGAGGCCCCGGCTCTCCGTCTGCCGTCGCAGATTCGAGCCGTCTGGTTCGATGAGCGCGATTTCGAGATCGCCCCAACGATCCGTAGAGAATGCGATCGTTCGGCCATCGGGCGACCACGCGGGGTGAGCATCAATGGCGGGATCGTCCGAGAGTCGCAGCCACTCGCCTCCCTTGATGTCGGCGACGTACAGCTCTTGGTTACCGTGGCCCGTCGAGGTGAACGCGAACTGCTTGCCATCGGGCGACCAGCACGGAGACTCTTCGTGCGAGAGTGCTCCCTGCGTCGTGGCGAGTGGCACCAACATGCGATCCGCCAGCGTCAGTCGATGGACTTCAATGTCCCCTTGGTTCGGCGAGAGCTTGTCGAACGACAACAGCAACTCTTTGCCATCCGGCGAAAAGACCGCGTCGTACTCCGGAGCGTTTTGCGAGGTCAGTCGTTCCTCTTTCCCCGACTTCACGTCGCGCAGAAACAAAAAGATCGTGTCCCCCCGGTGCCGTGCGAAGACCACCTGCTGCCCGTCGGGAGACCAGCAGGGCCGCTGCTTCAAGTGCCCGTCGTTTGTGAGCCGGATCACGTCCGGCTCGGCCGCGAATGAGTTGGAACAAATTGAGCTGCAACCAAGCCTCAGGGCGATGACGATGCTGAGCAGCCAGTGGCGGCAACTCAAGCGTGACTCTTGGGCGTCAGCCCTCTTGTCATCTTCGGAGCGGGGTGGCGTCAGCCCCCTGGCTCTCACTTTACTAACCCGAAGTGTGAGCGAGGGCGATGGCACGAGAGGTTTCCCTTTGCTTCCCTCGCTTACGCTTCGGGTTAGTAAATCAAAGTGAGTGCCATTCGGCGTCAGCCCCCTGGCTCTTCGTTTCGCGGGCGAACAGACTGACTCCGAAGAACCAGGGGGCTGACGCCACCCCGCTCCGAAAGTCATCGGAATGAGCTGACGCTCGAAAATCGCCAGCCAAGTTGCGCGCGGGGCGACAACAGGATCAGGCCGGGTCGTCGGAGAAACTCCGCACACAATCGGGAGTGCCATCACACCAACTCCTCAATCACCGAGCCTTGAGGCAGCAGGCCGTTGGTGGTGAGCGTCGTCGTCGTGATCCCCATTTGACCGAGGACGGTGGCGAACAAGTCGGCGGAGGTGAAGGCGCGTGTGATGGGATGTTCACCCAGACGGTCGCTGGCTCCGATCACTTGTCCCGCCCGCAAGCCCCCTCCCGCGACGAGGCCCGAGTAGCAATGCTCCCAGTGATCGCGGCCCGACTTGTTGTTGATCTTCGGGGTTCGGCCGAACTCACCCACCGCGACCACGACCGTGTCGGACAGTCGGCCTCGCTCGGCGAGATCGTCCAACAACGCCGACGCGGCTTGGTCGAGCATCCAAGCGTGACGATCCTGATACTGCTGGAAGTGGCGGTCGTGCATGTCCCAGCCGCCGTCGCCGCCATCTTCTACCGGCTCGACGTGCGAACTCCAGTTGACCTGCACGAACCGGGCACCCGATTCGACCAGCCGCCGTGCGAGCAGACAGCACTGCCCGAAACGAAACTTCCCATAGCGTCGTCGCACCGCATCAGGTTCGCGTTGCACGTCGAAGACCTCGCGGCCGCCAGCCTTCGTCAGTAATGAAAACGCCTGCTGGTAGTACTGATCGAGTCGCACGATGTTGGCCGACTGATCGACTCGCCGCGCCAGTCGATCGACGGCACCGAGCAGCCGCTCGCGCGAGTCGATGCCACTCGGAGACAGACCGTCGAGCAGTTGCAGATGCGGAACCTGAATACCCCGTTCGGGGTCGTAGTCGAGTCGAAACGGATCGTGCATCGCGCCGAGAGCCGCTCCCTCCTCACCCTTGATCGCCCGCTTTCCCTGATGCAGATGCCCGCCCAATGTCAGGAACAGCGGCATCGTGGGTGAGAAGCCCAGAATCTTGGAGACGACCGATCCATGCGTCGGCTTCAACGCCCCCGGCAGCACTTGCCCACTCAGACTGGCGGCTCCGGCGATGTCTCCCGTCAGGCCAATCGTCCCGGCGATGCCATGATCGTTCGAGGTGCCTCGCAACGACCGAATGATCGAATACCGATCCGCCCGCCGCGCGAGCTGCGGCAGCAGCTCACAAACATCCAGCCCCGGCACGCTGCTCGCGATCGGACTGTACGGCCCTCGATACTGCACCGGTGCGTGAGGCTTCATGTCGAACGAATCGAGGTGACTCGGCCCACCCCACAGCCACAACAAGATCACCGACTTGGCGGGGGCCTTCGTCGTGGTCGCCGTCTCAAGCCCCACCGACTGTTGCGGCGTCTCGCGCGACTTGGCCACCGGCTCCACCGCTTCGCACCGCAACGCTTCGCACCGCAAGAGGTCCGCCAGACTCACTCCCACCGCCGACAACATCCCCGCGCGCAACAACTCACGCCGAGTCCACCCGCGACAATCCCGAGTCCGAATCTGACCAACGCTCAACATGACTCGCGTCTCCGTTTGCTCTCGCCACCCGGCACATCTTGCAAGGATTCCACGATTCAGGCAACGCAAGCCGCAGCCCCAACAAGGCGACGCCATGCCATGAAGCACGTCTCCGTTGACGCACGTCGCGTTCGTCGTATTGTTGTGGCCTCTCAAGTTCTCAATGGGCAACTTATAGCTCGGTCGAGAGAGCGGAAACAACTTCGTTGATGAACAGTGCCTATTGCGGGATTGCCTCACGCGCGGGCGTTTGAGGCGTTGTTGTCACGCGGATGGGAAACGATGCGGGCGTCGCAGAGACCCCAAGCGGTCGATGGTGGACATCCTTCAGGCGGTCGGCCGAGTGATCCGGCAAGCCGCTCGGCACCCTCGTGATTCCGGTCTTCATCGACGAGTCAGAAGACGCCGACCTCCATTCACGTCTTGGTGGGGGGCTTCTGTTGAGGTCTCGTCGGGGAGGCAGACCACATGGAAACAGGGCCGTCCCGCCTGATTGGCCTGATTGCTGAAGGCTTCCTGTCGCTACAATCGGCTCGTGGTATCGCAGCCCTTTGTTTTGGAGAATCTCTATGTGGAACTTGAATGCGAATGACCTGCACCGGTTGAAGGGAGCGGGGGGCGAGCAGTTCATGCATTTCGTTGACCGTCTCATTCGGGCCACAGCGGCGCAAGGCGGACTTGCGCAGTCAGAAATCCAGACGCAACTTCGCGCGAACATCAAGGACGGCGGCGTTGATACCCAGGTCAAGCAGGCGATCCCGCAGGATCGAATCGGCTGGTTCGCAGTTCCGACGTTCTGGCAGTACAAGGCCGTCGATGCCACGGCCATAGACGACGAACCGAAGAAGACGAAATTCAACGACCTTCAGGAGGAGATTCACAAGCCATACGCGGAGAAGCTCATCAAGGACGGTTACGGATATCGGTTTTGTATTCTCGGCGACATGACACCCGTGAAAGTCGCCGAATGGGAGTCACTGCTGAAGACGGAAGCTCACGCAATCAACCCGAACGCTCCCGAGCCACGAGTTATTCACGGCGGTCAATTGTTGCATTGGGCCGAGCACTTCCCTGCTGTGGTTGCGTGGCTGAGACCCATTGGTAGCAGTGTTCAGCTTCTTGATACGCGGATCGTGAGCGTTCGAGAATGGACACCGAAGTTCGTTCCGAATGCCGAGTGGTCTGGTGTCCAAGATCAGATTCGCCAACATGCGGACTTTGCAGCCCCATGCATTGGAGGTGAACCGTGTTTGACCATTGGCGGTGCTGCGGGAGTGGGAAAGACTCGGCTTGTGATTGAGACGCTGGCAGAAAACACATCTGCTGCGGGACTCGTCGTTTATGCGGCCGATGAGCAGGATGCTCGTGCGTTGGCAATGGTCATTGTGAATACGCCGCACCAAGCCGCGATCTTGGTGGCGGACGAATGCACACCATCGACGCGCAATTTCCTGAATGAAAACGTTCGGGGACATTCGTCGCGGTTACGGATCATCTGCCTCGACAACACAGGCGAGCGGCTCGCGTCGTTGGCATCGCAAGTCTGGTTGTCGTCTGAGGCATTGAAGAATACCGACAGCATCCTTGAGGCTAACTTCCCGGTCGTGCCATCCGACCGACGTTGGCAATACTCCCAACTGTCACGCGGGTTCGTCCGATTGGCGGCCGACATGTGCCTTCACGACGATGAACTCAGGGCCGGCGACCTTGCTGGACTGCTTCAGTCAGTTGAAACGTATATTCGTGGGCGGCTCTCTCCCGAGAATCTGCCCGCCATTTCAATGTTAGCGTTGTTCCACAAAGTGGGGTTCAGCGCCGAAGTCCGCCCCGATCTTGACTCGCTGTGCAAATCGTCTGGCCTGACGCAGCAACAGTTCCAAAACGCAGTTCGATCCGTCAAGGACTCTCCCGGCTTTGTGGTGCAGGCCGGTCGCTACTGGTATGTCACGCCCGAGATCGTGGCTCGCATCTTGTTCGCGGAAGGCTGGCAACGCTGGGTCAGTCACGATCCGGCAGCCTTTCTCCAACAGCTTCCTGAACATCTGCGGCAACAGTTCATCGACCGGTGTAGCACGCTTGGTGCAAGCGAGGTGCGCGACGCCGTCGCAAAGTTTTTTCGAGGCTGGTTTGGTCGATTGACGGCTGAAGCACTGACTGCACCAGAAAATACCTCGCTGGCTGAAGCCATTGTGGAGACATCACCAGAAGAGTTTCTTCCGCAGCTTCGCGCGATCATTGAAAGTGCCAGTGCGGGCGAGCTTTTGAATATCAACGGGAACAATGTCGGAAGAGGCTGGGGACCGCGTCGGAAACTCGTCTGGTTGCTGGAACGACTGGTCACATTCCCGGAGTTCTTTGCGGACTGCGAAGCGTGCCTGTTCCGTCTGGCCCTCCACGAGACGGAATCACAGATTGGCAACAATGCCACGGAGACTTGGCGCGGACTCTTTGGCGTCTATCTCTCCGGAACCGCTGCTTCCTTTGTGAGCCGCTTGCGAGTGTTGGAACAGCGAACAATGGCCGCGAATCTTGATGAAGCGAAACTCGCGTTCCGAGGCTTGGCAGGAATTTTGGAGCCGTCGGGCAGCCGCGTCGTTGGACCGCCGGTCGTTGCAGGTCGACTTCGACCTCAGTATTGGCAGCCCACGACAATCGGCGAGGAGTTGGATTGCTACCGCTCGGCGCTGGCGATCTGCGTAATCCATCTGGGTGGTGCGTCTCCGGAGCATCGTCACTTGGCGTTCGATGTTGTCACCGCCAAAGTCTTCTTCTTGTTGGACCACGGATTTCTCGAAGAGCTAACGCTGATCCTTCGGTCGATTCGTGTTTGCGACGAAGAAACTCGCAAACTGGTGAACGCGGTTGATGAATTCATCGAGACTTGGGAAGACGCTCATCGAGCCGTGACTCCGCAAGCGCAGGAGTATCATGAGAAAGTTCGGAAGTGGGCTGATTCGTTTCGCCCAATCGACTTCGACGGGCGGCTACGCAGCGTGTGTGTACGCGATCCGTGGGACCATCGGTTTGCCGAACGTATTCATACGGAGCCGGACGAGATGGATGAACTGGCAGAAAAGATTCTGAACGAGCCATTGATGTTGTTCCCACATTTTGAGTGGTTGGCATCTCCGGAGGCACGCTCCACCGAACGACTCGGCTTTGCCATCGGACGCCGCGACGAGAAGTTCGTCTGTGGACGAGACATCTTCGAGCATGCCATCGCACAAGGAGCCGCTCCGTTGCTTCGTGGCTATGTTCGGGGGCTGGTATTTGCGGAAAAGACGGTGCCGTTGGATTTGCGAAATCTCGCGGATCAGTTGGCGACAAAACGCCCCGAGTTGGCCGCTGATGTGCTCACCTACGGCGGCGACAGTTTTGACGGATTGAATCAGACCATTCGCCTCGTGGAGTCTGGTGTCCTTTCCCCCCGTTATCTCGCCAGCTTTGCGATGGGCGTGGGCCGACGAGAACTCACGTCGGTTGAAGTCACTCGTCTAGTGCCGTACTTCGTGAAGGCGGCGATTGCGGGCGATCAGGATTCCGTTCGGGCGGGAATTCGATTCGTCTCCACATTGCTGCATCTCGCGAAGCGTAGCCCGGAGCACAACTTTATCGACAATCCGCACGTCCGCGCCAGTATCTGGGATCTTGTGGAAGTTGGAGCAGCGTTCATCGGCGGGCAGCTCGCATACGAATGGTCCAGAATCGTAAGTCAACTCGCCAACTTCGACCCCAATCGTGCGGGCCGAGTGCTTGGCAAATCGCTCTTGAGTGAAAGTTTGCAGGTGGTTCGCCAATCTGAAAAAAGCTTGGTCGAGTTGGCATCGAATGTTCCAGACACCGCAATGGAGGGTTTTGGTCATGCGCTACTCGATCCCGAGAATGGATGGCGTCTCCAAATCGGAGTCTTTCGCGATTTCGTCACTCAGCTTCCCGTGCATTGTGTGCTCAAGTGGGTGGCACGGAATGGTTTCCAAGCTGCACACGTGATCGCACGACACTTGCCTCGTCCCTACATCGACGATGCGGGTAACGCGGTCGTCCCTCAATTGCTCACTTCAGTCTTATCCGAATACGACGATGACGAGGTCTTTCGCGGTTTCTTGAGTGGTTCCCACTCCAGCGAAATGTGGTCGGGCAGTGCAGCCGATCGTTTTCGCAGCGAAGCCAAGGATGCCCAGAAATTCTTGAACCACCCGAACCATCGGATACGCGAATGGGCTAAACACGAAACCGCAGATCGACTTCACATGGCCGAATGGGAAGATCAACTCCACGCGGAGTTGATGCTGCCTTCTTGAGGCTGGCGATCCACCGGGTGCGGGTGCTACGGTCACGGAGTCTGCGACGTGGCCGTGCGAATGAAGAAGAGACGTGGATGGTTGACGGAGCCATCACAGCAATCAGCACTGCCAGCCCGCGGACGGTGTGACACTCGCCTCCGACAGTCGCTCACGGAAGAGCACGGCCCTGTCGAAGACTCCCTGACCGTGGCACCCCGCAGTTCCCTCCGCGAGTCGGCAGGGTTCTTGGCCTTGGTCGCAGAGCGACCGCCGAAGGTCGCCGTGGGTTTCAACCCACGGCGACAGATACGCCAATCAGCCGCAGGGCGCTAGCCCCGGTTTGATCGGGTTCAATAGAATCACAGCCTCGTCGCGTGACAGAACCGGGGCTAGCGCCCTGCGGCTGATTGATTCAGTGGCAGATTGATCGAATTCGACAATTCGAGGACTGCATCATGAACTCTGATGACCCGCTGGCCTACTTCATCACCTGGACCGTGTATGGCACTCATCTGCAAGGCGACGAACGCGGTTGGCGGCGGCGCGGACGCGGCCACCAGCCGCCGCAGCCGCAACTTGAGCAGTGGCATCGCACACGCCTGAAGCAGGCCATCGTCCTCCTGAATCCCGATCAACGAACGGTCGTCGAAACCGAGTGCCAACGACACTGTGATCATCGTGGCTGGCGATTATGGGCCGTCAATGCTCGCACGAATCACGTGCATGCCGTTGTCACCGCCGTGGGATATTCCGGTGCCACTGTCCGTGACCAATTGAAAGCCAATGGCACGCGCGGACTCCGGGAACAAGGGAAGGTGTTTCGTGATCGCCCCGTGTGGTCGGTGGGCGGCGACTGGGAGTGCATCAACAACGAAGAGGACTTGGAAACCGTGTGCCTCTATGTGCGTGAGGCGCAGGATCGGATGCAGTTCAAGACGAGAACCGGGGCTAGCGCCCAACGGCTGATGTTTGCGGTTCAACACGGAATACGGAAAGCAGGACCATGATGACACCACAGCAGATGCGTGAGATTCTGGAGCAGTCGTTGGCGGATCGACGGCTGTCGCGGGGCGAGAAGTCCGTGCTGAGTCAGCATCTGGACGAGGCCGGTGCTGATGCGGAACAGTTGGCTCACTTTCGCCGACTGGCGTTCGGGTTGGCCAGAGAAGCGGTCGATGCCACGAATGGGACGCTGATCGTCGAGTGGCTGGAAGAGATTGCCAAAGTTCTCCAGCCATCGGCGGGCGAAGTGAAAGAAGACATTGCGGAGGCGTGGTTCAGTCCTCACGGCGATTGTCCTCAGCGGATTCGGACTCTGCTGGCTCAGGCGAAACAGACGGTCGAGATCTGCGTCTTCACGATCACCGACGACCGACTGACTTCCGCCGTGCTGGAGGCTCACGGTCGGGGAGTCCGGGTCCGCATCATCACCGACAATGACAAAGCGGCAGACCTCGGGTCCGATGCGGATCGCTTTCTACAGGCGGGCATTGAACTGCGAGTGGATCGCACCGAGTACCACATGCACCACAAGTTTGCGGTGTTTGACAACGCGGTTTTGCTCAACGGCAGCTACAACTGGACGCGCGGTGCCGCAGCCAACAACGAAGAGAATTTCATCGTCACCACCAACCGTCGCCTGGTGGCCATCTTCTCAAACACGTTTGAGGATTTGTGGCAGCAGTTCCAGACGTGACCATTCGCGGATGGCCCAGCTTGCTGCCGTATCGACTGGCACGGCTCCGTCCAATTTGAAGATGCGTAACCAGTAGGGTGGGACCAGCGGCGAAGCGATGCTGGTCCACCCTATCGGTTTCGCAGGCTGAACAAGGCGCTAGTGGTCGGACAACTTTGTATTGCGGGCTTCAGTGGTTTAACCGCAAGCCAAAGGCGAGCGCGAGAACGCGGTGAATCGCCCTCATACGCGCTCGCCTTTGGCTTGC
>JAYTGQ010000670.1:0-4346 GCA_043733345.1 Schlesneria sp.
TTCGTCGGGATGTCTCGCGAGGAATTGAACCTGATCAGTCCCCGGTTGCTGGCGTTCATGCAGCACGATCGCGTGACGTTGTCGGGGACGATGCTGGCGGTCGCGGTGCTGTACTTGTCACTGTCGTGGCATGGCATTCGTCGCGGATCACACTGGGCGATGATGACCGTCCTCGTGTCGGCTCTCACCGGTTTTGGCAGCTTCTTTCTGTTCTTGGGCTTCGGCTACTTCGACCCGTTTCATGCCTTCGTCACGGCGGTGATGTTTCAGTTCCTGTTGATGGCGTGGAGCGCCCGACTTGGGCCGGCCGAGTGGACCGCGCCGCCCAACCTGCGCGAGGACTGGACGTGGCGTCTCGCGCAGTGGGGCCAGTTGGCGTTCGTGATTCACGCCGTTGTTCTGATTGTGGCGGGGACCGTCATCTGCGGCGTCGGCTGTACGACGGTCTTCGTGCAGGAAGACTTGGAGTTCATGGACGTTTGCCCGAGCGATCTGTCTCTCGCCAACCCGCGTCTGATTCCACTGATCGCTCACGACCGAGCCAGCTTTGGCGGGATGTTGATCTCGACGGGAGTGGCCGTGCTGTTGACCTCGTTGTGGGGGCTGCGACAAGGAACACGCTGGTTGTGGTGGACGCTGCTACTGGCGGGTGTCCCCGCGTACGGGCTGGCAATCGGAGTTCACTTGGCCGTCGGCTACACCAGCGGCTGGCATTTGGTCCCGGCTTATGGCGGGATGAGTCTGCTCGTGCTGGGCCTCGCACTGCTCTGGCCGCATGTGGGGCGACGCCATCCGGCCTCGCTCATTTTCGCCTTCAACTCCGCAGAGAACGGCACATGGAATGTGCCTACTACTTTCTAAAGCGAGTGCCATTTGGCTGACGCTGCCCTGCACGGAAATGTCTCACTCGGGGCCGCGCGGGAGATAAAAAGCCGGGCTTTGAGATGAACTCCAACGTCAGCGCGACGCATCGAATCGCCCCTCAACCGGCACTCAAAACTGCGTCACGACAGCGCTCGGGGAAAACCGCGATCAGTTCGTGAGATTGATTTGGTCCCCAAGCGGCGACGGCCTCTTTGAGGATGCTCAAGTAGGTTGCCCGGTTGTCCCAGTCAGGTTGGAACGGCAGAGCCTCGTGGACCAACACGATGCGGCGGGGGTACTCGATCCACGCGAGATCGCGGAGACATTCTTCGAGTGCATCCCAGTTCCAACCAAAGTGACCGGGAAAATCCAGGCCGCGTGCGAGGACCATCAACAGATCACGCTTGCGCAGCAGACCTGCCGGAACTCGGACGACGCGCGCATCGGGATCTGAATGCAGAGCCGGGGCGTCAACAAACTGGAAGCCGACGGGACAAGGTGAATTAAACATGACGGCAGAATTCTCGGGGATGTCGTTGTCAGTCAAACTGCGCCCACGACCTTACACAGAAAACCGTGAGACATTTGCGTCGTTTAACCGCCTGTTGAAAAAGGGAATAGAAACCTGAAGCGCAAGCGAAGGATGTCGTAAATGCGGACGAATTAGGCTCGGAAATCCTTCGCTCGCGCTTCAGGCTTCTATTTTCAACAGCGTTAACCGTGTGGGCAACGCCCCGCGCGTCGAGTGACGTTGATGTTTGTTCTACGCCGCGACGCGCGGGGCGTTGCCCACGCGGTGAAACAAGCCGGTCCAGCTCGCTCGCCGAATGGGTCACTTGATCTTCTTAAACGTCTCGTAGTGGTCGGGCGTGTACCAGATGTCACCGCTCTTGCCGAAGATGATGCGCTGAGGACCGGGGCCGTTGATGCCCTTCGTCGGGTGAACGTACTCGGTGTAATAGCCCTGCGGTTTTTGAGGCAGTTGGCGTTCGCGATTGCCGAACGTCGAGCCGTCGTTGCGATGCGTGTTTCGCTCGCCGCGCGCGATCCGATCGAGCGTCGGTTGCAGGTCGATCGTCCCTTTGAAAACGACACGACCGAAGTCACGAATCGTCTGGTTTTCAAGCTGAGCCGTCGTCGCAGACTTCTTCTTCGCAGCGTCTGGCTTCGAAGTATCACGTCGTGGATCGTTCGTCGGTTGAGTGGGTGACTTCGGACTCACCCGAGGATCAGGGGCGGTGCGATCTGTCGTCGCTCGATCATTCGCCGCGGGGACGCGACCGACCGTCACAGGGCTCGGACCAGCTCGCGTGGGAGCGTGAGTTCGATCGGTCGCTGCGAGAGGCTTGCCCGGAACAGCGGTCTTGGGCTGCGAGGCTTCAGGGGTGGCAGGCTGTGTCTCGCGCGAGGGGACCGCTCCCAACTCGGGCGTCACTTCCGCAACGACCGGCTCGTTGTGAGAGTCGTCATTGGAAGCGGTTTCGCCGGACGGCACCCGTGTTGGCGAAGAGACGGGCTTCGCATGCTCCTCGTGCCGCACGAGAACGCGCTCCCGTTCAGCGGCATCCTTCCGTTCCCGGTTCTGATACCACGCGAATCCGAGGAATCCCAAGACCAAGACGATGACCAACCACGACGGCAGCTTCGGCGTTCCCATCCGTGGGTTTGAAGGAGCGGAATCACTGGGCATGGAGGACTCACGAAAGGAGTTTATCCGTCCCCGTTGGGGACACTCGTGGGGGAGGAACACGACATGATCTCGGAGTTGCACTGCGCTACCGTAGTCCCGTCGCTCCGCCGACGGGACGTGTGCCACAAGTTTCTGATCGTGACTCGCGTCCCGTCGGCGGAGCGACGGGACTACGGTAACGTGTTCCTCAGGAGGTGACGTGATGAGAATACGCTCTTTTCGGTCACCTCACGGCGTCACGGTCGTCTTGATGCTGGCCGACTTGGTGGCCGTCTTGGTGGCCGTCGGGAGTTGAGGACTTCCTTCCGCCGGACGACGCTTCAGCAGGTCGCTCAGTTGGAATGAGAAGTATTTTTGGTCGGCGGCGGGACGCTTGTCGGTGCTGGCGTTGGCGACCCAGAACTTGGTGGTGGCGGGTTCAAACAGGACGTTGTGCAGGTTGGAACTCATCGCGACCGGGCGGTCCATCAATCGCAGAGCTTCTTCCGCCGTGAACTGGCCGTGTCCGGCGGTGGCTCGTTTGACGAGTTCGTTGTAGCGCGCACCGGCCGACAACAGCACGCAGTCTTTCACCGGCATCGACAGGAGCGGATGGGCTTCGCCGGGAGGGACGACCGTGAAGACGTTCCACGACGCTTCCATGCCGACCGCCTCGTTCGTCTCACCATCGGCCACGACGAAGTAGTACTCGCAGGTGCGCGGGCCATCACGGAAGACGGTGATCGCTTCGTCGAGCGACTTCGCGGTTTCCAGTGCCTCGCGCACGATCAACGTCATCGGGCGACCGTTCCAGTGACCGAGACCACCGCCACCCATCTCACCGATTGAGACGTGTTCGGCATTCATCCCCGTTACCGAACCGAGGAACCCGGCGTAGCCAATGTTGACCCAAGGCAAGCGGCCTTCCGGCTCATACACGACGACGACTGCGTGATCTTGCAGACCCCAATCGGTGGCGTAATCGAGGACTCGACCATGCAGCAGGTTGCCATTCTTGGTGGCCGACTTGGCGAGTGAGAAGCCGCTGCAATGAAACAGCTCGGGGATAAAGTTTGCGGCCCGCGCGTCTGCCACCGAAATGCCCGCTCCGTCCGACAAGCCTTTGATTTCCTCAACGTACCGCGGCGCGATGTGCGGTTCTTGAATCGCGACGATCATCTCAATGGCCGCGCGCGGCGTCAGCTTGATCGGTCCCGCATCGACGAGAGTGGCTTCGCTGGCCTTATCGACGAGCAGCGTCTTGAGGTTTTGCTGGACGTGATCCTTGAGCAGCGTGCCGTGCTGAAAGCCCATCTCGTAGGGCGTTCCCTTCAGATGCAGCACATGATAGCCATCGACCTTTTCGAGCCATCCAGCTCCACAGCGTGCAATGGTTTGAGCCTGCACGGCAGTGGCGGCCACAGTCAACGCCAACATCGCCGCGACACTCGTCAGGCCACGACGGACAGAGAACTCACACAAAAGTGGACGGCGACGTTTCATAAGCAAACTCCTCAAAAGAAAAGGTGTGACCGGCAGAGCCGCTCAGACGGATGGATCCGTGTCCGGCAGTGGAACGGTCGTAAAGGCAATGAGTTCGTTTATACCTCGCGCGGTCGGTGATGAGACATCTGAGCGGGGTGGCGTCAGCCCCCCGGTTCTTGGGCGTAAGCCCTTCTCTGCGCCGGCGTGACATCGGACCTCCCTGTGTCTGTCGACCAAGAGTGAGTTTTCGTGATCACCAAGTCCTGGAGCGCGCCCATGAGCGACCGTTTCGCCGAACAGAGAAAGTACATTGTCGGTTGGATCTGCC
>JAYTGQ010000671.1:0-4345 GCA_043733345.1 Schlesneria sp.
CGAATCGGTTCCGAGCCTTCGACCCAGCCAAGAAAGATGACGAGCGTCTTTTCGACGCGCTCGGTGCCGAAGCGAGGCTCAACGGGAAAATACGTTTCCTCAAACCGGAAGTCGGGGTCGAGCAACACGCGGTCACTGGCGATCCCCGTTTCCTCCCAGGTCTCGCGCAGAGCACATTCGAGTTCGGTCTCACCCGCTTCGACGTGGCCTTTGGGCAGGTCAAAGCGATGCGAGTGCTTCATCAACAGGAAGCTCAGTTCCGGTTGACGGCGAAAGAGGAGTACGCCGCAAGACTTCACACGTCGCATCGACTGGGTTCCTGATTGTGTTCTCGATGTGGGTTCGTAAGGCGAGCGCCAAGAGTTCGCGTACGTGCAACGTAGGATGGACGCCTCGTCCGTCCGGCTCTTCTGGGCAAACTCGGACGGACGGGGCGTCCATCCTACGGTTTAACGAATTCCTATCGCTCGCCCTCGCTCACGCTGCGGGTTGGTGCCATCACCCAGTTCATTTCTTGCGGACCTGCTCGACGAGTCGCCCCACGCTCGCCGCGATTCGTGCTTCAACATCGTCCGCCCAGCGATCCGTCGGCAGTCCGTAAACCATCATCGAGCTTTGCCCTTCGTAGCCCCCTTCGAGCAGCACGCGGCGAGACGGGATGTAAGCCATCACGTCGTTGGCATAGGCCGTCACCCACGCTTGTTCGCCGTGCTCTGCTTTCAGCCGGAGCGAGTAATCAACGACCACTTCTCCACCCAAGGCGATCCAAAGTTGGTCGCCACCCAATCTCCAAGTGGTGATCGGGTACGGGTACTCCAACGGGATCTCGGCCTTCGTTTCGATCAACTTGAGAATCCGAGCGGCCCAGCGCTGGCTGTAACTCGGAGCCGCCTCTGCCAACCGATTCAACTCCTCGGTTTTCGGCAGGCCCTGCATGGCGAGTTGCACGAATTCGTGAGTCGTCCGCAGAGTCGGAGCGACACGGTCCTGCGGCTGCATCAGAACGGCATCGACTGCCGACGACAGCCGCTTGCCATAAGTTTCGGCCAGTTCGACCGTCCGTCTTGGCAGCGGATTTTGATCCGCGCCGCAGCCCATGCAGAACAGAGCGACCGCGCCGGGATGCCGTGCTTCCAAGTCGTACTGGGCGAACCCCGCGTAGTCTCCGCACCATTGTTGGAAGCTGAGCGTCGTGTTGTGACAGGCATACGCGAAGGCAACCGCGATCAACTTTCCGTCGAGGCTTCTTACGGCCAACGTCGGAACGGTGTGATCGACGGGACCGAGCAGCAGATTCTGCTCACGCAATATCGGCACATCCGGTTCACGGTTGGAGCGGCGGTTCACACCGAAGTCGGCCGTCCCAGTCCCGCGCAAGACCGTGACGGGACGCAGGTCTTTCAGGGCGAGGCCAATCGCCGACACGATCTCGGTCGTCAGCCAGTCGGAGTATTCCTCGATCAGTTTGATCTGAGCTTCGTCCAGCGGATAAATGTCGTAGAGCGCGCTCTTGAGTACCGGCCCGCAGTGAGTGTGTGAGGCGTGCAGCATCAACTGCGAACGGTCGAGGCCATACTGCTCCTTCACGCGACGTGACACCTCATCGTAGATCGGCTTCGAGATCCCGAGCGTGTCGCTGGCCAGCACGATCCCGCGATGTCCGGCCGCGTCCTCCAGAGCCAGCACGCGCAGATACAGATCATGCAACGGTCCCTCGGCGGGCTTGGTCCGACTGCCATAACCGGCCATCCACATCGGCTGCTTGGGCGTGATGACCGCCTTGGCCACGCCCCCTTTCCAACCCGGTTCGGCCGCCGCCGCGAACGACACGGGCAGCGCGGCACACAACAGGATCAACACTCTCAGCATCAGGATGGTTCGGTACATGAGCGGCCTCGTGGTGTGATGTTGAGTGAGATGCGCCAAGTCTGGGAGCAGCGGCATTCCGGACTAAGAATCGACGATCTCTGTTGTACGTCACGCTGGTCGAAATTTCATGGCTGGCATTTCAAACGGGACAACGCGACGACATCTGTCCTCCAAAAACTCAGCGCGGCTTCACTTCGTTCCGCCGCAACCCAAGTGAAAGGCACGGCCCCTTAGAAACGCAGAGGACGCGGAGATCGCAGAGAATGCTAGGAGTACAGTCCCCCTGAATTTTCCCTCTCCGCGTCCTCTGCGTTTCTAACCTCTTTGATCACACCCAAAAACGCTCGGAACCAAAAATGCCCAGCCCCTAAAATCTGCGCGCCCGGCGAAGAAACAAAACGTGAGTCGTACGATAGGACCACGGTGGATGGTCATCTCTGATGCGAATCCCTGTTTAGATACGAATCTCAAAATTGGCGAAAAGGACCGGCGAGTGAGGCACAACGAAGACTATTCCCATGACCACGACCATGACCATGACCACGAAGACCTTTCCAAAGCCGAAATCCCGTTCGGGGGGGACGAGGTTTACCGCAATCATGGGATCCGATTCTGTCATCCCGGCGACTGGACCTTGACCGAAGACGTGGGGCCGGATGAACTCACGATCTCCATTCAAAGCCACGGCACATCATTCTGGACACTGACCCTATTCGAGGACGCGCCGGACCCTGCCGACATTTTGGAAACGGCGCTCACGGCCTATCGGGACGAATACACGGACCTCGACGAGTCGGAGCCTCCAGACCTGCTGCCCATCCCCGTCGCAGGGCGCGAGATCGACTTCGTCTGTCTCGACGCCGTCAATTGGGCCACGCTCATCGCGTTTAGAACCAACCGGCGCACGGTGCTGATCGTCTCTCAAGCAACCGATTTCGAGTCGAAGCTGACTCGCCCGGTGATGGAGTTGATGACGAAAAGCTTTTCGTGCGAAGAAGGCTTGGCGCTCAATGGCGACGAGCCGGACGAGGACGAGGGACTGGACGACATCGAATTACCAAGCCCGTTCGTTTGACCGCCGAGGGAATACACCTGTGGGATGGGCACTCTTGCCCGTCCTTCCGTGAGGAGGCCGACGGGCAAGAGTGCCCGTCCTACGCGTTTTCCAAACGGCGACTGCGGCTTTCCCGAGCGGCTTGGCGTCTAAGGCGCGCGGGCGTGTATACTCCGCCCGCCTTGCGCCAATCCTGCGTCGGCCGATGTGGAATAAATCCCGTTCGGCGCGTCGCAGAGCCTGGCACGGATGTCCTCTCTCCCGATCAACGCCTCAGCACAGAAGGCCCAATGGATACACCTGTCGTCGATCAGTCTTACGTCGTTCGCTACGGAACGACGCGCATCTTAGGCGAGTTCTCGGCGCGGGGTCTCGCGCCGCTGCCGCGTGGAGCGTCCGTCATCGTTCGTGGTGAACGCGGCCACGAATGGGGCACCGTGCTGAGTACCGCCTCACAGCAGACTCGCACGTACCTCGGTGCCTCCGACGAACACGGCCGAATCATCCGCATCACCAATGACGAGGATGAAGCCAATCGCGACAAGGCGATTGCATTCGAGAAGGAAGCGTTTGCGGGGGGACTCGCCCAAATTCGCGAACGCAATCTGCAAATGCAGTTGGTCGATGTCGAGCAGGTCATCGGCGGTGAGCGGCTCGTCTATTACTACGTGGCCGAGCAACGCATCGACTTCCGAGACCTCGTGAAGTCGCTCGCCAAGGTGTTTCAGACGCGGATCGAGATGCGCCAGATCGGCATCCGTGATGAAGCCAAACTGCTGGCCGACTATGGCGACTGCGGCCAGCCGGTTTGCTGCAACACGTTCCTTCGCGAGATGCCGCCCGTCTCCATGAAGATGGCCAAGCTGCAAAAGGCGACGCTCGATCCCTCGAAAATCTCCGGCCGCTGCGGTCGATTGAAGTGCTGCTTGCGGTACGAGTACGACACCTACGAAGAGAGTCGCAAGGAACTCCCGCCGATTGGAGCGACCGTCGTCACGAAACAGGGAACCGGCAAGATTATCGGACAGGAATTGCTCGCGCGAAAATTGATGATCGTCTTCGACGACCAGCGGCACATCATGACTGACGAGAAGGACATCCTGACCGTCGTCAGCACGAAGTCCACGAAGCCCAATCCGCCGCCCGCCGCCAAGCAAGACGGGGCTGAGGCTGGCACCCTTCAGGAACCCCAGCGTCGCGATGATCGTCCGCGAGAAAGCCGATCTCGTAATGACCAGCCTCGTGGCGAGCAGCGGCCCGATGACCGACCGCGTGGCGATCAAAAGGGACCGCGCGCCGACGGACCGCGCCCCAATTCCGATCCGACTCAACCCGATCCACCGAGTAATCCCGCGTGAGTGTCGCGCTCGCGCGGGGCGATTCCGCATGAGTGATTTCTCCAGCGTAGGATGGGCACACTTG
>JAYTGQ010000672.1:0-1415 GCA_043733345.1 Schlesneria sp.
GGCTCCCGCCGAGCCATGTGCGTGAGGAAAGTCGCTTGTTTCTCGCGGCTCGGCAGGAGCCTCGCCCTCCCGACAGCCGTTTTTCAACAGGCTGTTAGGCTACCGGCAGGAGTTGTCTGACCCACACTAACCCGAAGTGTGAACGAGGGCGAAATCTGGCGACGCCCTCGTTCACACTTCGGGTTGGTGTGTTCGGGTAAATCCTTTCTTGCCTGTCGCCTTATGACTCAAGCCGACTTTCACCGCTGAAAGATCGGCAGGTAGTTGTTCGGCATTTGCAGGATGAGGCACGCCATGGCGGTGGCATATTCGCTGTTGACGAGCGAGTCTGACCAGCTTCCGTCGGGCAGTTGCCGAACCGTCAATTCGTCGCGGATGGCGGGATACCACTGCTTCCAGTATTCGTCGCCCGCGTGCCACATCGCCTGCACCGCGTAGTACTGACCGTAAAAGTAGTGCGCGTCGTAGCGGAGCAGATCGCCTCGCGGCGGGAATCGCATCAGGTAGGCGAGCCCCCTTTCGAGTTCTCGACCCTCGGTGAGCCCCGCGCTATAGAGCGTTACCACGCCGGCGGCCGAGCGAGGAAAGTCACTTTGGGGACGCATATTGAGTTGGTAGCGGAAGCCTCCGTCCGCGTTGTTCTGGCACTTCTTCACGTACTCCACGCACTGATCGACGGTCGTCTTCGGGACGGCGATGCCGCTGTTGCGAGCCGCACGGAGAGCCATCATCTGGCAGACCGTCACCGACACGTCGGCGTCCTTGCCATCGGGGTCGTACCGCCAACCTCCCTCACGACTTTGCGAGTTCACGATGAGTTGCACCGCCGCTTTGAGGGCCTCACGCACATCCTTGCGAGGCGTCATTCCATAGACCTCGGCCAGAAACAGCGTGGCAAACCCGTGCCCGTACATCGGCCCGTGTCCCGTGCTGTCTTCGCGTACGATGTAGCCCGACGGTTTGGCACAGCTCAGCAGGAACGCGATCGACTGGTCCACCTGCTTGCCGTATTGGCCTCGCCCCGGCGTGTGACCGGCGGAGAGGAAGGCCATCCCCGCCAATGCCGTCACTGCCACGTTCCGCTTGTACGTGCTGCCCGATCCGAACGAACCGTCCGGATGCTGGCGAATCGCGAGGTAAGCCAATCCCCGATCAATCGACTTCTGCGTTTCAGGTGTGACGAACTCGGACGCAGTTGCCTCAATGTTGCGTTTCGTCGGAGTGATCTGAGCGAGAGCAGCGTTCGTGAAACCGATCAGTAAGAAACCAATGACTGCAGTGCTCACCCTGCGATCGTTCAGGTGCAATCCGACTGAGCCGGGCGGCGTCAGCCCAATGGCACTCACTTTGAGCGGCAAGGCGCTAGCCGCCGGTGTGATGGAGTTGTGTTTCCAAGCAAAGAAACCGGCGGCTAG
>JAYTGQ010000673.1:0-1414 GCA_043733345.1 Schlesneria sp.
CGTGGGACCAGTTTAGCCGGTCTGTGTTCCTCGTATCCTTCCGGTCTTCATTTCTAAAACAGTCTCTTTCTTCGTTTCTTTCTCTTCGTGTTTCTTTTCAATTCCTTTCTGCTCGGGTTCCCCGCGTTCGTTGCGTTCGCGGTTTTGAAGTCGACTTCTTTTTTTCTGTCTTGTCCCTTTTTTCGTGGGTAAGCTTGTGGGTGCCGGTCTGTTTCCTGTTTCTTTAAACGCCCGGGGAGAACGTTGGCACGTTCTCCCCGGACTATCCTTTCGGAAGTACCGCTTCCGTGGACTCTCCTCAGGATAACCCGACCCACCCCGTTTGTTCCAGAGCGTGTTCCCGGCGTTCGAGAACTCGACGACCTCGCGTGCGGACGTGCTTACGTAAAGGTTGCGCTTGCCGGTATCAGCCGCAGTGCTGGAACCAGCGCTACTGTCAGGATCCGGAATGCCAGCGTCAGGTTCGCCGCTGGCAGGCGGCACAGCGACAGGCCCGGCGGCGCCGTGACGCCACCGTCCAAGCCGAGCACGCCCAGGCCGAACGAGTGCGCCGTCAGCGCATCAAGGATTCACCGCAACCACCTGATGACCCCGAAGTTGCGGCGGAGCGTGGTCACGCGGCAAAAGTTTTTCTTCGACGCCGCTGTGCGACCGTCCGGGATGCCATGAACGGCCCAAAACATCGGCTCGCAACCCGGCTCGGTATTGCTGCTCTTCCTGTCGGCAAGCGATGTACAACGTTCGAGATCGCGAACGCAAGTGGCGGTCCCGTCGCACGTTGAGTGGCCTGCAAAAACGGACGCACGAGTACCGGGCGGCCCGCGAGCAGCGAGTCCGGAGGCGATGCGACGCCTCGAGCACATCCACCTCGCAACCACGTCCCCCGTGACGATCCTCGCCCACTGCGCCGGTCGTCACTTATCGCGTGGCACCACAGGTACTGGTTAGCGTGGAACTCCGCGTTCAATCCATTCCGGTTTGAAGTGATTGCCTCCAGGAGTCTCACGCATGATCCCCAAACGCATTCTGGTGACCGCACGATTGCGGCATCCCCCCTCGACGGGCTGGTCGTGGTTGGATCGCCGCTTCCTGCGCGAGCACGCCGACCATCTGTCGCGCGAGGCCGTGTCGCTGTACCTGTTCCTGTGCGGCGTGGCCGATCGGCACGGATTGTCGTTTTATGGCGATGACGCGCTGGTCACCCGGCTGCGGTTGACGAAGCCGGTCCTGGAGCAGGCGCGAGCGGAACTCTTGTCTCGCGATCTGATCGCTCATCAACTGCCGTTGATCCAGGTGTTGTCTCTCCCGCTGTCCGGCGTCAGTCGCCGCGCGGAGCCGGGCCAGGGGCTGATGCAACTCGGCGACCTGTTCCGCCAAGCGGCTGCGGATCACGCCTCCGGCGAGGGGAGGAGAT
>JAYTGQ010000674.1:0-11388 GCA_043733345.1 Schlesneria sp.
GGAGGGCGAGGCTCCTGCCGAGCCGCGAGAAACAAGCGACTTTCCTCACGCACACGGCTCGGCGGGAGCCTCGCCCTCCCTTTTTCAACAGGCTGCTAACAGCCTGTTGAAACAAGGAATAGAAGCCTGAAACGCAAGTGAACGATGTCGCAAATGTGGACGAACTAGACTCAGAAATCCTTCGCTCGCACTTCAGGCTTCTATTTTCAACAGGCTGTTAACGGACGAGTTCACGACGAAATAAAGTCCGCCTTCCCGATTGCGATACACTCGAACCGCGAACCTATTTCTCACAGGAGACACGACGATGCCCTCCCCATTTCCCGGCATGAACCCGTACCTCGAACGACAGGGCATCTGGCAGGACTTTCACCTGCGTTTCGTGACGGCCCTCAGTGACGCGTTGGTCGAGCAACTGTTGCCGCGCTATGTGGTGTCGCTGGAAGAGCACGTTTACGTCCACGCCCCGCCCGAGCCGGAACGGCACTTTTCGGGACGGCCCGATGTGGCGGTGAAGCAAACGCGGTTCGAGACCCTCCAGCAAGAATCCGACACCGCCGTGTTGGAGGCTCCGTCAAATCTGTTGCTCCCGGTACGGGCTGACATCGAAACGGAGCCCTATCTCGAAATCCGGGATCGCGATGACGAGCTTGTCATCACCGTGATTGAACTGCTCAGCCCGACCAACAAGCGGGCGGGACCGGACCGCGAGCAATACCTCGCCAAACGGCAGCGATATCTGGCCAGCCACGTCCACGTGATCGAGATCGACTTGCTGCGCGGCGGCGACCGGATGCCGGCCGAAGACTTGCCCGAGTGCGACTACTCCGTCCTGGTGAGACGCGCCGAGCAACTGCGTCGCGCCGGCGTCTGGCCGCTCCGTCTGCGAGACCCTCTGCCGCTGATCCCCGTCCCGCTGCAAGCCCCCGACCCCGACGCCCGCCTCGATTTGCAGAGCCTGCTCCACTTGGTCTACGACCGCGCGGGCTACCGCTACCGCATCTACAACGCCCCACCCCGCCCGCCCCTCCACCCCGAAGACGCTCGCTGGGCCGAGGCGGTCGTGGCGGAACATCAGCTTGGATTATGATGCTTGCCGATCGACCACGTTCGTCGATTCATCGACCTGACCGACAGGAGGAAGTTGACAATGACAGCACTGATCGAACAAGACCTCGACGAATTCAACAAGTTCGTCCAGGCGCACCCCAATGCCGGGGACGACCTGTCGCTAGAGGACTACGTCTGCCTCTGGCGTGCCGCGAGTGAGCGGGATGAAACGATCACGGCGATCCGAGAAGGTCTCGACGATCTTGAGGCCGGTCGCGTTCGCCCTGCCGATGCCGTGATGGCCGACCTTCGGCAGCGCCTGTGTGGCCGTAGCTGGAGCCGCTCTGGGCGAAGCCACGGAATCGTCGATTGACACTGTAAACCGGGGCATCGCGAAGCCGCTCCTGCCCCGGCCACCCCGCCGATGGTCAACCGCGAATGCGAGACCACTTGCAGCGATTCCTCGGCCACACACGACTGGGCTGTATCCAGTGGATCAACCTGAATCACCACGACATCGAGTTCACGACTCTGCTGGGAAGTGGCAGAACAATGGAGGCAGGACGATGAAGACAAACACTCTGATTCATCCAATTTCAGACCATCGTTCTGCCATGCCGCCAGCGGGGCCTTCCAGCCGATTGACAAACCACAGCCGGAATGAGACGTTGATTCACCAAGCGAGCGGTGAACCCATTTCAGTCAGTCCGTGATCGCTCGCACCCGGCTATCTTCACTGTTAGGCGGAGACCAAGTCATCCACGCTGAAAATGTGCAAAATGCCATTAAGCAAGACACAAATCGACCGGCTCGGGGACCGACTCAAGGGCGGTCCCCACACCGAGAGCGATCTTCGATTGCTCGACGATTACCGACGGTCATTTGGCGCGGCGTACGAGTTGGTGGTCCGCACGATTCGTCAGCGTGGCGAGTTCCCAACTGGGAGGCTTGCCAAATCCACTATCTCCATCGTGGAGAAACTCCGTCGCGAGAAGATCCGCCTGAGTCAAATGCAGGATATCGCGGGGTGCAGGGTGGTCGTCATGAACGTATTGGAGCAAGACCAATTCGTTTCGACTTTGAAAACCGACTTCCCTGAAGCGACTGTCATCGACCGCCGCGACAATCCCAGCCACGGTTATCGCGCGGTCCACATCATCGCGGAGGTCTCCGGGAAGCCAATCGAGATCCAGGTCCGAAGTTCCCTGCAACACCTGTGGGCGGAGTTATCGGAGAAGTCCTCCGATGTCCTCGATCCAACGATCAAGTACGGCGGCGGCACCGACGAATGGCGAAATGTCCTCACCAAAGCTTCCGAAGCGGTATCGGCTAACGAAAAAATGGAGACAACACTTTCCAAAGCAGTGGCGACTATGGCGGCGGCGGATGCAGCTCACGAGAAGTTCAAGAAAGCAGTCGCGGAACTGCCTGAACGCCGCTTAGAACCTGTCTATCAACTACTCCGTCGTTTTCTGGGATGGACCTTACCGAACCGCCAGCTACAAGAACTACGAGGAAAGCTGGAAGAGTCAAGACGCACGATGGAACGCTTCAAACAGGAGTATCAAGAAATGCGAGATCAGAGGGTACGTCTGTGGAATGAGATTGCCGATCTTTTGAGCAGGGCGATGTCTTGGCTTGATGAACAAAAGGAGCAGAAGCAATGATTTTCCTAATCGAGTACAACCGAAGTGAAGGCAGCATCGTCACGTTTCGAGACTTCGACGACTCGCAACGGCGGGAAGCCGAGGACTCGCGGCTTGGGATCGAGTTGGATCTCAACCGCAAAGGGATAGACCACGAAGTGGTCCTGCTGGATGCGGCGAGCGAAGATGCGTTACGCCTAACGCACCGCCGCTACTTCAAAGACCTCCGCCAGATTCTGGAGGACAACAGGGATCGGGAGTCGATTCCGGATAACAATCATCGCTTAACCAACGGATGCAGTTGACCGGGCCGGGCTTTTTCACCTTCCGAGGTTTGAAGTCGTTGAAGCTGGCCCGGCAACTGATCTGAGTCGCTAGTCGGACTCCCAATCTTTGCTCAACAAGGAATTTATCATGAAGCTTGATCGCCGAACCTTTCTTCGCGGCGCGGGTGTCGCGATGGCGCTGCCTCTGCTGGATGTCATGACGCGGCGGGCTGCTGCCGCTGCGCCAGCGGTCAAGCGGCGCATGGTCTTCATCAACACGCCGCTTGGAGTGCATCCGGAGTATTTCTTTCCGGAACCGAGTCAATCAGGACAGGGGGGCCGGGACTATGAGCGGTCTCCCTACCTGGAAGTCCTCAAGGATTTTCGCGACGACTTCACGGTGATCTCCGGGCTGTCGCATCCAGATGTCGGACCCAGCCACGATTCCAACTACAGCTTTCTGACCGCCGCGCCGCATCCGGAGCAATGGGCCGGATTTCGCAACAGCATTTCGCTGGATCAAGCCCAATCTCTCGCACGGACGAGGCTGGTCGGTCGCTGGCAGTCCCGGTACTGTTATTTGGTGATTTGATTTTGAATGGCTCTCCAGATTCGACGAACGACAGGAACCTTGCGATGTGCCAATTGACGCTGGAAGTGGACGAGCAAGTTCTGGCTCAAGCCGAAGCGGTTGCTGAGACGGAAAACACGACGGTGACGACTCTCCTCCAGCATTTCGTGGAATCGCTTGCGGCGCGTTCGTCGGATCGCGCGGAACTGGCCGGGCAACGACTGCAAGCCACTTTTGCCAAGCTCAGTCGCGACAGGGGTGACCGCCCATGGACGCGGGAGAGCCTGTCTGAGCGATCAGGTTTTCTTCGACTCCAACATCCTCATTGACGCCTACGACACGCGAGACCCGATCAAGCAGAACCACGCACAAGCACTGCTCTTGAAAGCCACTCAATCTTCAGACGGCAGTCCTTTCCGCGCAGGTGCTGAGCGAATTCTTTGTCGTGGTGACGAGAAAAATCCGGCAGCCGATGTCGTCTTCAGAAGCTGCCGAAGTGATCGCAGAACGGGCCCACCCCACGGAAACTCAACCATGACCATCGCGATGCTGAGACGTGAACGATGGCGCAGCGTGGCAACGCTGTCGGCGGCGTGGTGCGCGATCGCATCGTCGGCGCTGTGGGCGGCGGAGCCGATCGACGTGTCGGCGGAACTGGTGGCGGTGGCCAAGCAACACAAGGTGCATGGGTTGGCGGTAGCGGTGATCGCAGGGGGCAAGCTCACGAAGCTGGGCGCGACGGGGATCAGGGCGAACGGGCATGAGGCGAAGGTGACGGTCGATGATCTGTGGCATCTCGGTTCGTGTACGAAGGCGATGACGGCGACGCTGTGTGCGCGGCTTGTCGAGCAGGGACGGTTGCGTTGGGAGATGACGGTGGGAGAGTCGTTCGCGAAGGATGTCGATCGCGTCCACACAGACTTGCGGCGCGTGACGCTCGAACAACTCTTGTCGCATCGCGCGGGATTGCCAGCCAACCCTCCACCGACAGTGATGCGGAAGATGCTCGCCAGCGGTGAGGGCCGTGCGGCGAGAGAACTGCTCGTCACCGACGGCGTTTTGGAGAAGCCGCTCGAACACCAGCCGGATACGAAATACTTGTACTCCAACTTCGGGTACATGCTCGCAGGGATGATGGCCGAACGGGCAACGGACAAGGAGTGGGAGACGCTCCTGCGAGAGGAGCTGTTCGAGCCGCTCGGCATGAAGTCGGCGGGATTCGGTCCGCCTGGTTCGGCCGATGTTGTTGATCAACCGCGCGGACACGGTTTCTTCGGGAACTCGCTCCCTCCGGGGCCGACCGCCGATAACCCGCGCGGATTGGGACCGGCCGGAACGGTGCATTGTTCGATGGCCGACTGGTCGAAATTCGTCGCCCTCCATTTGCAGGCGGCGCGCGGCGAGAGCCGCTTGCTCAAACAAGAATCCTTTCAAAAGCTGCACGCACCGCGCGGCAACGACAAGGATGAGTACGCCCTCGGGTGGATCGTCGCCGACCGTCCGTGGGCCGGTGGACAAGTCCTCATGCACAATGGCTCGAACACGCACTGGTTCGTGGTGACGTGGCTGGCTCCGAAGAAAAACATGGCGTTCATGGCCGCGTGCAACGTCGGCCCCGCAGCGGGTGGAACGGCGACGGACGCGGCGGTCGTGGTGATGCTCCAGCAGGCGGGGCTGCTCCCCAAACCGAAGAGCGCTGCGGCTGTTGCTCCGGCCGCGAAGTCGGTCGAGTAGGAACGCACCTTACCGCAGGTTGAAGTCTGACGCGCAAGCGAAGATTCGGTTGGCGAGCGTCCTTCGCTTGCGCGTCAGGCTTCAATGACCGGTGTGACAGCGTCCTCCGCTTGCGCGTTAGGCTTCAATGGCCGGTGTGACAGCTCCGCCGATCGGCTTACTTGCGAGTGTCGATCCCGGCTTTGGTTCCGGTCGCAGCGCGCGGGGCGGAACGGGCTTGTTCGGCGAGGCCCTCGGCGGAGATGGTATCGACCAGCGTTTGAGCCAGTTCATCCATCTCAATCACCAGCGTGTCGATTCGTCCCGAGAGGTACATGTACATGATGATGGCGGGGATCGCGATCATCAGTCCGACGGCCGTGGCCAGCAGGGCGAGACCGATGCCCTGCGCCAATTCCTCGGACTTTCCCATCGCGGCATTGGTCGCGATCTGATTGAACGAAATGATCATCCCGACGACCGTGCCCAGCAGACCCAGCAACGTCGAAATGTTCGCGACGCCGTTGATGACACGTAGATGTTTGCGGAGCTGACTGACTTGTCGCTCGCCCCCGTCGATGACGGCCTGCTCGACCTCAACGCTGCTCTTGCCCCACTTGCGGATGCCATGCGCGAAGATGAACGCGATCGGGCTGCCGTTCTCTTCGCACAGCTTCGTCGCCGATTTGGGATCGAGTTTTCCTTCGGTAAGGTGTTCAAAAAAACGCTTCACGAACGGACGCGGGATGACTCGCCCGCGTCGCAACACGACCAGCCGTTCGATCGAGAACCAGACCAAGACGATCGAACACAGACCGAGCGGATACATCAGCGGGCCGAGAGCGAGGAACACTTCCACCGGATCACGGGGGATCCCTTTCGGCGCGGCCGGTTTGAGGCCATCAGCGGTCGCGGTCGGCTTGGAGACGGGAGCCGCGGAATCTTGCGCGGGCACCGTTGGGCAAAACAGCAGCACTAGGACCGCAACCAGCGTGGCGATCTGAAGTGCCTTCCGCCACAGCGCGCGGCGGACGCGGAATCCTTCCGGGTGGTTCTTCATCGCTCCCTCTCCTGTGACTGACGTTTCCGGCAAAAGTCGAAATCAGGTGAGCCGGGAGGCGTAAGCCCCCGGATTCTTTGCTGCAATTACAAGAGTCCGGGGGCTTACGCCACCCGGCTCACCACTTCTGTCGGAAACGTCATGACTCAATTCCCTTTCGACAGCGGGCGGAGTCTATGTTCCATGTTTCCGTTTCGCCAGATGCGAACTCAATCCGCCAGGGCCATCGCCTTTTTGAAGCTGGGCAGAATGTAGGGTGGGACCAGTGGCGCTTCGCCGCGCTGGCCCACCATGATTTCCAGTGATTGCACGATGGTGGGCCGGCGCTCGAAGCGAGCTTGTCCCACCCTACTCCGAAAAGGCGATAGCCCTGCTCAATCCGAGCGGCCTCATCCCAACGCGCGACGCAACCGTTCGCGGTGGTACGCCAGCCGTTCATCGGGCGACATCTTGGCAAAATCGGGCTTGTCGAGTGGCGTTGGTCTTTGTGGAGCGTTCGGCCTGAGGGCGACGCCATTGGTCGCTGTTGCGGCGACTTTCGCGACAGGTGCAGGCGCGGGAATGCTGATTGTCGTGCCGCTGCCACCGTAGCTCATCACGTTCGTTTGCAGAGTCAGGTCGAGGTCGAGCGGTCTGTGCGGCGCGACGCCCAGTTTCCCAAGAACGCTGTGGTACGCCCGCACCGCTTCTTCGGGTTCGATCACGCCATCGGCGATCAAACGGAGGAACTCGATGAACGCGAGCTGGTTCTCGGCGCTGTTGATCTTGCGACCGAACAACGCCGCGCGGCCGCCGTACTTCTGCGACTGATGCAGCAGTTGAAAGGCGTCGAGTGTCGTCCCGGCTGCACCGCCAAGAACTCCCACGACGAGATGCGGGTCGTACTGAACCAACTCTTCCATCGCTTGCGGCCCGTGGTAAACGATCTTCAAAAACACGGGCCGTCCCGCGCGAGGAACACCGGCCAGCGTGCGCGCGATCAGATCGTTGATGAACCCTGGCAGTTTGTCGGGCGGGACGACATTCGCTACGTTCGGGTCGAACACTTCGAGAAAATGACGGAAGCCGACTCGCTCGGCCTCTTCACGAAATTCCTTGTAGTGTTGCAGCGTTTCCAAGTCGCGCGTTTGATCGTTGAGGAACGTCACCGAGTACAAGCCGAGGTTCGAGCCGATCAGCCGCTCGTCCGGCGCGCAGTCGAGGTGCCCGCACTGCATGTGGTCGAGATGAGCCGTGCGAAACGGACGAGCGGGTTCCGCATGAACCTTCCCGCCGCGCGGCAGATGCACGTCGCTGGCGTCGTTGGCGCGCGCGGCCGGTGTGATGCGCGAATTCTCAAACAACTTCTCTTGCACCGCCAGTTGGTCACTCGTGCTGGCTGACATCAGCACGATATCAACGACTCCCTGGTCGATGACCTGCCGAATCTGAGCGCGATACTCGGCGAGCGTCTTGAACCGGACCTCGTTCGCATGACTCTCGGGCGAGCCGCCGCTGGAACCGCTCGTCGGACGTGAAGTCGGCGCGGTCGTTGTCCCCGGCGCGGACATCCCAAACGCCATGTCGGCGTCCTTGGCATCCGCAATGATGAACTCCTTCGAGCCGGAGGGATCGGCGTGAATCGAACGGAGTTTTTCGTCGAGTGATTTGGCGGCGGGCATAAAGCGATTCCCAAAGGTTGTCGTGAATGGCCCGTAGGATGGACGCCTCGTCCGTCCAATTTCACAGGGACTTCCCGATCAGCCGCAGGGCGCTAGCCCCGGTTTGGACGACACAAATCGGGGCTAGCGCCCTGCGGCTGATCGCAGCCTGCTTCACTTCGGGAAGTTGTTTCGATCCAGTTCCTAAGCCGCATCGTCGCGTCATGGCCATGCCGCCTCCGCATCTTCAGAACAACGCCGCAAGCCGATCTCAAACTCGTTGTGACAAAGGCCGCGTCTCGGCACAAGTCGCCGCGTGACGAACGCGGTATGTAGGATGGGCACTCCTGCCCGTCCGGTCTTTTACCTTCAACCCGGACGGGCAGGAGTGCCCATCTTACAAGTCTGCTTTCCAGCACTGTCTTCATCGGCAGGGACCGTATCAGTGGTCGAGGCCGTTGTCGAACCGAACGATCTTGTGGGCGAGGCGGCTGCAACTCCTTGACCCGTCTCTTTGACGACTCTTATCATCCGCCGCACGTTGGCAGGAACACACGAACCCGCAGCGTGAGCAAGGACGAATTCGATTAGTCTCAGTTTTTTAATCACGGGCTGACGATGCCCGGCTCGAAAGTCCCTTTAACGAATAGATGTGATGTCAGCGGCCGAGCCTCGCTGACGCTGCGGGTTGGTGTGGTCGTGATGGTTGTGTCGGTTGCCCGTGCGGCGGGCGACTCGGACAGATGGAATCTTCGACGGGCGATGAAGTTGTTGAGGGCGCCGAGGGGCGAATGACCTGTCGCCGGTGACGGCCTCGGGTCGATAGACCGCTCACGGCCCGCAGTGACACTAACCCGAAGCGTGAGCGAGGAACGCCACACATCTCCTCGTTTACACTTCGGGTTAGTGTGTCGCAGTGGCAAATGTGCCACTGCGGGCCGCGTGCAGTATAGAAGCGGCGGTGGTTTCGGGTCTCGGGATGACGAGGGCCTTGCAATGCATACGATGGGAAAAGTCGGTGTCTGGTTGGTGGTCGTGGCCGCAGTGGCGTCAACGATACTGACCTCCAAGCTCATTCAAGTCCGCAACGGCTGGACCAAAAAGGCGTCCGTCGCTCGTGAGGAGTACCGCGCCCTCGTGCCAAAATTGGCCGAGTTGCAGGAACAACTCGAGGCCCTCGAAGGAGACCGCTTCCGCGCGTTGGAACTGTGGGGCAAATCGTCTCCGCCCGTTCAGACCACCGTGCAGGCTCAAGGGGCGCTGGTCGTAGACCTTGGCACCAACAGTGGCACCAACAGTGACACCAACATTGGGATCACGGATAAGAAAGTGATCTACGGTTTTGAAGTTCTGCCAGACAACAGCGTCGTCTATCGCGGTGACTTCACCGTCGCGACCGCGCGCGATGTGCAGTCGCAGTTGACGCCGAACTGGAAGGTGCGGAATCAAGACGGCGCGACGTGGCAAAGCTCCAAGTGGCGTTGGCGGAATCAACTGCCGTCGGCTTATCAGCAGAACTTCGACAAGCAGATCCTGTTGCTGAGCCAGCGCGAAGACGATCTGGCCGTTTGGCGTCGGTCACAGGATGTGCAGACGAAACTGGTGGCTCAAGCGGAAGAGCAACTCAAGCTGCGCGAGGCCGAGTTGGTCGGGGGCGAGCAGCTCTCGAAGAATGCTGCCGACGCGGTGGAACATCGCGAGGGCCTCGTCGCGGCGGTCGAGCAAGTGGAAGAGGTTCGTAACCACGTCCTGACCAAAGTGGATGACCTACGACGCCGGTTGAGAACGGTGCAAACGGAAGTCGATCGACTCAAGGCATTGAACGTCGAGTTGACCGACAAGCTGCCACAACCCGAGAAGGTTCAGGCGACCAACAATCCGTAATCGGTGCCAGCCACACCAACCCGCAGCGTGAGCGAGGAGTGGCTGTTTGGCATCCTCGCTCACGCTGCGGGTTGGTGTGGTTGGCTCAAGTCCCGACGCCCCGCTTCCGCCGCGCGACACTGAGCTTCAACTCACCGCGCGGCGGTGGCATTCAACCCCGCCAACCAATTTGAAGTCCGGCTTTTCGAAAGCCGGACTTCTTTCTGCCGCGTGTTTCCCGGAAGGAAGTCCGGCTAACAAAGCTAAGCCGGACTTCAACGTCGGAGACGGCATTTCCGGTGAGAGCGCGAGGATCACGCGATGGGCTTTGAAGACCGAGACTACTTCCAAGAAGACCGCTCGCAGGGGCCGAAGTGGGCGCATGACACGCCGACGACGCGGTGGCTGATCATCATCACTGTCGTCGTGTTCCTGTTTCAGACGGTCCTGACTCGGGAAGCGGGCTTGGACGCAGTCATCAAGTTTGGTGCCCGCCGTATTTCACTTATCGACGAATGGTTCATGCTCGACGCGCGTGCGACGCTGAGCGGCCAAGTGTGGCGGGTGCTGACTTACACGTTCTGCCACGACCGGCAGTCTCCGTTCACGCTCGTGTTCAACGTGCTTGGCATCTGGTTCCTCGGTTCGCGGCTGGAGCGGATGTACGGCCCGCGCGAGATGCTGCTCTTCTATCTCGGGGCGGCTCTCTCCGCCGGAGTGCTTTTCACGGCGTTCGGTGCTTCCGTGCCGTTGCCGCTTCCGTTGTCGAGCGCCACGCCAGCGGTACTCGCGCTGTTCACGTTGTACGCGATGCACTTTCCGCGTGAGCAGATTCTGTTTGCGTGGATCATCCCGGTCGAGATCTGGGTGCTGCTGTTGATCTACGCGGGACTCGATGTTTACACGCTGCTGCAAGCCGCACAGGGTGACATCGGTTTGCCGATGGCCGCGTACACGGCGTCGCATCTGTGCGGCATGGCCTTCGGATATTTTTATCGCCACTTCGACTGGCATCTTGCCGGGCTGTGGGAGCGAGTCGATCCCTCACGCTGGCGTAAGGCTTGGCGGCGCGGAGCGACTCAACGCAAGCTGCGCGTCTTCCAACCCGAGCCTGAGGCCAATGATCTCGATGCCAAGGTCGATTCGATCTTGGCGAAGATTCATGAGCAGGGATCGGACAGCCTGACCGATGCCGAACGCGCGATCCTGACTCGCGCCAGTGAGAAGCTGAAGAACCGGCCTCGCCCGTGAGGCGCGTTGATCACGTTGGTTGAACCGCCCGCCGAAAGCGGGCGCGGCATCGGCGTATGGCGTCGCAATTCCATCGCACGCCTGCGCACGCTCTCGGCTGGGCGGTTCCACGAGACCACTTCTCGGCTGCAACCAAAGTAAACCTCGCGCGATCAGTGATTGAGACATCTGAGCGGGGTGGCGTCAGCCCCCCCGGTTCTTGGGCGTAAGAACTTGTCCAAGAATTACGCCGTGTTTTGAACAACACCAACCCGAAGCGTGAGCGAGGACGGATGTCGCTCGACTCTCGTCCTCGCACACGCTTCGGGTTGGTGTTGTTCTTGGACAA
>JAYTGQ010000675.1:0-1414 GCA_043733345.1 Schlesneria sp.
CCCTCCCTGACCTGATGCTGATTGACGGCGGCAAGGGCCAGCTCTCGGTCGCGAATAGGCAACGGTGATTTTCGGAAACTCGGCTGGATCCCCGCAAACACGGGGTTCTCACTTCCACCCCTGGTTTATTACCGTCGATAATCTCAATTATCACTATGACGTCTTGAGAACAGTCCGTGCCGCTCGGCGTCGGCGGAGGTGGCCAGTGATTGGATTCCCGCTGGCGCTGGCGCCAGCGGGATGATGCTTGCTAGCCGGACGAGAGAAGGCTCCGGATGGCGGTCAGCGTCTCGTCGTTCGCTGCTGCGTTGCTAGCTGCGGCGATGAGAATGAGAGCGCTGAGCAGGTTTACCAGGGATCTTGTTCTGGTCGATCATGCAAGAAATCCTTCCTAGTTGCATCGATAAACTCGTCGTCGGAAGCTATATCCAAGTGGAGACCGACGTTTCGCCGAGATGTCGTGGTGTGCCGAATAGCTCCGCCATCTGCGCCTGCCCAGCCCAGACCGTGCTGCCCGGCCGCCTCGAGGAGAAGCCGTTCCAAGCGCTGAAAGATGTTGCCTTTACCTCGGATCATAGCCACGGCATCAGGACCCCCGTGGTGAAGATGGGGCGGGCGAACGTCTCGTCAGAGCTTGCTGTTTCGCTGGGCGAGTGCGCGTGGATCGGTCCTGATGGTCCAAGCGTTCCGGCTTCGTTGCCTTGATCTCACTGCTGTGGCCGCTGATCGGCCCGGCCGGCGCAATCGTGCTTCAATTGCCTCTGCCTGGGGACGAGCATTCAGATCGATCGGAGAACCAACGACGGCTTCGCGCATTCTGTTCATCTTGTATTTCGCGGCCCTGTCGTCGCGATGCCGTGCCGCGAACTCGAGGGCGAGCGCGTCGACGATCACCAAGGAAACAAGGATCTCGCTCGATGCTCCCAAGGTCGACTGATGCGTAGGGATCACGACATCGACGTGGTCCGCGAGCGCTTGTCCAAGCGCCTCGCTGATGAGCACGACGGGGAGTTCCGCTCTCGGAGGTGCGGATGACGACAAGTTCAACCTCATGGAACTGGCGCAGCGGCGCCATCAGGTTTATCGCATCCTCTTTCCGGAGTGGAAGGAGCGCACTTGCAAGTCCGATCCCCGTTTCGGAAATGCCGACGGCGCGTCGACCGTTTCGCGTACTCTGCGTGGCGAAGATCTGTGCGGCTGTACCCGCCTCCCCTCCCCAGTAGCGATATACGACCTCGGCTTGCCGGCCGAGCGCGCAACTCTCGGCAGTTTGGGTCCAAACTCACTTTCGGTGCACCAAACGGTGCGGAGTATGCCAATGCCAGGTTCTCTGTTACCACTGGATCAGACATCACGGGCGACGCTGCCATTTTCCAGGGTGCGCATGGATTGATCGTCGGCGTCACGAATATCG
>JAYTGQ010000676.1:0-1412 GCA_043733345.1 Schlesneria sp.
CTTCTGCTCAACATGTTCGGGGCCGAGTATTTCGTGTTCAAGGCGGATCCATCGCTTTCAACGACTCAACAGCCGCTCAGGGTCCGAGTTCGCATGCCCGGTCTGTTGAAGGGGCGATTCAGCCGAACGCTCGTCCCGAGCGGCGCGTGTGAGGCGGTCGACTTCAGCGGCAGACTATTCGCGAGCGTCATCACTTACTCGCAGGCCTCAGATGACCTCTACGCCCATCCAGAGTGGGCCACCGGCATCTCAACGAACTCCGCGGTCCTCGACAAGGTCAACGGCGACCTTGTGTTTGATTCCCCGGGCTTCGGAGCAGGCGTCAAGGCCGTGGTGCTCGTCGTATCGCTGGAGGACGGGCCAGAGGGAGCCCACACAACGCTCGGCACCAATCCTCGGGTGCCAGGGGAGACGCCGAATCAGTACGCGTTCGAAATCTCAGTCGTAGCTGGCACTTCATCGACCCAGATTGCAGGGACCGTCGCACCCGAGGCCGCTCCAGCATGGTCACCAATAGGCAGCACGCTTGCGTACGAAGCGATCGACGCCACGGGGAAAAGAAGCATCTTCACAAAGTCTTCCTCGGGTTCAGGCTCATCAACCGAGTTGGTGTCAGGCACCCCTGATCAGCATGATCCCGCGTGGTCACCACGAGGCGGTGTGATCGCATTTGCACAGTCCAGTGCCACCGGTCGAGACCTCTGGGTCGCCGCGCCGGGCGGGTCGCCACAGCAACTGACCAACTCCCCCGGCCGGGCACATGAGCCAACCTTCTCACCGAACGGTTCGCGGCTAGCTTACATCCGGGAACGCTTCGTGACCCCTACCCCGGAGGACACGACAATCATCCAACTTGGCCACTGGGAAACGGAACTCGTCGTGCGGTCGATGGACGCTGGCACCGAGGCGGTCCTTGCGACCTTTACCGGCGATTCGGCGATGTCCAACCTGAGATGGTCTGCTGAAGGCCTACGACTCTTCTTCTACGGAACGCACGAGACTGGTGGTTCCACTTGGCACCTCTATCAACTCAGGCTGGCAAACCCAGTTCCAGTCGCATGCGACGGATTGCTGCCGGGGTCGCTCGAGTTTGATCCGGCCCCAGGTGACGGGGACTTCCTGACAATGCGGAGCGACGAGCTGACATGGACACCGCTCCGCAATTGCACCCCACCCGGAGGGTTCGACCTCTCGACAAGGCACCTGCCTTTCCAAGTACCCTCACTCCGCGACACCATCACAAACACCTACGCTTCGCTCCCTCAGCTGAGCGGGCTCGTCCTTCCCGACGCCCGCTGGTCCCCCGACGGAACGAAGATCGCGTACACCTCGCTCGAGAACAACGACCCGAACATCTATGTCACCTCGGCGACCACGAATCGCGCCCCGGTGCTCTCCGCCTCCCTCCAGAG
>JAYTGQ010000677.1:0-11292 GCA_043733345.1 Schlesneria sp.
CGTAAGCCCCCCGGTTCTTGGGCGTAAGCCCTCTTTCAAAGAACCGGGGGGCTTACGCCGCCCCGCTCAGAAATGTCTTACTTTGCCTACGCGGTTAAACGACGGTGCATCAATTTCGGCTGCGCGAGGTATAGGCGGTCGCACTTCGTAGGGAAACCCTTCATGAAGACGGTTGAGTCGGCTCCGATTCCGATCGCGTTCTGCATTACCGAGCTGGATCGGGGCGGGGCCGAGCGTGCATTGAGCCAGCTCGTGCTGGGACTGAACCGTGCCGAGTGGTCTCCGCGCGTCTATTGCCTCGGCCCGCGTGGTCACTTTGCGGACGTGATCGAAGCGGGCGGCGTGACGGTTGAGTGCTTCGATGCCTCCGGCGTGACGAGCCTCCCGCGCGTGCTGTTGCGACTGACCTTGGCCTTGCGACGGTTCCGGCCGAGCGTGCTCCAGACGTTCCTGTTTCACGCGAACATCGTCGGGCGAGTCGCCGGGAGATTGGCCCGAGTCCCGCGTATCGTCTCGGGGATTCGAGTCGCCGATCGCCGGAGTCGCTGGTACGGGAGAGTTGATCAGTGGACGAATTGGCTTGTCGATCACAACGTCTGTGTCAGCCAAGGCGTCGCCGATTTCGCGGCCACCGAAACGGGGCTGTCGCGCCGCAAGCTGTCGGTCATCCCGAACGGCGTCGAGTACGAGGCATTTGCGTCGGCGACTCCGGCGGATCTCACACCGTTCGGCGTGCCGGTCGGTTCACCCGTTTGCATCACGGTCGGGCGGCTGGAGGAGCAAAAGGGGATCGATGTGCTGCTCAATGCGGCGGTGCGCGTGAAGGCCGCTCATCCCGACTGCCACTTCCTGATCGTGGGGGATGGCCGCGATCGAGCCGCCTTGCAAGCCCGAGCCGTCGAGCTGGGACTGGCCGCCACGACCCACTTTACGGGGCTACGAGCCGACGTTCCGAATCTCCTCGCCGCGGCGACCCTGTTCGTCCTGCCGTCGCGGTGGGAGGGAATGGCAAACGCCCTGCTCGAAGCGATGGCGAGCGGCCTCCCCGTGGTGGCGACGGCTGTCGAAGGTTCTTCCGAACTCGTAAGGTCGGGTGAGACGGGAGTGCTTGTCCCAGCAGGGACTTCCGTCGAATTGGCGACGGCAATTGGTGGGGTTCTCACCGCTCCCGGTCACTCCCGCGAGATGGCCGTCGCCGCGCAAAGCACTGTCAGATCAGGCTATACGACAGACGCAGCCGTTCGCGCGTACTGTCGTCTATACGAGCAACTCGGCGTTCGAGGCTGATTCCGGTCTTCCGCCCGCTCCCCCGCAGAATTTTCCCAAAATCTTCAATCTCTTGCCCCGCAACGGACTGCGCTCCAAGTCCGTCGTCGCCGCACGGTCATCCCGAGATTGCCGCTTGCGTCGTTTGAAACGGTTGGTAAATTCTCCCCGCCGGTGGGGACGAATGGGGAACGATGGTGACAAATGGCACTGACGGGAACATATCCAAGAACGCTCGACGAAAAGAAGCGCGTTCCCGTTCCCAAACGGCTGCGAGATGACTTTGGCGAAGCCGAGCTGACCAGTTTGGTGGTGGCCCCGGGGACTGAGAAGTCGCTGGTGATCTACTCCCCCGCAGGGTTTGAAGCATTCGCGGCGAAGTTGAAGACTGAAGGAAATCATCAGAAGTACTTGCGGCTGTTTTACTCGGCTGCCGAGCGAGTCGATTTGGATGGGCAGGGCCGGATTCGGATTCCGGATCGTCTGACCGAGTACGCAGGACTGAAGCGAGACGCCTATCTGTTGGGAGTCCAAGACCACGCGGAACTGTGGGACAAGGACGCGTGGGACGCGTTCATGACCGAACACACCCCCGCGTTCGACGAGTTGGCAGCGCGAGCGTTGGGTGGTTGAAGACGTTTCAAAGTTGAGAATGAGTTGAAACAGGGGCGTGAGGCAGGTTTGGAACCTGCCGGTAAAACATGGATGTGAAACACTGGCGGGTTCGGAATCTGCCTCACGCCCCGTTTTCAACAGAAGGTGACGAGACAAGGAAGTATCCGCTGGCGACCGGGCTACGCGGACGGACGAGGCTGGAACGGATGCCTGGCCTTGAAAACGCTGGAGACCTTGCGGCAGCTTGGTCCTCGGCAGGTCATTCGCCTAAATGGCGTAGTCGCCGGGCGGCATGGATGCCACCCGCGGCGAATGACTGCTTAATTGCGACACGATTCAGACGGCTCGACCAAAGGATTGGTCGAGCCGTTTGTTTTTGATGGGCGCTGGCGATTGACGGAGGAGGAACACCTCGGTCACACCTACCCGCAGCGTGAGCGAGGACGCCGTAGCTGGACTTCCTCGCTCACGCAATGAAGCTTGACGCTTCGCCGTTTCACCGCCTTCTCGCTGACGCTTCGGGTTGGTGTTTGGTGTGCCCTTGAGCGGACTCTGGAGTCACGTTTCGCTTCCTTTGAGACGCCTCGCGCGGCCGCTATCATGCCGCCCGCCCGCTCCCTTTTGAGCTTCTTGCCGCTGATCGACTGCTTGCTGGAGACTCGTTTGATGAATTTCTCACGGCCCGACTTGGCCGGACCGAGACCCGCGCCGTTTCAGGCTCCGCAGGGCGACCTTGCGATCCTCGCGGGAAACGCCAATCCGTTGTTGGCACAAAACATTGCGAACACGCTCGGCGTGTCACTGACTCCCGGTCGCGCTCATGTCTTCAGTGAGGGAAACGTGTTCGTCCGCATCAAGGAGAACGTGCGCGGCAAAGATGTCTTCATCATTCAGGGTTGCCACTATCCGGTGAACGATAACTTCATGGAGCTGCTCTTCTGGATCGACGCTGCTCGCCGTGCGAGTGCTCAAAACGTCACCGCTGTGATCCCGTTTTTTAGCTACGCGCAGGGTGACAAAAAGGACGAGCCGCGCGTGTCGATTCGCGCCCGAGTCTGTGCCGATGCGATTGAAGCGGCAGGTGCCGACCGTGTGCTGACGATGGACTTGCACAGCCCGCAGATTCAAGGGTTCTTTCGAATTCCCGTCGATCACCTCTACGGCCGCAATGTTCTGGTCGAACACTTCAAACAACTGAACGTTCGCGATCTCGTGGTGTGTAGTCCCGATGTCGGCTTCGCGAAAGGTGCTGCCGCGTATGCGGGTTTGCTCGGTGCGCCGGTCGTCATTGGCAACAAGCATCGCTCCGATCACACCGAGACCGTGCAGATTCTCGAAGTGATCGGCAACGTACAGGACAAGAATATCTTCCTTGTGGATGACCTCACGATCACCGGGAACTCGCTGGTCGAGATGGCGCGCACGTTGAAGACACGCGGCGCAAAAGACATCTACGTCGCGGTGACGCATGGTGTCTTGTCGAAGGGAGCCGCTCAACGCATCGCCGACAGTGAGATCAAGAAAATGTTCATCACCGACACGATTGAGAACTCGTTCGATCCGCTGCCGTCCAACATTGAAGTTGTTTCCGTCTCACACCTGATGGCGAACGCAATCCGGTCGATCCATGATCGAACGAGCATCAGCATGTTGTTCCCTGACAAACCTGAACTGGCGTGAAGTCACACCAACCCGAAGCGTAAGCGAGGACGCTGCACTCACCCGAAGCGTGAGCGAGGACACCACTCACATCCTCGCGCGTCCTCGCTTACGCTTCGGGTTCGTGTGCCTCGGCCGCGTGGGTTGATCCCGATGAAGTTCGTTCCATTCTTCCAAGTGACCTCGCCCCATGATCGTGACCATCGACGGACCTGCCGGGACGGGGAAAAGCACCGTGGCGAAGTCGCTTGCCAGTCGGTTGGGATTCGAGTTTCTCAACACCGGCGCGATGTATCGGGCCGTGGCCTATTCGTGCCTTCAGCGGGAGATCGACCTCGCAGATGTCGAGGCGGTCGGTCAGGTAGTGCCGACGTTGGAGATCGCGTTCACGAAAAGTCGACTCATCTTGGACGGCCAGGACGTGACTGAGGCCATCCACGGGCAAGAGGTCACGCTGGGAGCTTCGGTGGTTGCTGCGAATCCACTCGTGCGCGGCTGCCTCGTCGCGCTGCAACAATCCGCCGCGCGGGGGACCAGTCTCGTCACCGAGGGCCGCGATCAAGGGACCGTGGTCTTTCCGGATGCTGAGTGCAAATTCTTTCTTACCGCTTCTCCCGCAGAGCGTGCGAAGCGGCGTCAGCGTGAGTTGCAGGCGAAAGGAGAGTTCATCCTGCTCGAAGAGTTGCTGACTCAACAAGCCCTGCGTGATGAACGAGACCAGACGCGAGCCTGTTCACCACTGCAACCGGCTGAAGACGCGATCGCCATCGACACGACCTTGATGAGCTTGGAAGAGGTCGCCGGATACTTGGAGTCGCTCGTCCACCAGCAGCGGTCGTGATGAGCGTTTGTTTGAGCGCATGTCAAAACTAGCCCGCCGCGCAAGCGAGGGCTTCACCGTCATCGAATGTCCAGCCCTCGCTTGCGCGACGGGCTAGTTTTTCGAGGCACAAACAGGTTTTGGAACTGCCGCTCGTCGTTTCCAACAAACGAGTCGTTGCTTGACGCCCGAACGTGGATCGCGAATATGTCGGCTCAACTTTGACCTTGCGAAGGCTTTCCGAAGGAACAGTAGATGTCACGGACGGATGAATCGTACTTGGAGTTGGCTCGGTTGCTGCGCGAGGCCGCGCTGCTCGGTTCGTGTAGCAATGTACTCGGCTGGGACGAGCAAACGTTCATGCCTGAAGGCGGGGCGCAGTTTCGTTCGGAACAGTTGGGCCTGATTGCCGGACTGACTCACGAACGGGCCACGTCTCCACGCATCGGTGAATTGCTGAGCGAACTCGAAGCGGCGGGAGACCTCGGCGATCCGGATGGCGATCGCACGGTGAACGTGCGCGAGGCACGACGCTCCTTCAATCGAGCGACCAAGCTGCCGCAGCGACTCGTCGAAGAACTCGCGCGCACGACGACGCTGGCTCAACAGGCGTGGGTCAAGGCCCGCGCCGATTCCGCGTTTTCCGACTTCCTGCCGTGGCTCGAAAAGATGATCGGGCTGAAACGCGAAGAGGCGCAGGCCATCGGCTACGGCAGCGGCGTTCCCTACGACGCACTGCTGGACGATTACGAACCGGGGGCGACGACAGCCGATATCGCGAAGGTCTTCGCACCGCTGCGCGATGAGTTGGTGAAGCTGGTCTCCGCGATCCATCATTCGTCGAGGCGGCCGAACATCGACATCCTCACGCGGCACTATCCGAAGACGCCGCAGATCGTCCTGTCCGAAGGAGCGTCTCGGTCGATCGGGTTCGACTTCGAGCGAGGCCGCATCGATGCCTCGGCTCACCCCTTTTGCAGCGGTTTCGGGCCGGGCGATTGCCGTCTGACGACGCGCTACAACGACCATCACTTCCCGTCGGCATTCTTCGGCGTGCTGCACGAATCGGGGCACGGAATCTACGATCAGGGCCTGCCGACGGACAGCTTCGGCCTCGGCATGGGGCAAGCCGTGTCGCTCGGAATTCACGAATCGCAGTCGCGGATGTGGGAGAACTTTGTCGGTCGGAGCCAGTCGTTTTGGAAGTACATGTATCCGACGGCTCAAGTCGCATTTCCGCTGGCTCTCGGCCAAGTCGGCTTCGATGAATTCCACTTCGCGATCAACGATGTCCGGCCGTCGTTCATTCGCGTTGAGGCCGACGAAGTCACGTACAACCTACACATCATGTTGCGGTTTGAGATCGAGCAACTGCTGATCTCAGGTGAGCTGAAGCCCGCCGACGTGCCCGTTGTCTGGAATGAAAAATTCTCGCAATACTTCGGCCTGACAGTGCCGAACGACTCACAAGGCTGCTTGCAGGACATTCATTGGAGCGGCGGGTTGCTCGGCTACTTCCCGACGTATGCGCTTGGCAACATGTACGCCGCGCAATTCTTCAACGCCGCCCGACGTGACCTCGGTGATCTCGACGAGCAGTTCGCCAAGGGGCAGTTCCAGCCGCTCAAGGCGTGGCTCAACGAGAAGATTCACAACCACGGCAAACGCTATCCGGCGCGAAGGTTGGTGGAAGTCGTCACCGGCGAGTCGTTGTCGCATGTCCCACTGGTCGAACACTTGAACCGCAAGTTCGGCGCGCTGTACGGGCTGAACTGAGCGGTCTTCGATTCGATTTCAAAACCCGCGACACCAACCCGCCGCGTGAGCAAGGATGTCGCGTTCTTCGAGCCGCGAAGCGGCGACAGACTTGAGCGTGCTATACCTCGCGCGGTCAGTAATGAGACCTCTGAGCGGGGCGGCGTAAGCCCCCCGGTTCTTAGGCGTAAGCCCTCTTTGGAGGAACCGGGGGGCTTACGCCGCCCCGCTCGGAAATGTCTCACTTCGTGCCGCGCGAGGTATAACTTCTGCCGCCGCTTCGCGGCTCTCGTCCTTGCTGACGCTGCGGGTTGGTGTTGGTGGTTCGTCGCTTCAAACGACCATGCCTTACACGACCAAGCCCTCTTGCGGCGATAGCAATGCCAGCAGCAAGTTGTCGTGCGGGTACGGATGCCCGCGATGGTGCGTGAACGCTTCGCCGTATTCGACGCCGATCACTTGACCGCGCGAGGCGGACCAGCGGCGGCAACCGTCGAGGTACTCATCAAGGCCGTGTTGCCGCCGCAACCAATCGCGCTGACTGGCATGGCAGGCGAGCATCTCCAGCTTCCGCTCGAAGGTCGAGGAGATGTCCAAAATGAAGTCGGTTGGCTGAGCGCGGCCGTACCAGTCGATCCCCTCGATGGCATCGACGTAATAGAGGTGCGGAATCTTCTGCGTGGCGGGGGCGGGATCCCACTGGAGAGTTGCGTAGTTGGGACAGCTCGCGTTGAAACAGGCGTCACGGACGAGTCGGCTGGTCACCTCGTGGTCGCTCATGTAATCGACGGGCGGTGCGGTGAGGACGATGTCGGGCCGAGTCCGTCGGATGACCTCGGTCACTCGGCGACGGCTGTCGTTGTCGTGAACGATGCTCAAGTCGCGAAACTCGATACAGGTGTAGTCGGCTCCGATCAGATCGGCCGCGCGTTGGGCTTCGGCGCGCCGAACAGTTCCGATCTCATCGCAAGGCAACTCCGCACTGCCGCAATCGCCGGGAGTCATCGTTGCCATCGAGATCGTGCAACCGAGCTGCTTCAACCGCAACAATGTTCCCGCGCACTGAATCTCGATGTCGTCGGGGTGAGCATGAATCGCGAGGACGCGTAGCTGGCTCGCGGTCATGGTGGACATCGGCGCGGTCATGAATCCCTCCTCAGTTGGAACGGCTCGTACTACTCACGTTTTGTTTCTTTGCGCGGCGCGTAGATTTTGAACAGAAGCAAACGAAGGGAACGAAGGGCGGAGCGATCCCGCAGAGTCAGACGGTATTGCCGAAGTCACGCGACTGCTGGACCTTTGTTACCTTCTGTTCAAGTTTTGGTTGCGGCCGAAGACCGCGCTGGGAGATTCGTGGTCCCAAATCTTCGCACTTCCCTTCTTTCGTACGACTCACGTTTCGTTTCTTCGCCGGGCGCACAGATTTGTGGTGGACGCTTTTGGGCGTCCGTACTTCCGAGGAATCTCTGAGCGGGGTGGCGTCAGCCCCCCGGTTCTTCGGGCGTCAGCCCTTCTTGGGTGGCAGGGAACTTCCAGAACCGGGGGGCTGACGCCACCCCGCTCAGAAACAGACCAGAGGGCTAACGCCCAAGAGTCACACTTGGGTTGCGGCTGAACGAGGCGGAGCCGCGCCGGGCATTTCGTGGTTCACTCGCTTCAATACAGCGCGGTGGAGAGCTTACGGCGGAACTCACCCGTCAGTTCAGACGCTGGCCCGAGGATCGAGAAGATGTTGACCATCGTCTCCTTGGCCGCGAGGCGGGCATCGCCGAAGTCTTTCAGCACGACTTCCAGGCACAGTTCGAGTGCCTTGCGATGCTGAGCGGAAGCGGCGAGCGCATCGGCGACGCGGACTTGCAGGACGAGGTTCGTGGGATCGGCCTCCGCTGTCTTGCGCGCCTCTTCGACGCCACCACTCTGGGCACTGGCGACGCGCACTTCGAGTTCCGACTTGATCCGCTCGGCATCCGGTTCGAGGAAGCCGCGCTGTTCGAGGGCCGCGATCAGCGAACCGCATTCGTCGAGACGGCCTTGCTTGAGCAGCACGCTGGCCAAGCAAATCTTCAACACGTCCTGATCGGGCATTAGCGCGAGAGCCTCGCGGTACTTGATCTCGGCCGCTTGCGGGTCGGTCTCAACCAGCGCGGCCGCTTCTCGCGCGAGAACCTGTGCGGGCGAGGGCAACAGCGGAGCCAGCCACTGCCGAATCTGCTCCTCAGTCAGCATCCCCACGAACTGATCGACGGGCTGGCCATTCGCAAACGCGACCACGGTCGGCAGCGATTGAATCCCGAAGGCCTGCGCGACTTGAGGCTCGGCGTCCGTGTTGACCTTGGCCAGAGTGAACTTGCCCGCGAACTCGGCGGCCAGTTTTTCCAGCACGGGGGCAAGTTGCTGACACGGCTGACACCACGGTGCCCAGAAGTCGAGCACGACCAGCCCTTCCAGTGACCGCTGCATCACCTCCTGCTGAAACGTGGCCATCGTGACATTGATTACAAACTGTGTTGGCGGAGCGGCAGCAGCGTGAATCATGGGTAAAGCAGCAGCAGCAGTGGGCGAATCAGACATGAGGCGGGCCTTTCAAATCTCGGCAAGTCACTCGGGGAGGGGCCGGAGTGTACGAGGCACGACAGATGGCAGCAAACGCGGCCGTTATGACTCACTCACGTCAAGTTGACACGCTTCTTTTGGAATGGCGTTCAGCGGAGGCCAGTTGCCAGGTCGTCATCAAGACTAGAAACGGGGTAGCTGAAGTCGTGAGACTTCAGAAATGCCAGAACTCTCACGAGTTCGGCTACCCCAATTTCAAGCCCCGGCAAAGCCGAGTGCGTTCAGTGAATCGAGGTGAATGCCTCACGTGCCGCCGCGTGGCAGGCTAAGCCGTCTGCGGGGAGTTTGCTTGTTGTTCCGGTCGTGCGGGGCAGCTCATCGTCACGACCCGATTTCGTCGTACAGCCGTCAGAACCGTCACACGTTGAACAACTGCGGCGACGATGAATTATCAGCACAAGTCACGTCGTCGATCGACAGCACGGGCCACGTTTCAATCACGCGCGTCCGGTGCAGATCGGCGAGATCGGCCACTGTTTTCGAGTGGCCATCACAGCGAGATCGGACGTGGCCGCACGTCCTCACGGGAGAGAATGCGATGAATCAGCGAGGCCGCGAAAACCTGAGAATGTGGTGGCTGGGCGTTGCCGCGATTGGAGTCCCCACCGCGCTGGGACTATTCGGAACAGAGCAGAGAGTGTTCGGTGATGGGAAACTTTCCCTGCTGCCGACCAGCAAGAAGGCGACGATCAAGACCGCCGCCGCCGTGGTCGCGGAACCGCCGCGATTGTTGCCGGACTCTGACGTGAACTCCTCAAAAATTCAGACCGTGTCCGACTCGCAGGTGCTGGCCGCGAACGGACGAGGCGACAAGTCCGAGGTCATGAAGCAGCTCGAACTGCTCTACGAGAAGGACGGAAAGGAGATGCCCGAACTGCAGTCGATGCAGCCCGTGCCGACGGGGGGAACTCCCCTTGAGGTTTCCGGAGTCACGCGACCCGGTGTTCCGGCGCAGCAGGCCGCGCCAATGAACTCCGGCGTCGCTCAACCGCGGATGCAGCTACCGAATGCGAAAAACGGGGCTGTGAATCAGTCGATGCCCAGTGGAACGCCAACGGGCGCAATGTCCGCCCGTCCGCTTCCATCACCGTCTACTCCACCCAGCAAAGGTGGTGTCTCCGGATTTTTCAAGAAGTTGATCCCAGGCAATAAGGACACGAAGACAACGGCGGCTCCACGGAACTATCAGCCGAACGTCGCACCGACGCCGCCGAACTCGAAATCACAGCCTCGACAGCCTGAGTACACACCGGCGCAGGTGAACTCGATGCCGACAGCCGCACCGTCGGCGTACTCGCTGACACCGCTTGGCCAGAATCCGACGACACCTGGGAATGCCCCCGCATTGAATCCGCAGCAACCGGAGTTGCTGCCAGGTCGAACATCTGCCGGACTGTCTGGCGCACTGCCACGCCGCGAGGCCACAAACGTATTCAACCTCCCACCGTCACCACTGGTCGAGAGCGATGCCGCCGCCGTTCCAAGGTTGGCTGCGCCCGCTTCGGTCTCGCTGCCACCGTTATTGTCTCAGCCGATCTCTACCAAGGCGGAGTTGCTGCCGCTTGCCGCTGAGATCGCAGAACAGAATCCAACGCTTTCGATAACGCCGACCAAGAGTTTTGACGCCGATAACCCGTTCACGGAAATGTCCGAGGCGGAAGCAGACCGTTCTGATGGTGCCGATCCGTTCACCGGTTTGACGCTCGATGAGGACAGCCCCCAAGGCGTCACTGCAAACAGGAACGCAGGGACTTCGCCGAGTAACGCACCACCTGAAGCTGCTGCGATCGACGACCCGTTCGCGGAAGAACTGCGTAAGCTTGGAATCCTCCCTCCGATCGAGAACGCACCGGCTTCGGAGCAGTCTGCGCCAAAACTCGCGATGCCATCGCCAGAGCCTTCAGCGGCGGACGCCCCATCACTCAGCCTGCCGTCGCTGGACGGAATTGAGGACGCGGCGACGCGCGAGAAAATCGCGAAGATTCGTGAACGAGGTGGCATGAAGGGACTCAAGGGATTCTGTCCCGTCACGCTGCACGATGAGCGCGAGTTGGTCGATGCCAAGCCCGATCATCACGCCACACATCGCGGTCAAAAGTTCCACTTCGCCAGCGTAGAGGCGATGTCGAAATTTGTTGAAGAGCCGTCGCGTTACGCACCCGCCGCCTACGGTGCCGACGTAGTCGCACTGACGCGAGACAAGGATGTGATCGAAGGATCACTCGACTTCGCCGCGTGGTTCAAGGGACGGCTATATCTGTTCGGTAGCCAAGAGGCACACGATACCTTCGTGACGAACCCGGTCCAGTTCGCGACGCCCGCTGGGATTGAGTGACTTTGCGAACGGGGGAGACGCTTCGTACCTCGCCTTCGAGTTACGGAGTGCCTGCTTTTAACTCACGCGGCTCAATGTGAGAGGTTTCTGAGCGGGGTGGCGTCAGCCCCCCGGTTCTTCCCAAGAGGGCTTAGAACTTGTCCAAGAACAACACCAACCCGAAGCGTGAGCGAGGACGAGAGTCGAGCGACATCCGTCCTCGCTCACGCTTCGGGTTGGTGTTGTTCAA
>JAYTGQ010000678.1:0-4297 GCA_043733345.1 Schlesneria sp.
GGATCGTGGACGAGTTGCGTGACGCGGCGAATTGGCTGGTGGGTGCGGCCGAGGCGGGAATGGCGGCTGATGACGTGGAGCGGTGGTTGTTTCGGAAGACGCTGGAAATGGGGCGGCAGATGTTCGGTGCGTTTCTGGAGAGGGTGGGCACCGGCGACCTGGGTGAGACCACCGAGCTGCCCGACGGTCGTGTCGTGCGGCGGCTGGGCGAGCCGCGTGTGCGGCAGTTGACCACGGTCTTCGGGCGGTTCGCGGTGACGCGCTGCGTGTATGGGACCGATGAGCATCAGGCGTTCGCACTCGTGCCGACCGACTCGCGGCTGCAACTGCCCGAGGGGAACGCGTCGTATTTGCTTCAAGAATGGGACCAGTTGCTGGGGATCGACCAGGCCTTCAGCGTCGCGCGGGACACGTTGAACACGATCCTGCGGATCAGGCAATCCGTCGATACGCTGGAGCACGGGTCGCATCAGATGGCGGAGTCGGCCCCCGTGTTTCGCGCGCAACAGGCGGCCCCCGATCCGGCGGCGGAGGGCGAACTGCTGATCGTCACCGAGGACAACAAGGGGGTGCCGATGGTCCGTCCCGCCGACGCGCCGACGCCGCCGGGGGCGCACCTCACCAAGGGGCAGAAGAAGAACAAGAAGAAGAAGATGGCCTGCATTGGCGCGGAGGACTCGGTGGACCGGCATGTGCGTACGCCGGAGGAACTCGTGCAGACGCTGTTTCGCGCCGAGGACCGACCGCGCCTCACCCCCAATGGCACTCACTTTGTCATTCACCGACTGAGCGGCAAGGCGCTAGCCGCCGGTTCTTTGCTTGGAAACTCAACTTCATCACACCGGCGGCTAGCGCCTTGCCGCTCAAAGTGAGTGCCATTGGGCTGACGCCGCCCGGCTCACCAAGAATGTCTCATCGACGACCGTGTCAGGTATCAACAACGCACTTCACACGCATCCGGAGGGAGCAGACATGAGTACGTCGATCGGTCTTCAAGAGCTGCGTCTGGAGCTGGAGCAACTCAGCCAGCGGCGCGAGCGGTTGGCCGGGCGACTTACGGCGGCCGCAGATCGACTCGACTCCATTGGCGAGCCACCCGGTGACGACCTGATCGACGATCTCAATTCGTATCGTGAACGGACGCTTCAGTTGGCCGAACAACTGGGAGACGCGAGTCACTCTGCTGACGGGACGGCTCCAGCGAGCGATGCCGCGCGAGGAGACACCACACTCGACGATTTGAAGCGACTGTTGTCGGATCGAGAATGTCGCGAGCGGTCTGTGAGCGTGCTGGATCAAGTGTTGACGTTGTGCCACGTTGAGACGGCAGACTTCGCACCGCTCGCGCTCTGTCAGGCCGAGGCCCGCCGATTGATGAGCCTCGCACTGCAAGTTCGTCACTTGGACCACGAACCGGAACTGGAAGCCGTTCACGCACAAACGCATCCGCTCAACTTGTTGCTCAAGCTGTGCGAGCATGGCGATCGGCTCTCGGATGCGGAGTGGGTGGAATGCAACGATTGCGTGACCACGACTTATGGTCGGCAACTGGCCACAGCGATTGCACGCGGTCGTGTCCAACGCGCAGCCACATCTGGCACGGGGGAGTCGGTCGCGAACGCGATGACAATGCCGACGGTTGTGATTGATCCTCCGCCCGTTCCTGCCCAACCGGTCGTTGTCGCTGCTGCAGCAACACTGGTCGCGACGAAGTATTCAACGGACGTGTCCTTCATTCGCCGAGCCGTCACAGACCCTCCGGTAGCCCGAGTGGCAAGTCCGGCACCGCAGCGAATTCCCGCCGTGCTCCCCTCGGTGACGTGGCCCGTTCCTGGGCCGGACTCGATTTTTCAACCGTCGCCCTTCGCAGAAAGTGTGTTCGACGAACGCACTCCTCCCGCCAAGCTGCGCGGCATGCCGCCGATCGAGTCACCCGTTTCGTTTGAGACCGTCTCCATCCCGATCCCGGTTGCGATGGCGGCATCTGTTCCCGCGCGGCCCCCCGTGGCTCCCGCCAACACTGTTGAGGACGCGGTTCAGCGGCCCACCCGCCTGCCAGACATGGTGTTGGACCTGCTCGCCAAGAACCGGCTCTCGCTGGCAATGCACTTGGCGCAGTGTGCTGAATTCCGTCCGTCGGCTGCAACTTTACCAGCCCCCGTCTGGTTGCTGCGTGCGTTGGTGTTGGCCGAGCAGATCAGTGAGTCCAACGGTGAACTGGCTCGTGAGCTGGACGAAGACCTGCGCCACTTCCGTCCGGAACTTCTGAACGACGACAATTCCGAGCGTCGCGTGGCCCTCGGGTATTTCTTGCGAGCGGCCGCGCTGCCTGCGGCGTTGATCTCGGGAGCCAACTCGGCCACGTCGATCTTGCGCGCGTTCAAGATCGTGCCGGGATGCAGCCAGCTCTACAACTATTGCAGTCGCATCGCGCTCTACGGTGATCGACTCGACGGACAGATCGTCGAGATGTTCCGGTCCCCGACCGGCGCCGGGGACGAAGCCAGTACCGAGTCGGTCGCGATGGCCGCCAACCAATGGTTGCAGGAGGCGGCGCGGAAGGCCGTCCATTACGGACGCACTTCGCCGCTCTTCTTGCACGCGCACTGGACGCTCACCGCCAGCACGAGCATCCGCCATTCCGAGGCCACTCAAGTCTGGTGCAAGTGGCAAGAGGTGTTGTTGTTCGCTTCCCGCTTGCTGCGTCCCGTGATCGAAGACGACGCGGGTGAACGTAACGGCGTCCGTCAGGAAATCACTCGGCTGACGACACTCCTGAGAACGGACGCCACCGAGAACGCGCCGCGGACGGGAACCTCGTCCGTCTTGGACGCGACGCCGCGCAGCAACAACCCCATGAACATTGAGATGCAGGCGGTCCTGCACAAGGCCATCGACTTTGCCAGCCGCTGGCTCAGACTGAGTGGAGCCGGCTCCGCTCAAACCGCCGCTCCGCTGCCGCCGGATGCCTTCGACCTGCGTGATGAAGTCTTGCAACGCACGGCGGGCGTGCTCAACGAATTGAACGAACAGTCGCAGCAGACCACGTCGCCGCTGATCCGAGCCGCGATCGCTTGCTGCCGCCGATCCGTCGAACGGATTCACGGACTGTTCGAGGGACGACTCTCGGTGCCGTTGCAAGAGACGGAATTGCGACACGCACTCCACGCCGAACTGCTCAAAGTGCCCGGCTTGGAGTTGAATGACCAATGGGAGCCGGAAGCGGAACCGGCGGCACTCGAACGCGAACTGTTCAATCACATCGAACGGGGCGACACCAGTTGGGCCTACGCTTACGACGTTCACGCGCTGCATGGCGATCATGTCGCGACAGGCCGCATGCTCGAACTGAACGTCTGGACGAGCGAAGCCAAACGCGGCTCCTTGCACACGCAACGCGACGCTCAAATCCACGAACACCGCGCGGCACTCACTCGCGAAATGGATGAGGTCTCGCACGAGTTGGAGTTGGCGGCGAATTTGGGGCAGCTCGAAGAGGCCGATGTGGCGACGTTTGTGCAGCGCTTGGACCGGCTCCGCCGTGACTTGCCAAAGCAGTTGAATTTCGGTTCGTACCGCTGGCAACTCGATCAGATGCGATCGGCGTTGCAGCGTCGTCGAACGCGATCAGCGGTCACTCCCGCGCTCCCACTCCCCGCTTGGAATTCCGCTTTGGCGGAGCCGGTTCGAGGACTGCGCGGCACCACCACGAACACACGCGGTGATGACGCCGCCGGTCGTGAAACGCTCGCGTTTACGACCGATATCTTTTCGAGAGGATGACCGGAATGGCGACCGAGCAAGGCTTGCTGGAAGAGCTTGCCGCCGCCCGTAACCGGTCGGTGGCAAGCGAACCTGAACAACTGGCGGCGATCCAACGGCTGGCACGCTGGTACTGCGCCCATCGTCAACCGGGACGCGCCCGTCCGTATGTGCGTGAACTCTGGAGCCTCAGCCAGAAGCGGCTTGGCGCGATCCATGAACTGACGGTTCAACACCTGTCGTGGCTGGCGTCGATTCTCGTGTCGCTCGGCAAGATCGAACGGGCCGAACAGTTGTTGATCGGAGTCGCCGCCCAATGCCGTGACGTTCCACCGGCGGCGGTGGGTGATGTCGCGTCCGCACTGAATCAACTCGTCGAACTGCATCATCGTCGCGGTCGTTTAGACGTGGCGCTGACCACCTGCCAGCGCGTCATCGCCCTGCTGGCTCATGTCGAAGAGCAGAGCCAGGCCGCAGCGCACGAAGTCTTGGCAGCTCCCTCCACACCCACCCGCAGCGTGAGCGAGGGCGATTC
>JAYTGQ010000679.1:0-26269 GCA_043733345.1 Schlesneria sp.
ACTTTACTAACCCGCAGCGTGAGCGAGGGCGATGACATGAGGCGTTTCCCCTTGTTTCCCTCGCTTACGCTGCGGGTTACTGAGGTAAAGTAAGTGCCATTGGCAGCCACGCCGTCAGTCGCGTCCACGGCTGGTCCCCCGCGCCGCCCCACAGAGATCCGTTGTCCATCAGCATCCGCCGGGGCAGGCCGTGGCGGCGGAACATCTCGACCAGCTCGCGCTGCACCGTTTCCGTCCGTTCAATGAGGAAGGCGAAGACCCCTCACCCCGCAGAGCCGGGGCGAGGGGACAGGAAGTTCACTCGCTGTCGCCCGCGCTGCTGGTCGAGCCTTGTTTGACGCCGCCCTTCAGTTTCGCTCCCTGCTTGAGAGCGAAGACGGTGCTTTTGTTCGAGATGAACAGCGTGTTGTTGGCCACGATCGGCGTGCTGTAGATCGAGTTGATCATGTTGTTCTCGGACAGGATTTTCAGCTTCTTCGAGAGTTCAAAGACGATGATGTCGCCGTCTTCATCGCCGGTGTAGACCTTGCCATCGACGATGAGGACCGAACCCCACGCGGCGGCGAACATGTCGTGGGTCCAGTAGACGACCGGCTTGCCGTTCTCAACCTTCTTCGCGTCGAGGCAGTGGACCAGCCCCGCGAAGTCCGAGATGAACAGCAGGTCATCCTTGATCGCCGCGCTGCCGATCGTACGGTGCATGGTCTCGGCGAACTCGAACTTGCCGTTAACGGGAATCAACTTCTTGTCCTCGTAGTGTTCGCGATCGACAGCAGCGTAATGCCAGACGACGGCCGAGTTCGGGTTAGAGATCGCCTTCTCGCCCTTCTTCGTATCGACCGATTGCAGGCGTCGCGGTGGGATCTCTTTGTTATCGGCACCGACTGCCAATTCGAGGCTCACGTCGCCGCGCTTGGTCGGATCGATGCAGTAGAAGTGGCCGATGCCCTCGCCGTGCTCGGGGTCTTCGCCCACTCCGGCGTAGACATTGCCGTCATAGAAGACCGGCGTGCCGATGATGTGGTTGCGCGTGGCCCGACCGCCAAGCATGTAGATCGACTCTTTCGGGTTGCCGTCGAACTTCCACAGCAGCTTGGCCCCTCCCTTGCCGTCACCAACCGGATCAAAACTGTAGATCCAGCCATCACCGCCACCCATCACCACCTGAGCCTGACCACCCACCTCAAACACGAGCGGGCTGGACCATTGGCCGTGCAGAATGTTCAGGCCGGGAGACTTGTCGCTCCAGACCAACTTGCCGGTGTTCTTGTCGAGGCAGATGAAGCTGGGAGCATTCGGAGCGGGGATATTGATGTGGTCGTCATCCACGCCGTTGCCGGTGACGACGAAGCAGTAGTCACCGACACACGTCACCGAACACGAACACATGTTGTGCTGGAACACGCCCAGCGTGCCCATCAGGTCGTAACGCCAGATGATGTCGGCCTCGTCCTTGTTCTCGTTGGCTTCGGCCTTGAAGGGGCCGTCGTTCTCACCGTCGTGAAAGCCTTCCACATCGAGGCACAGCACTTCACCTCGGCTCGTGTTGTACCAGAGCCTCGTGTCATCGCAGAACACGGTTGAGCAAATCCCCATGAGCGGCCAATCGTTCACGCGACCGGACGGCAGCTTCGGCGAAGAGGCTTGCCAGAGGAACTTGCCCGTCTTCTCGTCAAACGCGATCAGGCAACCGAGATCAACCTTGGCCGGATACCGCTTGAGATAGCCGTGCGTGTTGTTGGTGCCGACGAACACCTTGCCGTTCGCCACGACGGGGTTGCCGTACGTCTGCGAGCCGAGCGGTGAGGCCCACAGCACGTTCTCGCCGGTGTCGAGATTCCACTCGTGCGGAATGTTCTCCCCCTGCGGAGTGTTGTTGCGGTGAGGAGACCCACCCCACTGAGGCCAGTCGTACTTGCCAACCTTCATCTTGGTAATGATGTTCAGCGCGTCATCGGTCGGGTTGAACTTATCGGCGGCGAAGGCGAGGCCGACCGCGACGAGACAGATCGCGAGGGACATGAACAGGGACTTCATAAGGGGATCCTTTTGACGGGGAACTGCCTCGGGTAGCCGATTGCAGTGGAATGCTGGCTGAGTTGTTTAACCGCGCGGGCAACGCCCCACGCGTCATCACAATCAACATCGAATGACGCGCGGGGCGTTGCCCACGCGGTTAAACGAACTTCATTGCGGCACAACGGACACGTTATCGACGAAGATTTCGGCGCTGGTGGCGTTGCCGAACAGGCCTGGGCTGCCTGTTAGATTCGCTGGCGAGTCGGTCCATTCGATGGACCACGCGGGCGGTTCAGCATCGGCTTTCTTCCACGCCTTCCCGCGAACGACCGAGACCGGTTTGCCGTCACGTTCCTCGACGTTGACGATCAGTTTCAGCGTGTACCACTGCCCCGCTTCCCATGCGAAGGGGACTTCGTGCGATTTCTGATCGTGCGGGAACCACGAGAAGACCTTGAGATGCTGGCTGGCTCCGAGCATGGCCAGACGGTATCGCTGGTTCTGCACGCCGACATCGGGGAGCTTCGAGTGCTTGTCGGCGTCGGCTCCGGTGGCGATCTCGTTCGCTTGGAAGTCGGCTTGGATGACGTAGCCCTTCGAGCCGGGATGGCCCAGCCAACCTTGGCTCTTCGTCCCTTTGGGGATGGTCGTGATCTTGCACATCACGCCGTTGCCGGTGACTTTACGCGGCCCCTTTTCGACGACGAGTTGTGTCGGAACTTTCTCGTTGCCGGTCCACTCGGACTTGGCGATGACGCCGTCGTCCTGAAGCCGTTTCAGCGAGGGATCGAGCTGCTCTTTGCCTTGGTCTTGCGTGGTGATGGCCTCGATCAGACCGAGGTATCGCTTCAGTCCCGTGAACGCCTGCTGAGGAGTCGAGTCATCGAAGGTTGTCTTCGGCGCGGGGACGTTCGTGAACTGGGTCGTCAGATAGATGTAGAGCTTCGCCGCGAGCGGGTCCTCTTTCTTCAAGGCGGTGAAGTAATCGTGGTCGATCGCGATGTGCCGGTATCTCAGGCCGACACCCGTGACGGGGACGACGCCGTCATTGAAATCGAATGACCACGGTGCGTCCTTCGTCACCTCGGGGATCACGCGAACGCGCGCCTGGCTCTTCAGTTCGCCGACTTCGGCGTTGACGAGGACCGGCGCGTGGACGCTGCCTCCGGGGCCGGCGTACTTGCCAGACTCGTCGATCGCGCCCGGACCTTGCAGCGTGTACTTCACGTCCTTCGCGTCGGCGACCTTCAGGAATTGACCGTTCGCGTTGTAGAGCAGCACGGAGAACTGTTGCTTTTGTGCGGGCTTGAGCAGTGACTCGACCGGCACGACGAGCGCGGTGGCCGGCTTCTGATCGTTGGTGACTGGCGTTTCAACGGCCTGCGCCGGGATCGGGTCAGCGGAGGGCTTCGCGTCCTTAATCCCGATGCAGTACATCATCGTCTCGCAGGCGAGATAGATGCGTCCGTGAGAAATGATCGGCGAAGCGTTCACGTCGCCGTCTTCGAGTCTCAGTTGGTGAATCTTCTTCAGCCCCTTGGCCTCATCGGGCGCGAAGATGAACCAGCGGCCGTTGCCATCGACGACGTAAATTTTGCCGTCGGCATAGACCGGGCTACCGCGACCCATCGTGCCGATTTTTTGCTTACCAACTTGCTTGCCCGTCTTGAGATCATTCACGAAGAAAATGCCGCCGTCATCGACCGAGTAGATGCGGTCTCCGATCACGAGTGGCCCGGTTCGGCCGATGAACTGCTCCTTCGTACGCCAGACTTCGCCCGTCTTGGTGATGTTGCCTGACTTCGTGGCGTCGAGCGCGAAGAGGGCACCCATTGCGGTGTCGTCCAAGTTCTCTTCGCTGTGTCCGCAGATGACCTGTGTTCCAATGATCGTCGGGGCGGTGTTGATGCCGCGCAGTGAGACATCGTAGTTCCAGATCAGCTTGCCGGTGCGAGGCTGAAAGCTGTAGACGCTGCCGTCGCCCGAGGCCACGACCAGTTGAGCCTGCCCGTTGATGACCGAGATTGCGGGGCCGCTGTACGTCGTGTCTTCCGGCAGCGGCTTCGTCCCTTGGAACCAGACCGCTTGCCCGTTGCGCTTGTCGAACGCGATGAGGCGATATGTCGGGCGAGCCATCTCACCCCAGCCGATCACGACGCCGCTGATGATGACCAAGTTCTCATGGACAATCGGGTAGTTGGTCCGTCCGCCGTAGGTGCTGAGGAGGCCGTACTCTTCGCTCATCGAGTGCGACCAGATCGTCTTGCCGGTCTCGCCATCAATGCACTGAAAGTAGCCGCAGACACCTTGAGCGAAGATGTGCCCGGTCTCGGGATCACCGACTACGCTCGACCAACCGACGCGCGTATCGGGCACGTCGGAGAGGAAGACATTGAAGACGTTCTCCCATTTCTTCTCGCCGGTCGCGGCATCGACACAGACGACCTTCTCGGCCTCTTCCTTCGTCCCGGGATTGTGCCGGACGAGCGTGATGAGTTTGCCGTTCATCACGATTGGCGTGGAGCGTGTCCCCAGCTCGGCGTTCTTCCACAGCATGTTCTCGCCATCGGGCGTCCACGTATCGGGCAGCCCTTTCTCGCGCGAGATGCCGTTCATTTCGGGACCGCGCCAGTAGGGCCAGTCGAGCGGATCGGCGGCTTTCTTTTCCTGAGCGAACGCGGTTGTGGAGAGGCTCAACAACAGACCAAACAGACAGGCCAACCAAGGTCTCGACAGCATCGTGAACATCCTGTGAGCAGACTCGAAAGGTGAAGGGCGGGAGCATCGGGCGGGTGACAAAATGTGTGGCGGAACCATAACCAACAGCCCTCAACCGGGCAAGCAGCCGCGCGGGCCGATAGACTCCGCGAGCCATGCCACGCTCCGCCTACATTCACGTTCCGTTCTGTGCCCATCGTTGCGGTTATTGCGATTTCACGCTGATCGCTGGGCGAGATGACTTGATCGGCGATTACCTGCGGGCGGTGGGGCGCGAGTTGATTCGGTCGTTTGAACAGGCGACCCCTCGAACAGAGGAACTTGATGAACCATCAGGTGAGCCGGGTGCCGTCAGGCCCCGGATTCGGTCGATGGAAGAATCCGGGGCCTTACGGCACCCGGCTCACCAAGAATTGCGATTGGCCGAGAAATCAGAAGAACCCCTCACCCTAGCCCTCTCCCCTCCAAGGCGAGGGGCGAGGGGACAAGGCGACGAACTCGACACGCTGTTCTTTGGGGGCGGCACGCCGACGCATCCATCGTGCGAGCAGCTTCGTGAGATGTTTCGAATCGTCTACGACCGATTCACGCTCGCGGCGGGAGCCGAGGTCAGCGTCGAGGCCAATCCGCTCGATCTGTCTGACGAGAAGATCGACGTGCTGGCGGACGCGGGTGTGAATCGGATCAGCCTCGGTGTGCAATCGTTCTCCACGGAAGCACTCACTCTGCTCGAACGCGATCATTCCGCGAGCGACATTGAGGACGTGATCGCGCGATTGAAAAGACGGTTCGACAACGTGTCGCTCGATCTGATCTTCGGTGTGCCGGGACAGTCGCTGGAGGATTGGAGGACCACGCTGCGACGAGCCATCTCGCTCGGCCCGACGCATGTTTCGACGTATGGCCTGACGTGGGAGCAGGGGACGGCGTTCGGTACGCGGCGCGATCGCGGCGAGCTGTCGCCGATCGACGAGGAACTCGAACGCGCGCAGTACGCGCTGGCGATGGACGAGTTGGCCGCCGCCGGGTTCGAGCACTACGAAATCTCGAACTTCGCGCGGCAAGGCTCTCGCTGTCGGCATAACGAGGTCTATTGGGCGGGCGACGAATACTGGGCCTTCGGTCCCGGCGCGGCGCGCTACATCAACGGCCGACGCGAGACCAACATCCGCAGCGTCCTCGGCTGGCTGGCGAAGCTCGAACGGGGCGAGTCGCCCGTCGCGGATGCCGAAGAATTAGCGCCGGCTCACCGCGCGCGAGAACTCCTGTTCCTTGGTCTCCGCCGGACGGACGGCATTTCGCGTGCAGACTTCTTGCGGCGCACCGGCTTCACGCTCGACGACATGGCCGCCTCAGCGATCCGTGCCAATGCCGCGTGCGGCTGGCTTGAAGACTGCGGCGATCGCATCCGACTCACTCGCGAAGGTCGATTTGTCGCCGACCGTGTGATCGCCGAATTCTTGTAACCCGTCACTTCGCTCCCGCGAATCGCGTCCCTATCATGCCGCCCGCGTTAGCAGGCTGTGGAACCACCCGTAGGACGGGCACTCTTGCCCGTCTTTCAGTTTGAAACCCGACGGGCAAGAGTGCCCGTCCTACAGGTGTTCAACACGCTGTTACGACGCTCGGTTGGAAAGAAATCTCGACAGAAGGATGAAGTCATGAAGAGTGTGTTGCGTTGGCAGTCGGCTTGCTTGTTCGGGCTGATGTCGTTGTGGATGGTCGCGTCGGTGCAGGCTCAACAGCCGACGTTGGTGCTCTCGATCAAGAGCCTGGACGAATTGCTCGACGATGCCGACTACGTTGGCGAAGCCGTCGGAAAAGAAGGGACTCGCGCGACGGCCGAACAGTTCCTCGATGCGTTCACCGGCGGTCAGGGCTTGGCAGGAGTGGACTTGGAAAAGCCGCTCGGCGTGTATGCGAATATGTCGGCCGACGGTAATCCCGAGATGCCCGTGGCCTTTATCCCGATCGCCGATGAGGACGCCTTCAAGGGCCTCATCAAGTCGCTGGATCTGGACTTCAAGGAGAAGAACGGCCAGTGGACTCTGTCGGTCAACGGCCAGAAGCTGTTTGGCAAATTGTCCGGCGGCTACATCTTCATCAGCAACTCGCCCGACGCGCTCACGAAGCTGGCTGATCCCCAGAAGATCGTGAACGGCAAGTACGACATCGCCCTCGACGTGAACATCGCCAGCATCCCGCAGCAGCTCAAAGATCTTTTCCTCGCGCAGGTCGAACAGCAGGGTCGCGCCAGCTTGGAGAACGGCCCCGAGCCGAAGAACGAAGCGGAAGCCAAAGGACAGCAACTCGGTTTCGATGGAACGCTGGCGGCACTCAAAGCCGTGGTCAACGACGGCGACCGCATGACGCTTGGGTTCGATGTCAACAGCGAGTCTGGTCTGGGAACGGTTGATTACGGACTCTCAGGCAAGCCCCGCAGCGACCTCGCCAAAGCGATGACCGCTTTCGGAAAGATGGCACCCGTTTTCGGAGCCGTTCCACCGGAAGAGGCCCCGTTCAGCTTGGTCATTTCGCACCCGACAACCCTGCTGCTGCCGCACCTTGATGAGCTGTTTGGCGCGATGCGCGATGCGGCCAATGCGGAAATCGAAAAGGATCCCAAGTTGGCCGATGACGCCGAAAAGCAGGCGGCCAAAGATGTCGCCAAGCGGTTGTTCGATATCGGCCAGGCGACGATGAAGTCCGGCGCACTGCACTCGGTCATCCTGCTCGAAGAAGGTGACGACGACACCGTGCGGATCGTCGGCGGGACCAAAGTCGCCAAGGGTGACGACGCTGGCAAGCTGTTCGATGACATCCTCGCCCTGTCAAAGGAAAGCCCCGACGTGGCGAAAGTGAAGGCCGATGTGGCCAAGCACGCCGGTGCGCGCATCCACGCCATCACTCCCGATCTGAAGGAAGAACAGTCCGCGATGTTCGGAGAAGATGCCGGACACTTGGCCGTTCGCGCCGACAGCCTCTGGTTCTCGCTGGGCGGCGGAAATCTCGACGCACTCAAGAAAGCTCTTGATCAGTCGGGCAAGGCCGCCCCGAAGAAAATGGCTCCGATCTCGTTGCGCGTCAAACCGGCAACTCTGGTCACGCTGCTCGAATCCGACGATGAAGCACTGATCGAACGGGCCGATGCCCTCGCGGGCGAAGCGGGCGATGTCCTGAACATCGAAGTCACGCCCACAGCAACCGGTGCCACGCTCCACATTGAATTCGGCATCGATCTGCTCAAACTGAGCGTCCAGCAGTGATTCAAGGCCGAAGTCCGGCTTAGCTTTGTTAGCCGGACTTCTTACCGAAAGAATTCATTTCGGACGTTTCCGACAGAAGTGGTGAGCCGGGCGGCGTAAGCTCAATGGCACTCACTTTGGCATTCTGTGAGCGGCACGGCGCTAGCCGCCGGTTCTTTTCCAACTAAGAAACCGGCGGCTAGCTCAGGATATTTTCCCAAAGTGAGTGCCATTGGGCGTAAGCCCCCGGATTCTTGTGATTGCACTTAAGAATCCGGGGGCTTACGCCGCCCGGCTCACATTTCGCAGAGAAGTCCGGCTTTCCGAAAAGCCGGACTTCGTCTCGCCCATGCCGTGTGAGACCAATTCAAACCTTGAGCAGCCCGGCGTCACAACGCCGGGCTGCTCGCATGATGTGGCCAGGCGTTACGTTCTACGAAGCGTTGCGAGTGACCCGCACCGCGCACGCTTTGTACGACGGTTGTCGTGAGTACGGATCGAACACCGCGTCGGTCAGTTGGTTCGCTTCCTCGTAGTGCATCGGAATAAAGACTTGGCCGGGTTGAACGGTCGGCGTGACGAAGGCGCGCGCGCGGATTGTGCCTCGTTGCGATGCGACGCTCACCCAGTCTTGCGGTCGGATGCCCAGTGACCGTGCATCGTCGGGACTGATCTCGACGTAGATCGACTGCGGCGAGAGCTTTCTCAACACGGCCGACTTCGCCGTGCGTGTCTGCGTGTGCCACTGCGCCGCCGTGCCGCGACCGGTCAGCAAGATGAACGGGTATTCGGCGGAAGGCGGCTCGGGCATCGGCCGCGGAGCCTCGAACAAAAACTTCGCCCGGCCATCGGCGTGGTGGAAGCGACCGTCTTCAAACAGGCGGCGTTGGTTGAGAGTCGAGAGCGGAGAGTCGAGAGTCGAGAGTGACGACGCGGCCCCGATCATTGCCTGGCTCTTGTCTCTCGCCTCCTGCCACTCGTCTCCCCTCTGGCTCTCGTCACTCGTCACTCGCCACGCGCCACTCTTGAACGGCCACTGAATCCCACCCGCCTCATCAATGTGCTGGTAGTCGCGGATCCCCGTGATGTCGCAGGGCTGGCCGGCACTGAGTCGCTTGAGGATTTGAAAGACCGCTTCGGGCGAACGCCATTCTCGGAACAGCTCTTCGCAGCCCCAGTAGTGCGCGATCAGCTTGAAGATGTGGAAGTCGGCCAGCGCGTCGCCGGGGGCCTTCGCGACTTTCTTGTGCAGCCCGTAGCGGCGTTCCGAGTTGATGAACGTCCCCTCTTTCTCGCCCCAGCCAGCGGCGGGGAGGATCAGGTCGGCGGCGCGGGCGGTTTCCGTGGTTGAGTACATGTCCTGCACGACGAGGAAGTCGAGCCGGTCCAGGATGTCTCGCGCCTGAGATTGGTTGATCCACGAGTGCGCGGGGTTTGTCGCCACGACCCACAAGCCTTTGATCTTGCCGTTCAGAATCCCCTTCATGATCTCGGGGTAGGCCAAGCTGTTTTGAGTCGGAATCTTTTGCACATCGATCCCGAGAATCTTGGCCACGTCGTTGCGATCGGTCTCCTTCGTGAAGTCACGTCCACCGAGCAGGCCCGTCGTGTTCGAGAACATCCGCGAACCCATCGCGTTGCACTGGCCGGTGATCGAGTTGGCTCCCGTCCCCGGCCGCCCCATGTTCCCCGTCATCAGTGCGAGGTTGATGAGCGACTGTGCTGCGCGCACGCCCTCGTAACTTTGGTTGACCCCCATCGTCCACCAGAACGAAACCCGTTCTCGCTCGTGAATCGTGCGGGCGACTTTGTGAAGGGACTCGACCGAGATACCGGTTGCGACGGAAACAACTTCCGGCGTGAACGGCTTCACATGCGCGGCGAACTCGTCGAAGCCGTTCGTGTGCGCGGCGATGTAGTCGCGGTCGATCCAGTCGTTCTCGATCAGGATGTGGGCGAGGCCGTAAAACAGCGCGAGGTCGCTCTTCGGTTGAAGGGCCAGATGTTGAGTCGCGTTCATCGCGGTCTCGGTACGACGCGGATCGACGACGATGATTTCGGGAGACCGCCTGTTCCGCATGACCCGCTCCCACAGGATCGGGTGCGCGATGCAGACGTTGGCCCCGACGAGCACCATGCAGTCGGTCTCTTCAAAATCCTGATACGTGTACGGCGGGGCGTCGAACCCGAACGACTGCTTGTAGGCGACGACCGCCGTCGCCATGCACTGCCGCGTGTTGCCGTCGCCGTGAATGAGGCCCATGCCGAACTTGGCGAGTGATCCGAGCAACGCCATCTCCTCGGTCGCGATCTGTCCCGTCCCCAGCCAGGCCACCGATTCGGGACCGTGTTCGCGTTGAATCTGCTTGAACCGCGAACAGAACGTCCGCATCGCGACATCCCAATCGACCGGTTCCAGCTTGCCTTGAGCGTTCCGAATCAGCGGCGTCGTCGCGCGGTCGCTGGCCTTCAACACGTTGAGGGCTTCCCACCCCTTCGGACATGCCATGCCGAGGTTCACGGGGTACTCGGTGTTCGGCGTCAGTCCGACCGCCGCGCCGTCCTTCAGATGAATGGTGAGGCTGCATCCCGTCGAGCAGAACCCGCATGTCGAGGCGGTCGTCGCATCGGGCCGCTGCCGATCCGGAACAACTCCCAACCCAAACCCACCCGGCGCGAGCAGCATCTCGCGCGTGTAAGCACCGTCGGTCTGATGAAGGAGTTCGGCAATCGTCATCGTTCAAATCCTGTAAGAGCTGTTGAACCACGAAATACTCGAAAGACACGAAAGGGAAGAGGAACCAGGAGGGGCAAGGGCGGGCGCATCAGAAAATCCACAACTTAGGAGCGGGAGCGCAATCACTTCCCGAGGTCCCTGCTTGTTCCCTCCCCGCCGCGGGGAGGGAGAATGGCAGTTGCAGATCGGGAAGTAATTGCGCTCCCGTTCCTTAGACTCTGTCTGCCTTCATCTCTTCCTTTCTTGCCTTTCGAGTATTTCGTGGTTCATACCTGCCTTTCTCATCACGTCCTCAACGCTCCCGGCATCCGGGGGGCGACGGCGGCGGTGAAGAAGAGGGTGCGTTCGAGGGTCTCACCGATGAGCGACAGGCCGAACGACGCGAGGCCGAAGGCGGCGAGGGTCGCACCGGGAACGTCGGCCGGTTGGTTCAGCATCATGAGCGGCAGCACGATCCCACCGATCACACCCGCTGCGAACCGGCCGCGCGACCAGACGCCCAGTTCACCCATCATCAACCGAGCGGATCGGTTGAGTGGTGTGGCCTGCTTGCTGGCGAGGTGTCGGAAGAGCGAGGCCTCGTACAACAACTTGGCGACCGCGACGGAGACGATCCCGTGGCAGAGCCAGCGTCCATAGTCGGCCATCAGTCCGCGAACGCCGAGTGATTCACTGAATCCCGCCGCGATGAGCGACACCGCCAACACCGTGGACAGCCCCAGCCAAACGGTGGTCAGTGAAAACTTCACGAACGTCCGCGCTCCACTCCAGAAGGGGCGTTGCGTATCGACGTAGATCATCATCGAACAAAACACTCCGACCAGACCCACCGCCACCACGCCGCCGCCCAGCAACGGCAGCCACCAGGCATGCGTCGCGAGATTTCGCTTTGCTCCCTCGCCCCGGCGGGCACCGCCGCTTCGGTGGTCCGGGGAGAGGGCTAGGGTCAGGGGTTCTTCGCTTTCTCTTCCGTCTGTCTCTTCTCCTGTCCCCTCGCCCCCCGCTTTGGGGGGGAGAGGGTTAGGGTGAGGGGGGCTGATCGAGGGTGGAGTGTCGAGCGTCGAGGGCTGAGTGCCAGAAGAAGAGGCCGAGTGGGGTTGGGGCATTGACTCGGCACTCGGCCCCCTCACCCTAGCCCTCTCCCGACCACCCAAAGCGGCGGTGCCCGACGGGGGCGAGGGGACAATCACAGCCTGCGACTGTGGGATGTCCACTGTTTGGGACTCTGGCACTCGTCTCTCGTCACTCGTCACTCGACTCTCTGGCACTCGACTCTCGTCACTCGCCTCTCGACTCGCCCCGAACCACAGCACGGCCGCATAGACGGCCGCCAGCGTCGCGAACACGCCGAACGCAACGATCTCGCGGCTGAGCCACGAATGGCGCAGGCCGAGGACCGCGCGATAGGCCAGCAGCGGGCGACCGAGATGCAGCGTCGCCGCCGCTAATGAAAGGATTCCGAAACCGAGGGCACTGAGCGCCTGAATCGGCAAGACGTGGGCGAGCGAGGAAGAGCCGAGCAGGTTCGCGTGCAACAACTCTCCGATCAAAAAGGCACCCACCGAGAGCTGAGTCAGCACCAGCATGATGATGAGTGGCCAGTGGGCATGTTCGGCTTGGACCGCGTGATAGTCGGCGGGCAACGTGTTGCGCGGGAGCGGACGCGACGACTTGTAGTTCGTCGTCGGTTGCGTGTACTGCGGGTCGGGCGCACCGGGCAGGAACGAACTGACTTCGCAGTCGGCGGCGACATCGCTCTGCTTGACGACCGCGATCCGGATGGCTTCGTGGGGACAAGCCTGCACGCATGCGGGAGCTTCGCCCACCGCCAGCCGCTGGCTGCACATGTCGCACTTGCGGACGATGCCGCGTTTGGCGTTGTACTTCGGCACCTCATACGGACACGCGAGGATGCAGTACTGGCACCCGAAGCACTGGTCGTCGAGATGCTTCACGATCCCCGTGACCGGATCCTTTTCGTAAGCCCGCGTCGGACAAACATTCATGCAGGCCGGGTCGAGACAGTGATGGCAAGCCGTCGTGACGTGTTGCAGCACCGGCAACAACGCCGTCCCGCCGTGCAGCAATCCCACGTCACGCCAGGTCTCGTTCTCATCGAGTCCGTTCAACGAGTGGCACGCCGTCACACACGCCTTGCACCCCGAGCAACTGTCGAGATCGACCTCAAACGCGTACTGCTCACCCGGTCCCGGTGGCGCTGCGGGTAACAGCGTCGAGTAATACCGAGCCTGCAATGGCTGCGCGGTTCCCGCATGAAACTGCGAGAAGCGTTCGACTGCGGTCAGGTCTTGCTGATCGGCCAACAGCTCTTCGAGAAACGACGGCAGCGGACTGACCGTGCGTTTCGGCGGCGGCGAAGTGAGCGGCGGGGTGTCGAGTAAGGTGGACATGAGTTAGGGGTCAAGGGGTCAAGGGGTCAAGGGGCAGGAAGGCGAAGCGGGGAACAGAAGGAAACCAAGAGAACGAAGTTTGAGTCAATGCGGTAGGCCACAATGGCCCCGGTCTCGTCTCATCGTTTAACCGCGTGGGCAACGCTCCGCGAGTCAAGCGACCTAGGACGCGATCTTGCCCATCGACTCGCGGGGCGTTGCCCACGCGATTAAACGAGTTTTGTGAGACCTTGTGCTGCATTGCTCACTCACACCGGAGCACACGCGAAGCACGCACTGCCGCACTTGCGTTGTTCGATCGCGGGCGTCGTCGCCAATTGTTCGGACGACGGAAGCAGGACGAGAACATCGTCTCCCTCAACCTTCACATCGTAGGTGCGGATCGAATAATTCTCACCACTCAGACACGAGCCGTCTTGCAGTGAAAAATTCTTCTTGTGGAGTGGACACGCGACCTTGGGGATACCGTTTGTGTCGCCGATGATTCCGCGTGAGAGGACAAACTCCTGTTTGTGAGGACACATGTTGTCGGTCGCGTACCACTCGGCGCGGCTGGCGAAATTGAAGACGGCGATCTGAGCATGGCCGTGCTTGATGGTCGCCCCGCCGTTGATCGGGAAGTCCCAAACCTTACCGACACGAGTCCATGTCAGTGGCGGAGTGTCGAGTGCTGAGTGTCGAGTGCCAGAAAGAGATGCGATAGCAACCGTCAAGGACTCTGCCTTTTCTGGCTCTCGACTCTCGTCACTCGTCACTCGACCCACCTCCAACTGCACCAACTCACCCCACGGTGCCGGATGGGCTTGCCCTCGCTCGCTGACGAATTCGATCGTCGGTTCGGTCTCGTCCGTGTTGACGAACTGTTGGAAGAGGCGACGACGTTCGGGGTCGCGGACGACTTCGGCCCACTCGCATTTGTACGTCTCGACGACGAACTGCATCTGGCGTTCGAGGTCCGCGCAGATGCCGAGTTTGTCATGCACGATCACGTCGCGCAGGTGGTCGATGCCGCCTTCCATCTTCTCCAGCCAGACCGAGGTGCGTGTGAGTCGGTCGGCCGTTTGAACGTAGTACATCAGGAAGCGGTCGATGTACTGAATGGCCGTCTCTTCCGAGAGGTCGGCGGCGAGCAGATCGGCGTGGCGAGGCTTCGAGCCGCCGTTGCCGCAGACGTAGAGGTTGTAGCCGTGCTCGGTCGCGATCAGTCCGAAATCCTTCGACTGGGCTTCGGCACATTCGCGGATGCAGCCCGACACGGCCGACTTGAGCTTGTGTGGAGACCTCAAACCCTTGTAGCGGTTCTCGACCCGGATCGCGAAACCGACGGAATCCTGCACGCCGTAGCGGCACCAAGTCGAACCGACGCAGCTCTTCACCGTTCGCAGCGCCTTGCCGTAAGCGTGACCGCTCTCGAAGCCCGCGTTGACAAGCTCCTCCCAAATCGAAGGGAGTTGGTGGACCTCGGCCCCGAACAGGTCGATCCTCTGGCCGCCGGTGATCTTCGTGTAGAGACCGTACTTTTTGCCGACCTCGCCGAGGACGATCAGCTTCTCGGGCGTGATCTCTCCACCGGGAACGCGCGGGACAACCGAGTACGATCCGCCGCGCTGGATGTTCGCGAGAAACCGGTCGTTCGTGTCTTGCAGCGTCGAGTGATCGAGGACGTTGTCGTTCCACAGGCTTGCCAGAATCGAAGCGACCGCCGGCTTGCAGACTTCGCAGCCGTGACCCTTGCCGGAACCCGCGATCAGCGCCGCGAACGTCCGATAGCCCTTCACCTTTACGATGTCGAACAGCTCCTGCCGCGTGAACGCGAAGTGTTCGCACAGCGACGTGTTGACGGTCTTGCCCAACTTCTTGAGTTCGCTGTTCAGGATGTCGGTCACCATCGGCATACAGCCGCCGCAACCGGTCCCCGCTTTGGTGCAGCTCTTCAATTCACCGATCGTGCAAACGCCACCGGCAATCGCCGAGCAGAGCTTTCCCTTCGTGACGTTGTTGCACGAACAGACCTGCGCCGCGTCATCAAGATCGTCCACGCCGCCCGCCGCAGCGCCCCCCTTGGGACCGAGCAGTAACTCGGCGGGAGAGACCGTTAGCGGCTTGTCCGATTTGCACGTCATCAAGAGCCGCATGTAATCGTCCGCGTTGCCGACGAGCATCCCGCCGAGCAGCTTCTTCCCATCGAGCGACACTAGAATTTTCTTGTAGACCCCATCGAACGGGTCTTCAAACACGATGCACTTCGCGGTCTTCTCGTCCGCCTCGTAGTTGCCGAAGCTGGCGACATCGACCCCCATCAGCTTGAGCTTGGTGGACATGTCGGCACCGGAGAACAGGCGGGAAGATGGTGGGTTGAGGATGTCTTCTCGTGTCCCCTCGCCCCGGCTTTGCGGGGAGAGGGTTAGGGTGAGGGGTCTTGTCTTCTCTTCGTCCCGCATCGACTGCGCGTTCTCACCGTTCCACCCCTCACCCTTGCCCTCTCCCCGCAGGGCCGGGGCGAGGGGAGGACGGTCGCTGCGCGACGCGAGTTCAGACGCACCACACAAGTTCGCGGCCACGATGTCGGCCATGTCGTAACCGGGGGCGACCAGACCGTAAATCATGCCCGAGTGCAGGGCGCATTCACCGATGGCGTAGATGTCGGGGTCGCTGGTTTGCAGCACATCGTTCACCGCGATGCCGCCTCGTGGGCCGATCTCCAAGCCCGACGCTTTGGCCAGATCATCGCGAGGCCGGATGCCTGCCGAGACCACGATCATGTCCACCGGCATTTCGGTGTCGTCGTTGAACTTCAAGCCCTCGACGCGCCCGTTACCGAGGACTTCCTTCGTTCCCGTGTTGAGATGCACCTTCACGCCGAGAGCTTCGATTTTCGAGACGAGAACCTTCGAGCCTTTGTCATCAATCTGGCGCGGCATCAGGCGGGGAGCGAACTCAATGACGTGCGTCTCCATTCCCAGATCGAACGCAGCCTTGGCCGCTTCCAGCCCGAGCAACCCGCCACCGATGACTGCCGCCACGGGAGCATGAACCAGAATCGGAGCGCTAATGCCCTCCGCGTCTGCAGCCGCGCGCCGAGCCGCTTCACTCTTCAATCGCTCCGAGTACGCGATCATGTGTTCGAGGTCTTCGATCGTCCGATAGACGAAAACACCCGCGTGCTTGATCCCCGGCACTTGAGGCACAAACGGGTACGAGCCGGTCGCCATCACGATGGCGTCGTATTCGATCTCGACTCCTTTGTCGGAGCGGACGATTTTTTGTTCGCGATCGATTTCGCACGCCCGATCGCCGATGTGCAGTTCGATGCCCTGTTCGACATACCACTCTTTGCGAGCCAGCATCAGCTTCTGTGCGTCGCGGTGCGCGAAGAATGTGGTGAGGCCGACGCGGTCGTAAGCGGCTCGCGGCTCTTCGCAGAACGTGACGAGGCGGAACTCGCCGGAGATGTCGTACTCGATCAACTTCTCGCAAAAGCGATGACCGACCATTCCGTTGCCGATGACGACGATGGTCTTGGGAGAGCGAGGAGCAATCATGGAATGGTCTCTGTCTGTCGTCTGGAGTGTGCGCGGAGTCTTCGGAACGCACCGTCTGGGAGCGGGATTTTCCACAGGTGCGATCCAAAGACTTCACGCACCCTGCACACTTAGGCAATCCGCTTGCCAATCGGACACCGATTGAAAAAACAGGCGAGATCATTCGGATAGCCGAAGCGGTCCTGCGGCGTTCAGTCCCGTGAGAGCAGCGATGGCATCAAAGCCGCCCGTTCGCGCGACTCGGCATCAACGCTCACCGAGGTCAATCGCGGGCACGGTTGCCTGAAATGGCGGCAGGGCGGCGGAGTGGAATGCGTGGGGCAGAGGACGACTGAAATAATGAGGAACGAACCGCCCCGTGCCCAACCTCACCCCACTCGGCCAGCCCGGCGGGTTGCGTTGGTGGCTGGAGCTGACACGCAAGGGGATCGCGCCCGCAGACGGCACGGCGGTTGCTTTCCGTCGTTGCGATCATGATCCCTCTCACTTCACTCACCACGTTGCGGAACGTTATGTCCCCGCCAACTGAGCCTGTCGTATTTGTCGTTGGTGAACACGAGGCCGCCCGGCAGTGGAGTGGCTTGGTGCAGGCACGCGGTGCGGTCGCGAGGACGTTTCGTTCCGTGATCGACTTCCGTGACGACGATGATGCGCCGGGCTGCGTGCTGCTGGTGCTGACCTCCGAACGCGAGACCGACGGGCTGCAAGTCTGTGCGCGTTGGATGGCGCGCGGTGACGAACGGCCACTGATCGTGTTGGCCACGTTGCCCGAGTTGGCTCGATTATTGAGACGACTCACCGCCGGTCGGGTCGATGTGTTTGAAGCGACCGAACCGGCGGACGAAATTCTCTCGCGCGTGGTTCTCGCAGCGGCGGAGGATGTCGAACGCCGCAGGTTGCGCACCGTCTGGCTCGCGATCGGTGAGCGGTTTCAAACGCTGACGACGAAGGATCGCGAAGTCCTCGATCTGTTGTTGGAAGGCCTGCCCAACAAAGCCATCGCGCAACGAGCGGCCGTCACCGAGCGCGCCATCGAGATGCGCCGCGCCGCGGTGATGAAGAAGCTTCACGCGCGGTCTCATGCCGAATTGATCCGCCTCGCTACGCAGTACGAAGTCGTGCAACGCTTCGGACTGGCGCTGCCGGTGGGGTAGGTTTGTAACCTGCCCGTGTTGCCACCGATCTCGAAGTCCGGCTTAGCTTTGTTAGCCGGACTTCTCTCCACGCAGACTCGCTGTTCAAGGAAGTCCGGCTTTCGGAAAAGCCGGACTTCTAAACCGCAGGCAACACGGGCAGGTTACAAACCTACCCCACGCCGCCTCAGATCGTTTGCTGTTCGCCGCGCTGAATGCGTCGTACGACGAGGTGCAACCAGATCAGACTCACGATGGTGAGGGCGAAGATCACCCAGAACATCGACTGCGGCCGACCGGTCCATTGCTTGAGGTACGCAAACAGCGGCGGCATTGCGAAGCCACCGACGGCCGCCAGACAACCGACCAGCCCGACCACGGCACCGACATCCTTCGGGTAGTACTCGGGCACGTACTTGATGGTCGAGGCTTTGCCGATCCCTTGCGTGATGCCCAACATCACCAGGCACGCAGTGAACGAGTACACGTCCAAGGGCAGAAACAGGACCAGCGAGGCCAACGCTCCGCCGATGAACACTCCATAGGTCACTCTGCGCGGCCCGAACTTGTCCGACATCCAGCCGCCCAACGGTCGCAACAAGCTCGACACGAAAATGAAGGGCGTCGTCAGCAGAGCCGCCTGTCCGAGCGGAAGGTCGTAGACGCTGACGTAGTACTTGGGCAGTGACACCGACAACGCGACGTAAGCCCCGAACACCACCATGTAGTACAGGCTGAATCGCCAGACGCGAACCTGCCGCAAGGGAATGAGCATGGAGGCGAGGCTGCGTCCTGCCCCTGGCTTCTTGTCTGGCGACGGGGCCAGCACGACGACCAGTCCCGCCATGATCATCAGCAGGACGCCATACAAGAACGGAATGAAACGCCAGCCGCCCGGTATCAGTCCGCCCAGCAATCCGGTCGCGGGGACGAGACCGATCAGCAGCGGGCCGATCAGTTTTGTCACCGACGCACCGACGTTGCCAGCGCCGAACAAGCCCATCGCGAAGCCCTGCTGCTTCGGCGGAAACCACGCCGCATTCCACGCTGATCCCACCGAAAAGCTGTTGCCGCCGATCCCTACCAAGAACGCATAGAACATCAACTGCGGAAACGACGTGGCCGACGACACCAGAAACGAACTGATGCTGGCCAGACACAGCATCCCGACGAAGACCGCTTTGCCCCCTTTTCGTTCCGTCAACATGCCGAACAACAATCGCCACAACGCACCGTTGAGGATTGCCACGGACGAGAGCCACGCGAGAGAAATGTCCGAGATTCCAAACTCCTTCTGAATCGGAATGCCCAGCACGCCGAACATCAGCCACGCGGCGAAGCTCAGCGTGAACCCCGTGAACGAGAGCCAGAGGACTCTCATCCGCGCGGCGCTTTCGGCATCGAAAACCTTCGCGTCGATCGCGGTGACCGGCACAGGATGCGTGGATTGCAGATCGCTGACTGACGACATGCTGAACTCTCTGAACAGGAGGCGGGCGGAGCATAATTCCGTGGATGCTTCGGCATTCCACGCGAACCTGTTCGGCAATCCACATGCCAACGTCGTGAGCTGATGAGATCACGTTGGCAGAAGTGACAATGGACATGTTCGACAGAAGTGGTGAGCCGGGTGGCGTCAGCCCCCGGATTCTGGCACTCGCAGCCAAGAATCCGGGGGCTGATGCCACCCGGCTCACCTGATTCGGCTCCTGTCAAACGCGACACAACGGAGCCTATGTGGCAGAGGTTCTGCGTTCGCGATGCCGTGGGATTAATGAAGCTCATGAACGTTCCGCAGGCAGACCTGCCTGAGCTTTGCTCAGCGATGTCGCGCGTGGACTTCGGTCAACACAACGAGTCTCTTCCGTCAACACAACGAGTCTCTTCCGTCAACACAACGAGTCTCTTCGGAATGCCGAAGCGACGTTTAACCGCGTGGGCAACGCCCCGCGCGTCGAGTTGTGTGGAACTCTGTTTCGCCTCGCGACGCGCGGGGCGTTGCCCACGCGGTTAAACGACGAAGCCTTTCGACCGCAACCAAAATCGGAGGTCACGCGGTCAAGAGCCAGGCACTCCAGGCTTCAAGCGTGCGACCACTTTGGTCTCTGACTGTGTTCTCGCATCTTGATGAGCGCGTCACGGCTGTCTGTTCTGAAGGCAACCCCTGCTGTTCTTTCCGCGACTCCGTCACGCAATTGAACATTGCGACCAAGCAAAGAGCGGTCTTTCGGTAATCCGCACTTGTCACTCGCGTGCCTCTTGAGAAATCGAGGATTGTGAGCGGGTTCTCGGTCGTTGAGGACACCTCTCGATGACTCGGCGTCCGATGCGAGACGGCATTGGCATCGTGGTTGCTTTGCAAAGTTTGGATCGAATGACAGTGAGTTATCGCCTTTGCATCAACACGAATTCGGAAAGGGTTTCATCATGCCTCGTGGTTCCGCCTTCACGCGCCGCACGTTTCTGGGGACTGCGGCAGCGGGGGTCGCTTCGAGTTTGTTGTCGGGTTGCGGCACCTCGACCGCGACTCCCGTAAGTTCCTCAACGCCTGTTCCGACGAACGCGCACGTCGCGTCACCGAGCGATGCGCCCGAGATGCCGGATCTCAAGTTCGGCATCATCGCGCTGACCGACTGTTCACCGCTGGTCATTGCGTACGAGAAGGGCCTCTTCAAGAAGTACGGCATCAACGCGACGATCAGCAAAGGGGCGAGTTGGGCGGCCATCCGGGACTCGTTGACGAACGGTGACATTCAGGGGACGCACATGCTGCTCGGGATGCCGATCGCCTCGACGATGGGCCTGCTCGGCTCGCCCAAGAAACCGATGGTCGTGCCGTGGATCATGAATCGAAACGGGCAAGCCATCACGTTGAAGTCCAATCTAAAGGGGAAGGTGGCCGACGATCCGAAGGCTCTTAAACCGTTGGTCGATGCGGCGAAAGCGGCCGGGACGCCGATGACATTTGCGATGACGTTTCCGCCGGGGACTCACGCGATGTGGATGCGGTACTACCTCGCGGCGGGAGGAATCAACCCCGACACCGATGTGTCTCTCGCGACCGTGCCGCCACCACAGATGGTGGCGAACATGAAGGTCGGCAAGATGGACGGCTTCTGCGTGGGTGAGCCTTGGAACGCACGCGCCATCTCCGACGGCATCGGCTTCACGTCGCTGGCGACTCAGGACATCTGGAAGGATCACCCCGAGAAGGTCTGTGCGTTCACGGCCGAGTTCACTGAGAAGAATCCGAAAACAGTGAAGGCGGTTCTCAAAGCACTGCACGAGGCGAGTGTCTGGCTGGACGACATGAACAACCGGCCCGAGCAGGCTCAGATCGTCTCGGCAGCGTCGTACATCAACTGCCCGCCCGAAGTGATCTTGGGCCGACTGCAAGGCAAGTACGACTACGGCGACGGTCGGACGAAGGACGACCCCAACTACATGATCTTCAGTCAGCGGAACTGCAACTTCCCCCAAGCCAAGTACGCCGTTTGGTGGCTGACGCAATTCCGTCGTTGGGGCATGGTCGAAGGGGCACCAGATTACGAAGGTGTCGCCAAGCAGGTCATGCGCGGCGATCTCTACGAAGAGGCGATGAAGGAGATCGGCTACGTCCACGGCGGCGCGAGCCTAGAACCGGAAACGCTGTTCGACGGCGTGCAGTTCGATCCGACCAAGCCCGAAGAATACGCGACCGGTTTCGCGGTGAAAAACTTGAAGGGATGAAGCCGCTTCAACGTAGGGTGGGACAAGCTCGCTTCGAGCGCCGGCCCACCGTCCCGCATTCATAGTGGGCCGGCGCGGCGAAGCGCCGCTGGTCCCACCCTACTACTACCAACCGTGATGACGCTCGTTTAACCGCGTGGGCAACGCCCCGCGCGTCGATGAACAGAACGAGGTCGTCACGCCACTCGACTCGCGGGGCGTTGCCCGCGCGGTTAAACGAAAGCGCACCATGTCCGACCGTCGATTTCCGTTTGATTACATCGTCCTGCCACTGATCGGCATGTTGGCCGTCGTGATGCTGTGGGCCATTTCCAGTGCGACGTGGGCACCGAACCTCCCCTCGCCGATCAAGACGTGGCAGGTGAGTCAACCCTACCTCGCACAGCCATTCGCGAAGCGCGGTGAGTTGGATCAAGGCATTCTGCGGTTCACATGGTACTCGCTGATTCTCGTCGGGAAGGGTTACTTCTTGGCGTTGCTCATCGGAACGCCGCTCGGATTTCTGTTGGGAACATCTAAGCTGCTGACGCGCATCTTCGACCCGATCATTCAGTTCTTGAAGCCGGTCTCACCGCTGGCGTGGTTGCCGTTGGGACTGGTCTTGTTCGGCAAGTCGGAACCCGCAGCGCTGTTCACCATCGCTCTGTGTTCAATGTGGCCGACCGTCGTCAACACGGCGATGGGTGTGCGCGCGGTGCCACAGGATTATCTCAATGTCGCCAAGGTGCTGAAGCTGTCGCGGACGAAGACGCTGTTCAAGGTGCTGCTTCCCGCGACGTTGCCGTTCATGTTCACCGGCTATCGGCTGAGCCTTGGGATCGCGTGGCTGGTGATCGTCGCGTGCGAAATGCTCACCGGCGCACCGGGCGTCGGCGGCTTCCTGTGGCAGGAATACAACAGCCTGATTTACGAACACATCATTCTCTGCATTCTGACCATCGGTGCGGTCGGCTTCGCGTTGGACCGACTGATGAGCGTGATTGAACGGCGATTCCAACCGGCGTGAGGGTTCAAGGAAAATCCTGCGTTTAACCGCGTGGGCAACGCCCCGCGCTTCATTGGGGAACAGGCTTCAAACATCGCTCGACGCGCGGGGCGTTGCCCATGCGGTTAAGCGAATCAGTCTCAGTTGCATGAGGTGCTGTCATGAGCGTGGTCACTTGTCAGTCCAATACTCTGCGCGGCATTCGTGAACTCTCGAAGAGGCGACCGATGGAAGCTCTCTATAATTATCTCGGCGGTACGACCGGAGCGTGGCGCGTCACGGAGGTCGCGACCCGCTCCGGTCAGCCGCTCAAGCCGGTGACGCATGTCGAGATCATCAACGGTTCGCTCGAACGACTGCCGTCAGGAACCTCGTGGCTCCTGCGAGGTGTGGTCAGCAACACGCGGTACGTCTCGCGCGAGGAGCGCGATGCGTTGCAGTCGAAGCAACCCGCTCTCCATCGCACGTACGCGACGTGTGCCGCGTTGATTCCGATCAAGAAATCAGCCGCCTGGTGGAACCTCGCGCAGGACGAACGGCGTGACATTCTGGAGACGCGATCACGACACATCGCGATCGGAATGCAGTACCTGCCCGCGATCGCACGCCGGTTGATGCACGGCCGCGACTTGGGCGAGCAATTCGATTTTGTGACGTGGTTTGAATACGCCCCGCGCGACTCGGCCGTCTTCGACGACCTCCTGGCCGCCCTGCACGGGACGGAGGAATGGAAATACGTCGAGCGGGAAATTGACCTTCGGTTGGAGCGCACATGATCGCGCGACACCCAGTTGTTGAAAATAGAAGCCTGAAGCGCGAGCGAAGGATTTCTGAGCCTAATTCGTCCGCATTTGCGACATCTTTCGCTTGCGCTTCAGGCTTCTATTCCCTTTTTCAACAGGCTTTGTCCCCTCGCCCCGCAAGGCCGGGGCGAGGGGACAAAGCCAAGACCAGAGCCAAAAAAAAAGCACCCATGACAATACCCTTTCTCACCCTGACCGATGTCTGCAAAAGCTACGGCTCCGCCAAGCAGCGAACGGAAGTCTTGCAGGACATCAATCTCGAAGTGCGACGTGGCGAATTCCTCGCCATCGTCGGTTACTCGGGAGCGGGGAAGACGACCCTGATCTCGATGATCGCTGGGCTGATCGCGCCCGACAGTGGACGGATTGAATTGGACGGCAAGCAGATCACCGAACCTGGTCCTGATCGAGGCGTCGTCTTTCAGAATTACTCACTGCTGCCCTGGCTGACCGTGTACGAGAACATCGCCCTCGCGGTCGATTCGCTGTTCGATTGGCCCGCCGAACAGAAACGGGCGTATATCGAGCAGCACATCGCGATGGTGAACCTCACCCCCGCGAGGAACAAGAAGCCTCACGAACTTTCCGGCGGGATGCGACAGCGCGTGGCCGTGGCCCGCGCGCTCGCGATGGACCCCGCGATCCTGTTGCTGGACGAACCGCTCGGAGCATTGGACGCCCTCACACGGGCCACGCTCCAAGATGAGATCGAACGCATCTGGGAGCAGGATCAAAAGACCGTCATTCTCATCACAAACGATGTGGACGAAGGGCTGCTGCTGGCGGATCGCATCATCCCGCTGAGTGCCGGCCCGCGAGCCACCCTTGGTCCCAGCTTCGATGTCGATCTGGAACGGCCTCGAGACCGCAAGGCCCTCGGTTCCGATCCGCGCTTCAAGCGGATGAAGAAACAGATTTTGGACTGGCTGCTTGGCACGGGAAGCAGAAAACAGCGAGCGGCAGAGGTGACGAAAGAACGAGAATTGGTGCCCGCGTGACGAGCCTTTCAAGGTGGATGCCTAATCTCACAAGACTCGTCACGCAGAGCGATGATGGCCACTTAAAAGGCAATTCTAAAACCTGAATCAATGATCACGTTTCAAACTCGAAGGTGTCCACACACCCGACAACGAATCCGCACGAGCTGAGGAATGACGAAGGTGCTCCATGTCCAAGACGAAACACGATGCCATCCCGTATCTGCCGATCAAGGAACGCTCCGCTGTCCGTGAGAGACTGGCGAAGCCCTTCGAGTACGCGACGAGAAATAGTCACCACGAAAAATGGTCTGACAGGAACCATCACCCCATGACTGCAAATGATCGGTATCTCGAACTGTGGCGTGTGAGCAAGTCTTATCCGAAGCGCGACGGGGGCGAGGCGGTCATCGTGACCGACTTCAACCTGGCGGTGAAACAAGGCGAGTTCGTATCGCTGATCGGACATTCGGGCTGCGGCAAATCGACGGTGTTGTCGATGGTCGCCGGGCTGACGGAGTTGACGACGGGCGGGATCGTCTTGGCCGGGCGCGAGATCGACGGAGCGGGACCAGATCGGGGGATGGTCTTTCAGTCGCCGTCGTTGCTCCCGTGGCGCAGTGCATTTGAGAATGTGATGCTGGGCGTCGAGCAAGTCCGTCCGGAACTTTCGCGACAGCAGCGCGCCGATATTGTCGTCCACTATCTCGAACTGGTCGGCTTGGGTGATGCACTCAAGAAGCGGCCGGCGGAACTCTCCGCCGGAATGCGTCAGCGTGTTGGACTGGCGCGCGCCTTCGCACTCAACCCGAAGATGCTGCTACTCGACGAACCGTTCGGAATGCTTGATTCGCTCACCCGCTTCGAGCTGCAACAAGTCCTGATCGACTTATGGTCCGCAGATCAGAAGACCGCGCTGATGGTCACGCACGATGTGGATGAGGCACTGTTCCTCTCAGATCGCGTCGTGATGATGACCAACGGTCCCAATGCCACCGTCGGTGAAATCCTGACCGTTCCGTTCCCGCATCCTCGTCACCGCGCGACGATGATGGAACACCCCGACTACGACGCCCTGCGCAACGATCTTGTCGGGTTCTTGGAACGTCAGGGCCACAAGCCGGACGAGAATCACGATGCCGCAGAATCGCCGCCCGCCTCGCCCCCTAAGACCTCATCGGAACGAGTCGCCTCGCCCCTCCCGACTGTGGGAAGCAAACCCGCTTCGATCCCTGCGTTGGCCATCGCCGCGTCGATCCCGTGAGCGTTCGCCTTGAGCTGATCGACCAATGATCGCATCGCCGCACGTAGCATGGACGCCTCGTCCGTCCGTCTCCGAGCGGTTTACGCTTGGACGAGGCGTCCAAGCTACGTTCTTCAACAGCCTGCTAATGAACGTCAGCCGTCAGGCACTTCTTGCCGATGACGACTTCGTCCGCAGTGCCCGTGTCTTTCGACAGTGCGGCGACGATCCGGTCCCACCTTGGGCAGTCACTACAACCGGACCTCGCGCACTGTGGTTTCTCGAAGTCGTCATGATTCTTCGGTGTTGCGAATCTTCGTCGAGAGCCGAACGCGACGATATTTCACCTCACGCGGCACGACGTGAGAGGTTTCTGAGCGGGGCGGCGTAAGCCCCCCGGTTCCTCCGAAAAGGGCTTACGCCCAAGACCCGGGGGGCTTACGCCACCCCGCTCAGATGTTTCAACACTGACCGCGCGATATTTCACTCAACACGAATCACGCGGCCCGTTGCTGGCGCACAGCACGAGCCGCACATCCTCAAGGACGAGGTCGAAGCCGCAACGGAGCGGACGCCTCGTGGGAGCGAGCGGAAATGCGACGTTGGACGTTTGCGGCGATGAGTCTGGGCTTGAGCATCGGTCTCACCCATGTGACGCGGGCGCAGGAGGTGGCTTTCGTTCCACCCGCGCCTGTCAGTGAGAACTCACAGCGGGATGAGACTCTTC
>JAYTGQ010000680.1:0-26263 GCA_043733345.1 Schlesneria sp.
GAGGGCGAGGCTCCTGCCGAGCCGCGAGAAACAAGCGACTTTCCTCACGCACACGGCTCGGCGGGAGCCTCGCCCTCCCTTTTTCAACAGGCTGTTAGGGTGAGGGGGTCTTCTGAGTGGCTGTCACCTTGGTGGAACCAGGCCCGACTTTGGCTGTAACCGATCAACGGTTGGATCGGTCGCCATGAGGGACAGCGACAACCGAGACCCCGTTAATGCCCCAGCCTTGATCACAACCGCGGGGTTGCCGGTTTGACGGGAGCCTCCCAGCCGTTGGCTCCCTTCACTTTGACCTTGCGGCTGTAGACGCGATCGCCGCAGGTCGCGAAGACCGTGTCGAAGTTCTCGCCGCCGAACGTCAGGTTGGAGACCTTGCCGTTGGGAGTTGGGATGATGCAGTTGACTCGCCCCGGTTGATCGCAGACTTGCAGACCGATTCGCGTTGCGGCCCACAGCCGACCATCACGGTCGGTGCGGAGTCCATCGACGCCGCTGTCTTCCGCCGTGTCGGGGACATGCAGATGAAAATACTTTTGCTTGTGAGCCAGCGAACCATCGGGTTGAATTTGATAGCTGAAGACCCAGTGGCTGCGGCTGTCGGCGACGTAGAGCAGCGACTGGTCGGGCGAGCAACAGATGCCGTTGGCAAACTTCAGGCCCGCGTCCACGATCTTCTTCTCACCCTTCGGCGACACATACCAGACCTTGCTGTCGTTGGGAGTCGCGAACGGAGCGGTCGCGAACAGGCTGCCATCGTGCCTGACCACGAGATCGTTGCCCTTAAAGCCATCGGCGAACACCGACGAATTTCCGTCGGCGTCCCAAGCGAGCAATTGCTCGGTCGCGCCAGCGTTCGCATACAGCCGGCCATCGGGACCGAACGCTTGTCCGTCACCTTTTTTGGAATCGGCGAGGAACTCCGTCACTTTGCCGTCGAGGCTCACTTTGTATGTCTTGCTGTTGGGGACTTCGTTGTAGAAGACCTCACCCTTGGCGTTGACCGACGGGCCTTCCGTAAACTTGTAGCCCTCGGCCACCAGCTTCCAGTTTTCACCGGCGATCAGGATCTCCTGAAGTTGCGGTGCCCCTTTGCCTGCCAGCACGGGGTTCGGCCAGTCCTTCCAGAGCCAACGCATGGCGTCCGGAAAAATCTCCGTCGCGTGTTGGCCACTGTGTCCCCCTTCGCCCCAGTTGTGAGTGACCTCATAACCAGCGAACACCAATGATCGTTCCATGGACTGGTTGGCCATCCACCAGTCACCGCCGTAGATGTTGAGATCCTTGCTGCCGTCTTCGAGGAAGATGCGGAGCGGCTTCGGCTCGTACTTGCGGATCAGCGTCGAATAGTTGTGGCCACCGCGCAGTCCGACGTAGGTGCCGATCGCACTGAAGACGCGTTGGAATGAATCGGGCCGCTCCCATGCAGCGGTGAACGCACAGATCGCGCCGCTGCTGGCTCCGCCAATCGCGCGATCGTTGCCGTCCTGAGACAGTTTGATCGCGCGACCATCTTCGGTTTTCCTAGACTCGACTTCGGGAAGCAGTTCCTCCAACAGAAACCGCACGTAGGCATCACCAAGCCCGTCGTACTCGAAGCTGCGGTTGAAGCGCGGCAACGCTTGATCCGAAGTCCCCTTCACGACACCGGGCGTGATGAACACGCCGATCGTGACCGGCATTTCCTGCTTGTGGATCAGGTCGTCGAACACTTCGGGAGCCTTGTACTGCACGCCATCCTGGTTGACGTACAGACACGCGGGCTTGGCCGGGTCGTACTGCTTCGGCACGTAGATCGAGTACTCACGCACCGTTCCGGGGAAGATTTTGGACTTCTCGAATGAGTACTTCTTCAACTCGCCCTTGGGCGCGTCGCTCTTCGCCGTGTCTTGAGCACAGACGACGAAAGGTCCGAAATTGAGCAACAGCAGCAGCGAAGCAACAACCGATCCGACAAAACGCAGCATGAGTGAATCCTCTTTCCGAATGTCTTCGTGGTGAGAAGAAAGGCGGGCGGGAGTATAGCCACCGACTTGCGGCATCCCCACTGTCGGCCTGCAAAGTGTTGAGGTGTCACCGGCGATGTGAACCGAACCTTTTTTCTCGCCCGATCCACGCGGCAGGCTGCGATTTTGTGCGGCATTGTTTACGATCCGATCCGTGATCCACAAGCTCACGCACCGCCGCACGTCTTCGTTGAAGGAACTCTGACTTACCATGAAACTGGCTTCGCTCATCGCTGAACTCCATGAACTCGAACCGGAGGAGAAATTGGAATGGCTCGTGGAATTTGCCGACCAGTTACCCGAGTTGTCACCGGATCTGGTTCGTGAGCCGTTTCCAGAATCGTGCCGAGTCCAAGAGTGCCAGACGCCGGTCCACTTGTGGGCGCGGGCGGTCGAGGGGCGAATCCAAATCGAGGCGGATGTCCCCCGCAAATCGCCGACGGTGCGTGGTCTGGTTGCGTTGTTGGTCGTGGGGTTGGACGGCGAACCCGTCTCGACCGCGCTGGCTCTCCCGGAGGATTTGGTTGCCTATTGGGGATTAAGTGCCGTGTTGGGAATGACTCGCCAGCAGGGGTTTCGCGGCGTTGTGGCCCGCGTCAAACGAGCCTTGTTGGACTCTGCGGGTTGAGCGTGCGCGATTAGTTCCCGTTCTCAAGAAAACTGAAAAACTCATCTCCCGTTCGCGTTTTTTTCCTGTATGCTGCTACACGAAATCTCGCATCGCCTCTAAGCGAAACGGAGTTCACCCGCCAAATGCCTCCCAAAACAACTCATTGAAAAACTCCAAGGTTGCGGTTCTCAAACCGACCTTCATTCCATTCTTGAGTCGAGCGTCGTTGGCTAAAGGTCAGTGACCGATCGACTCAATGATTTTCTCCGTTACAGATTTGGCACTCTCGTTTGCGTGGCCTTCGTGCTCGTAAGTGTGTGAGGTCGCCAGTTTGTTCCGGCCTGTTTGACCGTGTGAGATGGCTCCCGGTGTCGGTTCATTCTGAAAGGCAACGCTGTGGCAAACGTCCTGCAACGAAAGAAAACTCAGATGACGGAAACTCCAGATCGCCCCGTGCGCATTCTCCCTTCGACGGAGTTGCCTTCTTACACGTATGTTCCCGGTTCGGACACACCGCACCCCATCCGCGATCCACGCGGACACAGCTACCAGCGCAAGTCGCCTCCACCAAAACAACTGACGGCCGCGACGTGGGCTGAGAACCGCCACTACCTGCTGGCGCTCGACTACTTCAATCATGGCTATTACTGGGAAGCTCACGAAGAGTGGGAGCGGTTGTGGCGTGCCTCAGGCCCAGACACGCTGATCGGCAAGTTCCTGAAGGGGCTGGTCAAGCTGTCCGCTGCTGGCGTGAAGGTTCGTGAGAACAGCATTCACGGCGTCCGTCGTCATGCGGCTTCGGCGGGAGAAGTCTTCGCGGACGTGGCGGCTGAAGTCGGGACCGAACACTACTGTGGCTTGGAGTTCGTGGTACTCCAATTCGCCGCGGACCGTGCGGCTCAAATCGCCTACAAGGACCGAATTGGTTCGCCTCACAAGCCGACCCGTGTCTTCCCGTTCGTCTTGGGAATTCAGTCGCCGCCGCTCGATTGATGCGGGCACCGTCCAGACAACTTACGGCCATCGGGACCGCGAAAAAATGACTGGAGCAATAAACAGTGGACTGAACGGGCAGTCCTTGAGACTTTTGCTCCACACAGGCTCTTCAAATAGCCTTGTTTTTCGGGCAATTTGAGTCTCCCCTGCCAGCCGTTCGGGTCAGGAAGATTGCGGCATGCGTCTGGGCTACAACACGAATGGGATGACGGGGCATCGTTGGGAGCAGGCTCTCGAACTGATGCACGAGGTCGGGTATCGGTCAGTCGCCATCACAGTGGACCATTACTGTCTGAATCCGTTCGCCCCGCAGTTGGCTCGTGAACTGAGTCGGATGCGCGGGCTGCTCGAACGGTTTGAGATGACTTCGGTGATCGAAACCGGAGCGAGATTTCTGCTCGATCCGCGCGCGAAGCATGAGCCGACGCTCGTCAGCCCGACGGCGGAACAGCGCGACGTGCGGATCGACTTCCTGCGGAAGTGCCTCGCGCTGGCTCAGCATCTCGGCTCCGACGCCGTCTCGTTTTGGTCGGGCATCGTGCGCGATGGGGCTGCGCGCGACGTGGCCTTCGATCGACTGGCCGACGGTGTGCGGCAAGTTCTCGATGGCGCCGATCAGCAAGGAGTGCGACTCGCGTTCGAGCCGGAGCCGGGGATGCTCGTCGCCACGTTCGATGACTTTCGCGAGTTGCTCACGCGGGTCGATAGTCCGCGTTTGGGACTGTGTGTGGACATCGGACACGTCCATTGCCTCGAACCGCGACCGATCTCGGAGTACCTGGTCGAATGGCGTGACCGGCTGTTTGCGATCCACATCGAAGACATGGTGCGCGGCGTTCACGATCACCTGCGGTTCGGAGAAGGGACGATCGACTTTCCGCCGGTCCTTCAAACGCTGAAGGAGATCGGTTATCGAGGCGGCTTAAATGTGGAACTCAGCCGCCATAGTCACATCGCACCCGAAGTGCTGCGCGAGTCGTTCGAGTTTCTGTCGCGAGCGATGCGAGACCGGGGTCAGAATCGCATCGTATCACCGCGCGGGCAACGCCCCGCGCGGTGATACCTGACGCGGCACAAAGTGAGACATTTCCGAGCGGGGCGGCGTCAGCCCAATGGCACTGACTTGACCCGCCAAGTAGCAGGCACATTCCATGTGCCGTCCGCAAATGGCAGGTCACGGCACATGGAATGTGCCTACTACTTTCTAAAGTCAGTGCCATTGGGCTGACGCGACCCGGCTCACCACTTCTGTCGGAAACGTCAAGCCAGACTTCGACAACGCGACCTGCGGCGGTTGCGAATGCGACGGACGTTATGCTTCAATGCCGCCCCGCGCGAGGAGCCTGCAAACTCTTCAGCGAATCGTGGCCGTGACTGACCAAACGAGATTCAACAGGAGACGACGATGCGGTTCAGGATGCGAGTGGCAACGTGGATGATGAGCCTGGTGACGATCTGCTCTTTCGGAGCGATGGTTCATGCTCAGGACGATGGCTGGGTTTCGATCTTCGATGGCAAGACGCTCGACAAGTGGGACGGCAATCCCGATTTCTGGCGGGTTGAAGACGGGACGATCACCGGCCAGACGACCGCCGACAAGCCGACCAAGGACAACACGTTCATCATCTGGCGCGGCGGCGAGACCGGCGACTTTGAACTCAAGCTGGAATACAAAATCGTCGGCGGCAACAGCGGCATTCAATACCGCAGCTTTGAAGTACCGAACGAGAAATGGGTCATCGGCGGCTATCAGGCCGACTTTGAAGCGGGTGAGACCTACAGCGGCATCAACTACGGCGAACGCTTCCGCGGCATCCTCGCTCTGCGCGGGCAGGAGACCGAAATCGGTGCCGATCACAAACCGAAACTCATCAAGGAAATTGGCGACACCAAAGAGATTCAGACCAAGATCAAGAAGGAAGACTGGAACACCTACCACATCACGGCGAAAGGCTTCCGGTTCGAGCACCGCATCAATGATGTCGTAACCTCGATCTGCAATGACGAAGACAAGGAACAGCGTCGCGACAAGGGCGTCCTCGCCCTCCAGCTTCACGCCGGCCCGCCGATGAAGGTTCAGTTCCGGAACATCAAGCTCAAGCAGGCGAAGGCTGACGCGAAGACTTCTGCGGCTCCGACCTCATCGGGCGGAAAGAAGAAATCGCTGTTGCTGGCCGGAAATCCGAGCCACGGCTTCGGTGCTCACGATCACCTCGCAGGCTGCTCGCTGCTGGCGAAGCTCATCAACGAAAGCGGCTTGCCGATTGAGGCCGAAGTTCACTCACTGCAAAAGCAGGGTTGGCCCTCGCCCGAGAAGCTGGCTGCCGCCAACTCGATCACGATTTACTCGGACGGTGGCGGCGGGCATCCCTTCAACGGACATCTCGACGAGCTGCAAGCTCTGACCAAGAAGGGCGTCGGCATCGTCTGCATCCACTACGGCGTCGAGACGACCATCGGCAAGCCAGGGCAGGCGTTCATCGACTGGACCGGCGGGTACTTCGAGCCGAACTACTCGGTCAACCCGCACTGGGACGCCAACTACACGAAGTTTCCCGATCACCCAACGACGCGCGGCGTGAAGCCCTTCAAAACGAACGACGAGTGGTACTACCACATGCGATTTCGTGAGGGGATGGAGGGCGTGACGCCGATCCTGACCGACCTCCCTCCCGCATCGACGCTCGTCGTTCTGGACAAGGACGGCAAGGTCGTGATGGAAGAGAAGGATGGCAAGCAGGTCCCCAAGCTCAGCCGCCCCGAGAACGCTCACAACAACAACCCGCACGCCCGCAAGGCAATCCTCGAAGACAAGGCCCCTCAGCACATGGCCTGGGCCACGCAACGCCCCGACGGCGGTCGCGGCTTCGGTTGCTCGGGCGGTCACGTTCATTGGAACTGGGGCAACGATCAGTTCCGCCGACTGATGCTGAACGCGGTTGTGTGGACCTCGGGCACCGATGTCCCCGCTGGCGGAGTCAACGCTGGAAAAGTAACCGTCGATGACCTCCTGACGAACCACGACGAACCGATCCCCACCGACTTCAACAAGGCCCGCATCCAGGCCATGCTCGACGAATGGAACAACGAGAAGCCCGTCGGCAAACGCGCTGCCGAGTGAGGTGAAGCCCTTAGTTCATCGGCAAAACGTAGGATGGGCACTCTTGCCCGTCCTCTTGTTTGACTTGCGGTGCTTGTCGCCGAAAACCGGACGGGCAAGAGTGCCCATCCTACATTTCTCGCCAATGCCGCTCACACGACGGAGGCCGCAGCATGCCATCCCCCTTTCCCGGCATGGACCCGTTCATCGAATCGCAGTTGTGGGAGGACTTTTACGCCACCGCGCTCCCGGTGATTCGGGAGTTGCTGCTTCCGCAGTTGCCCGCCGGATACAAGGCGTACGTTCAAGGGCGCATCTACTATTCCGAAGATGGACCGGGAGTACGACAGCCGCGTTTTCAACCGGAGGTCACACTGTCTGGCCGACCTGTTGTCTCGGGCGAGCGACGGAATCAAGGGGGATTGGCGACGATGCCGCAGCGAGCGACGTGGTCTGATCTGATCGAACACCACGAAGCGTTTGTCGAACTGCGGGAAGCGGCGACCGAGCGTGTCGTCACGGTGCTGGAACTCCTCTCTCCCACGAACAAGCGTCGCCGTCACAAAGGCCGCCGCGTCTACCTCAACAAGCGCCGCCGCATCTTGGAGCGACTGACCAACTACATTGAGATCGATCTGCTGCGCGAGGGTCACTCGGTCTGCGCCGTCGAACCGCATCCGGAAGGTGACTACTACGCCATCGTCAGCCGCGCCGTCACACGGCCGGATGTCGATCTGTACTCGTGGTCTCTGCGAGACGCGCTGCCGACGATTTCGATCCCACTCCTGCCGCAACATGCCGATGTCACGCTGGACCTCGGGCAGGCGTTGGACCTAGTTTACGACCGCTCCCAATACGGCAGCCTGCTCAACTACGAAATGCTCGTGGAACCTTCACTCACCGTCGCAGACCAAGCATGGTTAGAAGCGTGTCTAGCAGACGTTGCTTTACCCAAGTCTCGGCTCACTACGGAAGGGACCACCTGATGCCCTCCCCCTTCCCCGGCATGGACCCGTTCATCGAATGCGGGCCTTGGAGCGACTTTCATACGTCTGCCATCGCCGAGATTCGGCGCGGACTGAATCGTGAATTACCTGATGGTTACGCCGCTCGCGTCGAACAGCGCGTATATGTGGATGACGATCCGCCCGAGATCGGGTCTCGGGAAGTGGCTCCCGATGCCGTCGTGTTTGAGTCGCCCGAGTCAGCCGGTGGCCATGCCAGCCAAGTCGGGACGTTGGCCGTTTCCCAAACCCTGCTCTGGCCGATGCCTGTCGAGCATCACGAGTCTTGGTTGGAAGTGCGCGATGAGCGGAACTCCCGGATCATCACCCTGATCGAGTTGCTGTCCCCTTCCAATAAACGTTCCGGTGCCAAAGGGCGGCGACTGTATCTCCGCAAACGACGACGAGTCCTCGAAAGTCGGACTCATTTCATCGAGATTGATTTGCTGAGGGGAGGAGGCACCGTTTGGCCCGCCCCTCCTCATCCCGAGGGGGACTACTACGCCGCCGTCAGTCGTGCGGAGAAACGTCCGAAAGTTCAGGTGTTCTCATGGAGCCTGCGTGACCGTCTTCCTTCGATTGCGATACCACTGAAAGCGGGCACTCCCGAGATCATCCTGAACCTTCAGGAGGTCTTGGACCGCGTCTACGATGACGGTCGATATGGCCCCGCCCTGTACGAAGTCCCCCTCGTTCCAAAACTTTCGGTGGACGATCAGGCATGGGTGAATCACCTGTTGCTGCAACACGCCAACGATCACGCCCACTGACACCATCCCCATGAACCTATTCCTCACATCACCAATGGAGTCCTCCTCGATGCTCATTCGTTCACTGGCCTCATTCACCGCGCTGGCTTTGCTTGGCGCGAGTGGTTTCTGTTTCGCACAGGAACCAAAGTTTCAGTCCAAGGTCATCGACACGCAGACGCCTGGTCATGCGGTTGAGATCGATGTCGATGTCACCGGCGCGAAGGAGTTGTTCCTTGTCGTGCGTGACGGGGGGGACGGCTTCACCGCCGACTGGGCCGATTGGGCCGAGCCGCGTCTCGTCACGGCTTCGGGTGAGAAGAAGCTCACCGATTTGAAGTGGAAATCGGCGGGAGCCGAATGGGGGAACGTGGCCGTCGGCAGGAATGCCGGTGGTGACCCGCTCAAGATTGCCGGAAAGACGGTCGAGTACGGGTTCGGCACTCACGCCAATTCGGTTATCGCGTTCGATCTGCCGGCCGGGACGACCCGCTTCAAGGCGCGCGGCGGCATCGACAACGGTGGCTCGGACCAGGGCGGCAGCAGCTCGGTGCAGTTCCTGGTCTACACGCAGAAGCCTCCGATTCAGGTCGCACAAGCAGCACCAGCCGGTGGTGCGGGGAGTCGCGATCCAAAAGACGCGGTCAGCGGGCTGGATGTCGCCGACGGGTTGGAGGCCACGCTCTTCGCATCCGAAGCGTCCAACCCCGCGATGCTCAACCCGACGAGTATTGACATCGATCATCTTGGCCGAGTCTGGGTCTGCGAGGTCGTGAACTACCGCCACCGCAACGGCGAGCGAAAAGAGGGCGACCGCATCCTGATCCTCGAAGACACGAATGGCGATGGTGTCGCTGACAAGCAGAGCGTGTTTCATCAGGGTAAGGATGTCGATTCGGCGCATGGCATCTGCGTCCTGCCGACTCCCTCGGGCAAGGGGACGAAGATCATCGTCTCGGCCAATGACAACGTCTTCTTCCTGCACGACGACGACGGCGATTTGAAGTCCGACCGCAAGGAGATGTTCTTCACGGGCATCAGCGGCACGCAGCACGATCACGGCATCCACGCCTTCCACTTCGGGCCGGACGGCAAGCTGTATTTCAACTTCGGCAACGAAGGCAAGCAGATCAAGGACAAAGACGGCAAGCCGATCGTGGACCTCGCCGGCAACGAAGTCAACGCGAGCCGCAAGCCGTATCAGGAAGGCATGGTCTTCCGTTGCAACATGGATGGCAGCGAATTTGAGACGCTCGGCTGGAACTTCCGCAACAACTGGGAGATCGCGGTCGATAGCTTTGGAACGCTGTGGCAGTCGGACAACGACGACGACGGCAACAAGGGGGTCCGCATCAACTACGTGATGGAGTTCGGCGACTACGGCTACAAGGATCAGATCACCGGCGCGGGCTGGCAGTCGCCGCGCACGAACATGGAAACCGAAATCCCACTCAAGCACTGGCATCTCAACGATCCCGGCACCGTGCCGAACCTGCTGCAAACGGGAGCCGGTTCGCCCACGGGGATCATCGTCTACGAGGGCGATCTGCTCCCCGAGGTCTTCCGCAACCAAGTCATTCACTGCGACGCCGGTCCGAACGTGGTGCGAGCGTACCCGGTGAAGAAGTCGGGCGCGGGCTACACCGCCGAGACGGTCAACATCCTGACGGGAGCGCGCGACAACTGGTTCCGCCCGTCGGACGTGTGCGTCGCTCCCGACGGTTCGCTGATCGTGGCCGACTGGTACGACCCCGGCGTGGGAGGCCACCGCATGGGCGACGCCGACCGAGGCCGCCTGTTCCGAGTCGCCCCGCCGAAGTCGCCGTACAAGACCCCGAAGGTCGATGTCAGCACTGTCGAAGGGGCCATCGCCGCCCTCAAGAGTCCGAACGAAGCCACGCGGTATCTCGCTTGGACGGCACTCCACGCAATGGGCGACAAGGCTGTACCGGCACTGAGCAAAGTCTTCGAGAGTGACGCCAATCCACGACAGCGAGCGAGGGCGTTATGGCTGCTTGCCATGCAGGGGGGCGAGAAAGGACTGGCGGTAATTATTACGTCTGGCGCAATGCGGGAAAACCAAGAGTCAGACATCAGAATCACGGCCTTGCGAGCAGTCCGCCGAATTGCGGACGGTGCGAAATCGCAAAAGGAAAGACTGGCACCCATCCTGTTCTTGGCCGAACAATTGTCTCATGACGCGTCGCCTGAAGTGCGCCGAGAATGTGCAATCGCACTCAGGCATATTCCCGCTGTAACGCCCGAGGTTCCGACAGATGATTTATCAACACCGTTGGGACGACGAACAGAAAAGCCGCTGTCCAAGTCGGCGATCTGGTCGTGGCTCGCGATCCAACACGACGGGGCTGATCGGTGGTATCTCGAAGCTTTGGGGATCGGAGCGGGTAATGATTGGGATGCCTGCCTCGGTGCTTACGCGGCAATGCCCCTTCCGACGTATCTGGGAGGTCAGACACCTGATCGGCTCAAACGTACTTCGAGTGAAATGAACGATCTGGTTTGGCGATCACGCTCGCCGAAGACACCTTCACTACTCGCCAAGATCATCGCCGATTCGTCTACCTCTGCCGAGCAGTGTCCGCGTTACCTGCGAGCGTTCGACTTCCTCACGGGCCAAGAAAAGGACGACGCCCTTATCCAGCTTGCGTTCGGCAGTTTTGGGGACGAGGCGAAGACGAAGTTCATCAACACGGAAGCGATCGCGCGGTTGAAGGGCTTTGATGTCTCGAAGAACGCCGAACAGAAGGCGGCTTTGAATCGAGTCCTCGACGGGCTGAAGGGCGACCCGCAGTTCATCTCGCTCGTCGAGAAGTTCAACATGACGGATCGGTTCCCCGAACTGCTTGCCCTCGCGCAGGCGAAGCCCGACGACCAGATCGGCATCGACGCCGTGAAAGTGCTGCTCGACAAGCAGGCTCGCGATCTCCTCTCGGCGGCGCTGGCCTCGGACAAGGACAAGGGCCGCGTCGCGCTGGCCACCGCCACCGCGCTGTCGAACTCGGGCGACGGCAATGCGTCGCCGCTGCTGCTGCCCATCGTGAAGAATGACAAGGCCCCGGCCGATCTCCGCCGTCAGGCCATCAAGGGAGCCGCTCGAACCAAAGCCGGAGCCACCGAAGTTTTGAAGCTGGCCGAATCGAAAGCGTTCGACGACACGTTTGCTCCCGCGCTGTCGGCCGCGTTGCAAGCGGCCCCGCTCGATGACTCGCAGAAGCAACTCGTCGCGAAGCTCTTCCCGGCTCCGGCTGGCAAAGACTCAAAGCCGCTGCCGCCGCTGAGCGAACTCGCCAAGCTGAAGGGGAACGCCGGCAATGGCCAGAAGCTTTACGCCACGACCGGCAAGTGCAACACCTGCCACGTCGTCAATGGCGAGGGCAAGGAAGTCGGCCCGAACCTCTCCGAGATCGGAGCCAAACTCGCCAAGCAGGCGCTGTTTGAATCGATCGTCTTCCCCAGCGCGGGGATCAGCCACAACTATGAAGGATGGACGATCGTCCTCAACAACGGCACAACGCAAACGGGCCTGCTCGTCAGCGAAGACGGTGAAAAACTGAGCCTCAAGGGAATCGACGCCCTCGTCCGCACGATCGCCATCAAGGACATCGACGAACGCCAGAAGAACTCGATCTCGCTCATGCCCGCCGACCTCGCCAAGCTGCTCTCGCAGGAAGAAATGGCCGACGTGGTCGAGTACCTGATGACGCTCAAGAAGGCGAAGAAGTAGCCCCGCTGATTCGACTCGCACGACGACCGAAAAGCGACCCGGACGTTTGAAACGTCCGGGTCGCTGGACCTCGAAGTCCGGCTTTTCCGAAAGCCGGACTTCATGGCAAGGGGCCGTCATCCCCGTGAGAAGTCCGGCTAACAAAGCTAAGCCGGACTTCGTTTTACTCGATGCGTTGAGTCTCGTTCCATCTGCTTGTTCCCCGCGCGGCTGCGGCCTACGATGCCGCGCGACTTGCTGACACACTGTCATTTGTGGAGAGACTGATGCCCGCTGAACCGACCAACAAAACGATCCTCATCATTGACGATGACCGTGAAATTGCCGCGATGCTGATGGGAGTTCTCCAGAGCAACGGGCACCGCGTCGTTCACGCACAGAACGGCGTGGAAGGGCAACGCCAGATCGAGACGCTCAAACCCGATCTCGTCATCACCGACATGATGATGCCGCGCATGGGAGGCTTCCCGGTGTTGGAGTTCCTCAAGACGCTGGAGTCTCCCCCGGCGGTCATCATGATCACCGCGAACGAAGGGGGACGGCACAAAGCCTATGCCGAGATGCTGGGCGTGGCCGACTATTTGAGAAAGCCGTTCCCGATGGAAGTGCTGCTCGAATCGGTGCGTCGGATCTTCGCGACCAAGGATGGGACGGAAGAGCAGGCCACGCCGCTCAAGCGAGCTGTTCGCAAGCGAGCGGTGAAGTCCGAGGCGGATGACGAGGAAGATTAGGGTGAGCCACGCAACCGCTTCTGTAGGATGGGCACTCCTGCCCGTCCGCTCTTCAACGCGAAAGCGGGACGGGCAGGAGTGCCCATCCTACTTTACTCAGTTGAAGCCCATGTTGCGGTTGATGTCGCGGGCCTGATCGGACCACAGAATCTTGTCGAGCGGGTCTTGCCCTTCGGATCGTCGATTCCCGCGACCGATCTTGCCCGCGTCGGAGCGCCAGTCGGATTTGGGTTCGTCGGAATCCGGTTCCCACTGCTCGCTCTTGGCGAACGGCTTCGATTTTCCAAAGCCGATTCCCGACGAAGAGCAACCGAGCGTCGCTATCGACACGGCGATCAACAGGGCGAACAGAGCGACTGGACGAAGCAACATCGAAAGACTCCCGCGTGCAAAAACGGTCGATCCCGGCCAGTGGTCTTGACGCCGGAGACGGTCGAACCGCGCGGGCTTATCTCAGAATGGTCGAAATGTGTCGATATGGTTTCGGACTGCGGAGCGCCTCGTCAGGCGACCGGAAAGAGTTGTCTGACCTACACCAACCCGAAGCGTGAGCGAGGACATCAATCGAGTTCGTCCTCGCACACGCTTCGGGTTGGTGTGTCGAGTAAACATTGTCTTGCCGCCCGCCTGATGACCTGTTCGGCTTCCACGTTTCACAATCCTCGTTGAGTCTGCTTCGATGACACCTCCCACTGCTCCGCTCGATGTCCTCGTGGTCGCACCTCATCCCGACGATGCCGAGATCGGTGTAGGTGGAACGCTCATTCGTTGTCAGCGCGAGGGGCTGCGAACCGGCGTTGTGGACCTGACCACGGGTGAGCCGACGCCGCACGGTTCGTTGGACATTCGTACTCGCGAGACGGTTGCCGCGACGAAGGTTCTTGGTCTTAACTGGCGACACAATCTCGAGCTGCCCAACCGATCGCTGGAACCGACGCTCGACGCGCGTCGGGCTTTGGCCACGGTCTTCCGGATTACGCGACCGAAACTGATCCTCGCGCCGTACTGGGAGGACAGCCACCCGGACCACATCGCCGCGTCGAGTCTCGTTGATGCCGCACGCTTCTGGGCGAAGCTGTCTCGCAGCGACATGCCCGGCGAGCCGTTCTTGCCGCCACGAGTCCTCTACTACTTCAGCATCCATTTGCGAATTCATCCGCAGCCCGCGTTCGTATTCGACATCAGCGACGTGATCGACGCGAAGCTGGAGGCCATTCGCTGCTTCGAGAGTCAACTCATCACAGGCCGTTCGACCGAGTTTCCGACGGCCCTTGATGACATTCGTGATCGGGCGCGCTACTGGGGCTGGAGCATCCACGCGAAGTACGGCGAACCGTTCGCCAGCCGCGAGACACTGCGCGTGGCCAGCCTGCGCGAACAACTGTAGTCCCGTTGGCAAGTGAAGCCCCGATCAGTCCGTCCGTCAAATTCTCCCGTGCGAGTTGACCCAATCCATGTCTCGTCTCGTGATTCGCAATGGCACCGTGTACGACCCGACCAACGGCGTTGATGGTCAAGTGCGCGACATTTGGATTGAGGGGGGCAAGATCATCGCCGCACCGGTCGATCCTCACGCCAAGGCCGATCGCACGCTCGATGCCAGCGGCTTGGTGGTGATGCCGGGGGGCGTGGACATGCACTGTCACATCGCCGGGCCGAAGGTGAACGCCGCGCGGAAGATGCTGCCCGAGGAACGGCGTCGTGCGCGGATGCTGCATCGCACGGAGATCGCTCGCTCGGGAACGACCGGCAGTTGTCCGTCCACGTTTGCGACCGGCTATCTCTACGCGGGTCTCGGTTACACGACCGCGTTCGATGCCGCGATCCCGCCGCTTGCCGCTCGACATGCGCATGAAGAATTTGAAGACACACCGCTGCTCGACAAGGGTTTTTTTGTACTCGCTGGAAACAACCAGTTCGTGATGCAGCAGCTCAAACAGGGGCAGCCCGAGTTGGTGAAGGCGTACCTCGGCTGGCTGCTCAACGCGACGAAGGGCTACGCCATCAAGGCGGTCAATCCGGGCGGGGTCGAGGTGTGGAAGAGTCGCGGGCTGGGCAATGTTTCGGGGCTGGACGACACGGTCGACCACTTCGACGTGACGCCGCGTCAGATCGTGAGGGGCCTCGCGGCGGCGGTCGATGAGTTGCGGTTGCCGCACGCGCTGCATCTGCACTGCAACAACTTGGGGATGCCCGGCAACTGGTCCACCACGCTGGAGACGATGCGTGCGTTGGAAGGGCATCGTGGACATCTGACTCACATTCAGTACCACAGCTACGCGGGCGATCCCGACGATCAAGCGACGTTTGGCTCGCGCGTGCCCGAGTTGGCGGACTATGTGAACTCGCACTCGAACCTGACCGTCGATGTCGGCCAGGTGATGTTTGGCCAGACGTGTTCGATGACTGGAGACGGGCCGCTCGGACATTACCTGCATCGAGTTCTCGGCGGCGCGTGGTTCAGTTGTGACCTGGAACAGGAGTGCGGCTGCGGGATCGCGCCGATCAAGTACCGACGGAAGAGTCTGGTTCACGCCCTGCAATGGGCGATCGGTTTGGAGTGGTATCTGCTCATCGACGATCCGTGGCGGGTCGCGATGAGTACCGACCATCCGAACGGCGCGTCGTTCTTGGCCTACCCGCAGATCATCGCGTTACTCATGGATCGGACTCGCCGCGCGGAGGTGCTCGCTACGCTGCCCGAAGCGGTGCGAACTCGGTGCGTGCTGCCCGATCTCACGCGCGAATACACGCTGAACGAGATCGCGATCATCACGCGGGCGGCTCCGGCGAAGATGTTGGGGCTGACTCACAAAGGGCATCTCGGCCCCGGAGCCGATGCCGATGTGACGCTCTACACGCCGGGCACCGACATCGAGCGGATGTTCGAGCTGCCGCGCTGCGTCCTCAAGTCGGGCGAAGTTGTGATTGAACAGGGCGAAGTTCGGAGCAGCGGCAACGGTGCGACTCAGCACGTCAGCCCCGAGTTCGATGACGCGGCCATCCCGGTGATCCGCGAGTGGTTCGAGGCGCACTACACGGTTCAGTTCCGGAACTACCCGATGCAGCAGGAAGAACTGCTCGGCGAGATGGTTGCGGTCCCGATCACCTCATCGTGATTTGAGTGAGTCTCTGCAACGAGCCGTAGGGCGGGCACTCCTGCCCGTCCGCTTTCTGGATGCCGTTCACGCCGAGGAAGACGGGCAAGAGTGCCCGTCCTACGGGGGCGTTCAACCGGCTGTTATTCCCGCCTGCAGTTGAAGGCGAGACTCACCCGAAGCGTCAGCGAGGATGCCACTCACGTCCTCGCTGACGCTTCGGGTGAGTGTGAAATGGCTATCCTCACCCCCATCTGCGGCTACGCCCGCGCCTGCTTCATGAGTGTGACGTACTGTCCGGCGAGATCGCGGATGCGGTCGAAGTCACCGCGTTCGAGGGCGTCCTTCTCGACGAGTTGGCTACCCAGCCCAACGGCACACGCGCCCGCTTTGACGAAGTCTTTCAGCGTCTCCAGATTGACGCCGCCGGTCGGCATCAACCGCACTTGGGGCAGCGGGCCTTTGAGTGCCTTGAGGTACGCCGGGCCACCGATGTCGGCGGGAAAGAGCTTCACGATGTCGGCTCCGGCTTCCCACGCGGTCAACACTTCTGTCGGCGTGTACGCACCGGGCATGATCCCTTTGTCGTATCGCAGCGCCAGCTTGATGACTTCCAGATTGACAGTCGGTGAGACGAGGAACTCGGCACCGGCCAAGATCGCCGTTCGAGCCGTCTCGGGATCGAGGACCGTTCCCGCTCCGAGCAACACCTTCGAGCCAAGCTCTTTCTTCACCGCCGAGATCACTTCCACCACTCCCGGCGTGGTGAAGGTGACTTCGATGATGTCGATGCCACCCTCGTAGAGTGCCCGCGCGACGTTGACCAATTGACCGCTGGACGAGGCGCGAATGATCGCGACCAACCCGCCATCCAGAACGCGCTGCAAACTTTCGTGACGACTCATGGTGTCCGGTCCTTCGGGAAGAGTTAGGGGAGAAAGTCACGGGGCATGACGCCGGCTTGGCCGTGTGTTTGTGATTGATCGCCAAGGAGTGATCGACGGGAACAATCTCATTCATCGAAGCCTGACGCGCAAGCGAAGCATGAGTCACCAAGAACCGGCGCATCAACAACTGTCGCATTGTCGTCTTTCGCTCCGCGAAAGGACGTTCGTTCGCGGAGCGAAAGACCACACACATTGATGCGCCAGTCCCAAACGTCCTTCGCTGGCGCGTCAGGCTCCTGTAAGAAGGTCAAACGCGGGCCGAGAACTTTTCGGCGTACTCGAGCACCCACTGATCGATCACATCGCGGAATCCGTCCAGATCGAGTTGGGCCAGTTGGTGATAGTGCGTGCGGCTGAGCACTTCCTTATTGCGGATCGTTCCACGTGCGATCAATTCCACGATCCGGCTGTTGGAGTACGGGCGGATGACCATCTCCAGCCGACTGTAGTATTTGTTGAGGGGCTTGCCATCGCCGGGAGCAAGATCGTCGCGCGAGATCTTCGCGCCCCAGCCGTCTGCTCCGACGATGGACTCGAAGTCAAAGCCAGCAAAATGGACGACGAGTTTTCGCAGACAGGCTTCGATGCTCTCGGACAGTTCGAGTCGCGTTTTGGAGTGCAGGTTCTTGCACTCGTCCTCCGTCATGGAGCGTTCGGCCTGTTCGCGGGCCTGAGCGGATCGCTGTTGCTGTCCACGTTCGATCGCGTGTTCGAGTCTCTGGTCAAAGTTCATGGCACGGGGTCCGTTCGTGATCGCGCTGTGAAGCGTGATTGAGAAACATCGTCTGGGAAAAGTGAGCCGAATCTCGCACGGCCCGCTGGAACATGGCAGGCAGGCGGACGGGCATCGAAGGCGAGCGATTCTAGGAAGGCTCTGCGGGGCGGGCAATCGCGTGCGACGAGTTGCCATCTCAGCCCTGCGTCTCGGGCCTGTAATCCCTACAACGTCTGGCTGGTGATTCCTGCAATGGCTCAGCGTTGTTGATTGGCAGTACGGGCCGGACTTGCGAGTGCGACGTTCGTTTTGACCTGACATGACTGCCCGGTGGCTTGATTGGGCAGGTTGCTTTCAACAACTGGCGACTCGGCACGGATGCTGCTTTGCAGGTGTCGCGTTGACGACGACGCAGCTTGCTCGATCGAGATCAACTGCCATAATGCGGCCTCTCAACTTCGCGACGGTGTGCGGTGTTGAGACGCAACTTGGTGGGAGACGTTGGTCATGCTGGCAGTGGAAGTGAATTGGGAGATGGCGCGGAAGCTCGGCGGGAGTCTCGCGCCGTGGCAATGGGGCGTGGTGGTGCTGGTCGGCAGCATCGGCGTGTGGTCCCTCTTCCGGTTGCGAGCATGGTTTCGCGAAGATGACGGTCGTGCGGACGGCCACTTGGAAATGCTCACTCAGTTTCGAGATTTGCATCGGCAGGGTGGGATATCCGAGGACGAGTACCGATTGATTAAGAGCCAGTTGGTGGCCGGTCATGCCTCGCAAACGCAGTTAGAACGGCGACCTTCCACAGCGGCGAAATCTGCCGGAAGGGCCTCGCCAAGCGGCCAAATGGGGGGGCCACGCCACGCCACGGTGGGTGAGTCAAGTACGAGTGAGAAACCGCCGACGATGATGTCGGAAACAGACGACCTGACGGATCAGTCAGGATCGGGCCAAGCTGAGTCAGATCAGACGGAATTGGATTGAGCACGGACGAACGACGAGCAGATCAGACATCAAGAAAAACGAGACATCGGGAAGACAGGCCACGACAAGACGATCGACACGCAGGCTCGAAGATGAGTCTGAACGAACGTCGCTGAAGGATCATGGCAGGGCCAAGGACGCGCCGCTTGCTTTCATCATCGAGTTACTCACCGACGAAACCACCTCGGCAGCGTTGAAGGAAAGCTAATGACTTCGGGACGCGATTTTATGTCCGCCGGCAAACGCGGCGCGACCGGCAAGAAAAACGCCAACTGTTCATTCTGTCGCAAGAGTTACCGCGAAGTCGGGCCGCTCGTTGAGGGGCCAGATGAGGTTTACATTTGCGGCGAGTGCATCGAACTGTGCCAGGGCATTCTCGACCAGGAACGGAAGCGACGCGGAACATCGACCAAGCTGTTCAACCGGGTTCCCAGTCCGCGTGAGATCACCGAGCACTTGAACCAGTACGTGATCGGTCAAGATCGCACGAAGAAGATCCTCTCGGTCGCCGTTCACAACCACTACAAGCGGCTGATGGCGACCGCCGATGTCGATAACGATGTCGAGATCGAGAAGTCGAATATCCTGCTCATCGGGCCAACCGGCTCGGGCAAGACGCTGATGGCGCGAACGATGGCTCGTCTGCTGCAAGTTCCATTTGCAATTGGTGACGCCACGACACTGACCGAAGCGGGCTATGTCGGTGAGGATGTCGAGAACCTGCTGCTCAAGCTGCTCCACGCGGCTGACTTCGATGTGGAAGCGGCTCAACGCGGGATCATCTTCATCGACGAGATCGACAAGATCGGCAAGACCTCGCAAAACGTCTCAATCACTCGCGACGTGTCGGGTGAAGGCGTGCAACAGGCGCTGCTGAAGATGCTCGAAGGAACGGTCGCCAACGTGCCACCGCAAGGGGGACGCAAGCATCCCGAGCAGCAGTACATTCAACTCGACACGACCAACATCCTGTTCATCTGCGGCGGGACGTTCGTCGGGTTGGAAGACATCATCGCCAAGCGAATGGGTAAACGCACGATCGGCTTCGGTGCGGCGGAAGTCGAGGATCCCACAAAGGCGCGGGCTGGCAAATTGCTCGGCCAAGCCTGCACCGACGACGTGATCGAGTACGGGATGATCCCCGAACTCGTCGGTCGCCTGCCCGTGGTCAGTGCCCTCTCACCATTGGAAGAGGACGATCTCGCGAGGATTCTCATCGAGCCGAAGAACTCGCTGGTCAAGCAGTACCAAAAGTTCTTCCAGATGGAGAACGCGGAACTGGAGTTCACGCCCGAGTCGCTGCGTGAGATCGCCCGGATCGCAAAGTCAAAGGAGACCGGAGCACGCGGACTGAGGTCAGTCGTGGAAGAGTCGATGTTTGAAGTAATGTACGACCTGCCCGACCTCTCACCCGGTCAGAAGTTTGTCCTCACACCGGAAGTCGTTCGCGGCGAGATGCGGTTGGTACCACTCGATGGTTCGGCCGCAGCTTGACACCCAATGGCACTGACTTTGACCAAGTCACCCGCAGCGTGAGCGAGGAAAGTAGGGGAGGGGAAACGCCTCTGACTCTCGTCCTTGCTCACGCTGCGGGTTAGTAACGTGAGTGCCATTAGCCCTGACACCACCCAACGTGTTTGAATTCTCCAGCCCGGTTCGTGTACGAACCGGGCTGGTTTCGTTGACGGCGGCACGCGATGAAACAGCTTCAACACGCAATCATCTCCCCACCGATTAGCCAAGGGCATCGGGATGCCCCGCGCGTGGAATTGCCATCGTTCACGCTGCGGGCAGGATTTGAAATCGGCCTTGGGTTTGAGTGGCTTGCACAACCGACGCTATGATCTCGCCGCGTACTTCGATTCTTCACACGTTCGCTTTCGCACGAAAATGAGTCCGTCATGCAGGCCCGATTGAAGGTTCTTCACGACAAAGCCAACGTCAAGCAGGTCAAACTGCTCCCCGTCACGCTGATCGGTCGCAGCACCGAGTGCAATTTGAAGATTGCATCCAGCCAAGTCAGCCGCGCTCACTGCCGCATTACGCTCGCGGAAGACACGGTTTACGTGGAAGACTTGGGAAGCGCCAATGGGACGATGGTCAATGGCAAGATGCTGCCGCCTCATCAACCGACCTCCGTTTCACCGGGAGCCACTCTCATTGTGGGACCGGCCGAATTCCAAGTCGATTACGTCGCATCGACCAGCCAGACAATGGTGCTGTCACGATCGTTCCAGCCCAACGAAAATGAGGAGTCGTCAACCGAGTTGATCGTTCCTGTCGCCGAAGAAGTCATTCCGCAAACTCCTCCCAGCGAGTCCTCGGCTCCTCTAAAGAAAGCGCGCCCCGCAACGGCACCGAAAGTCGCGAATCCCGTGGTTGCCACCCCAGTGATGGCCCCGGTTGCGTCTCCTGCGTTAGGCACGCCTGTCATCGCGACGGCTGTGGCTGCCGTGCCAATCGCCGTCGCTGTGGCCACTGCGGCAGTGCCCATCGGCACCACAGTCGATTTTTCATTAGCCGCCCCGGAAGCGGTACCGACCGCAATGCTGTTTTCCGGGTTTGCTTCGCACGATGAGCAGGCCTCTGTCAGCGAAGCGTCTCCCTTTGACTTCGGTGTCACTTCCACAAATGACGGCGAACCGTCGGTTGGCGAGCCGCCATCGCCCAGCTCCTCCAGCGGCAAAAAGGGTGGACTGAAGTCGCTGTTTTCGATGTTTGGACGGGCAGCCAAGAGTAGCCCCGTGCCAACGTCCTCAACGCCCACCTCTGTCACCCCCAGTGTCTTCTTGCCCACGATGGAGCAAAGTGGCGAGGTATCTGATGCTCCCGAGGTGGGACCGCAGGTTCTGGGCTTTGGATTTGAGGAGCCGATCGCGGTGGACTTGAGTGCGCCAACGCTGTCGTTCGAGCGACCGTCAGCGAGCGAACTGTCCACTGAAGATAAAGACGAAGGGTTCTCGCAGTTCCTCAATCAGTTGTAGTCTGTTGGACGGGCGCTCGCGCCCGTCTGTTTGACACGCCGACGGGCAAGAGTGCCCGTCCTACTTTATTTGCGAGGTCATCCAGCGTGGCCTCAACGAAAACACGCCGCAGTCCAAATCGGACTGAGGCGTGCAATTGTCTGTGGGCTAAGCGGCTGTGCATTTTCTACTACCGAGAGTTGTGGTCGGTATTCAAGTAACCCGCAGCGTCAGCGAGGGCGATCTGAAATCGACATGTTCTTGGAAGTCCTCCCTCGCTGACGCTGAGGGTTACTTCTGGAACTCTCGGAACTTGATCCTGCACAGCCCCTAACAGCCTGTTGAAAAACGGCTGTCGGGAGGGCGAGGCTCCTGCCGAGCCGCGAGAAACATGCGACTTTCCACACGCACACGGCTCGGCGGGAGCCTCGCCCTCCCTTTTTCAACAGGCCCCTAAGTTGAATCCGTTCCGCTTGGACTACTTGCTCGCTTCGGCAAATCGTCGGGCGACTTCAGCCCAGTTGACGACGTTCCAGAAAGCACCGATGTAGTCGGGGCGGCGGTTCTGATAATTGAGATAGTAGGCGTGTTCCCACACGTCGAGGCCGAGCAGCGGCGTGCGGCCCTCCATCAGCGGGTTGTCTTGGTTGGCGGTACTTTCGACAACAACCTTGCCCTTGTCGAACGAGAGCCAAGCCCAGCCACTGCCGAATCGCGTCGTGGCCGCTGCCGCAAATTTCTCTTTGAATGCGGCGAAATTGCCGAACGCCGCGTTGATCGCGGCAGCAAGCTCTCCAGTCGGTTCCCCTCCCGCGTTGGGACCGATCACCGTCCAGAACAGCGAATGATTGGCGTGGCCGCCAGCGTTGTTGCGAATGACCGTGCGAATGTCTTCGGGAACGGAAGCCAAGTCCGAGATCAACGCTTCCACCGATTTGGCCGCCAGCGCCGGATGAGCTTCCAGCTTGGCGTTCGCATTGTTGATGTAGGCCTGATGGTGCTTGCCGTGATGAATCTCCATCGTCTTCGCATCGATGTGTGGCTCCAAAGAGTTTGGAGCGTAAGGCAGTGCGGGAAGAGTGAAAGCCATGATCGAATGTCTCCTAGGGGAACCGGTTTCAAATGCTCGCGATGATCCAAACGCGAATCTCGCCGGGCATTCTAGGAGGCGCTCGTTCACGATGCAAAGAGCGGCGACAGCGCGCGGGGGCCATCGCCTCGTTGGGTCTGCGAAACTTGTAGGGTGGGACCAGTGGCGCTTCGCCGCGCCGGCCCACCATGAATTCTCGACGTTTCCCGAGGGTGGGCCGGCGCTCGAAGCGAGCTTGTCCCACCCTACGTTGAAAAAGGCGATGGCACTGGACGGCGCACGGGGCGCGGCGCAAACGTGACACGTTTCACCGGGCGACTTTGCCACCCGGCTCGTCAGGGGGACGCTGGCTCAAGCGGCGACCGGCTTGAAACTTGGGATCGCTGCCATCCGTCGGTGGTCCTGGTACGCGAGTTCCTAGCGGCGGTCTCGCAGCCGGAATGAACTTCTTCGGAGCGCCGGTCGCAGGAGCCGCACTCGACGAACCGCGCGGTACGGGCGACTCGGATGTGAATCCTGTCGAGGGCAGCGCATCAGCCTGAGCAGGAGTCGTCTTCGGTCCAAGCAGCGGCGGTGCGGAGTTCCCCAATAAATCGGATCGACTCTTCGACGGAGCGGCCTTGGAATTCTTGGCCGCAGAGCGAGCCGGGATGCGCAGACTCATGCCGACCCGCACATCGTTCGCGTCCTTCAACTGATCGCGATTGGCTTCATAAATTTCGATGAAACGGTTCGTGCTGCCCAGTTCTTTCGCTGCGATGGACGACAGCGTCTCGCCCTTTTGCACGACATGCGACTTTCCGGCAACCGTTCCGCCGGTTAAGTCCTCGTGGCGCGAAACGGCGTCACCTGAGACGATCTCGTCGCTGTCGGGAATCGGGATCGGAGCCAGATCAGGAATGCCGTCGTCGGTGCCGTGTTGAAGCGGCTTACGAGACTTGTGCGTCGAGATATCGAACCGATCGCGCGAGTCATCCAAGAAGAGATCGGGTGAGTCGATGTTTGGCAGCGATCCATCGTTCGCTTGAGACGACGAACCACTTCGACCTGAGACCGGTCGCGCGGCGGCGTGTTGCTGCTCCTCGACCTCTTCGATCCCTTGCAGGTACGGGGCAATCGACTTCTCGGCGATTTGAGCGTCCAATTGTTTGGCCGTTTGCAGGCGCGGCGATGCCGTACCCGTCTTCACATCGTTCCGAAAGAAAAACGCTCCCGCCGCTCCCAACAGCAGCACTCCCAACGCCAGCCCGATTCGTTGATCTTGATGCACGACGCACTCCTCCCGCAGTTTGGCAAACCCCGTCTCGCGGGTCAGTCGGCAAAATCTGCCGAAAGACATCACACTGGTTTGGTGAGACTCGGGAAAATACGTCGTCGCGGCGGACGAGATGCCGGTCAGCACGGTTGATCCGTGTCTGCAGGCCGTCGGCAACCTGTTGAATCAGCCGTAGGGCGGGCGTTCTTGCCCGTCAGCTTTCAAACAGTACGACGGTCAAAAATCGAACCGCAATCACTTCTCGAACTGGTGATTTCGCGTTTGTGAGCGGCACAGCGCTAGCCCAATGGCACTGACTTTGGTCTGTAGCTGAACTCGCAAGAGTTCAGTGGATCGCCGAAGCCGACTGAATTCTTGCGAATTCAGCTACATCAAACAGCACCGTGAATTTGAAAATCGCTCAAAGTGAGTGCCATTGGGCGTCAGTCCAATGGCACTCACTTTAGAAATGTCAGACCAATCAGCCGGAACGCGCTAGCGTCCGGTTCTCGATGAATTTGAAAACCGGACGCTAGCGCGTTCCGGCGGATGGTCTAAAGTCAGTGCCATTGGGCGCTAGCCGCCTGGCTCACCACTTCTGTGATTCAAGGTGGCTCCCGGCCGACTTCATTGATCTTGTCTCGACGACGACCGTGTCAGCCACGAGATCGCCGAGTCGCTGACGGCGGTTGGTGAGTGCGATGCTGACGATGCCGGGAGTCCAACAGAACAGGGAGATGCTATCCACGAAGAACCCAGCGCGGCCGCTGGCCGCAACCCCATTGAACAGAAGCAAACGAAGGGAACGAAGAAAAGAGTTCTTGAGCGCGAGGTTTGGGCGATGACAACCAACGGCGATTGCCCCGTCTGCCCTTCGTTCCCTTCGTTTGCTTCTGTTCAAAGTCTTCGCGCCCCGCGAAGAAACAAAACGTAAGTAGTACGGTCTCCCGAACCAGACTGCGGGCGAAGCCGCACGGTTTGAGCGTCGTTCGCAAGGTTCTCAATCCACACAGCCATTTGCCCGGAGTGATGCCGTAGCGTCCCTGAACGACACTGAGCAGCGCAATCATCGTCAGTAGCCACGCCACGCCGGCCAGAATGAGCCACCGGACATGATCGTGTGACGGGTGATGGAGTCGCAGGTTGAGGGCTTCCAACCACGCTGGCCAGTCGATCCCTGACAAGCTCATCCACCCCAGTGGAATCAGCGACAGCCCGATCAATCCGAGATCGATTCCCCGCGCCAAGCCCCTGCGCCACAGCGACGCCAGCCTCACGCGTGAGTGTCCGATCTCGTAGACGGGATTCGTCGCGAACCTCAGCAGCAGCGAGGTGACTGTCCCGAGGATCAGTGTCGCGACCAGGGCATTGCGAACGATCTCCCACAAACCGCGAAGCTCGCATTCAATGCTCGGCCTCAGACCATCAAAGGGGCCGGACGTTCGTACCCGATGGAACCCGCTGGCATCGAGCTTGTCGCAGTGCCAGCCACCGAGAGATGTCGCCGTCAGGAAGTGCGTGCGGCTGGAGTCGTCTCCGGTCACGAGCGAATACTGCTCGGTTCCAAACTCGAATGGACACTGTGCAAACTCGGACCATTGATCTTCGACACGACGAAAAGCGCGGCCCGTCGGTCGCGGTGCGGTACTCTCGTCGATCACGATCACCGCCGGAGCGCCCTCCACGATGAGTGGATACCACTTTTGTGTCTTCAACGTGGGTCCGGTGGAAACCAGCGGTACGACGACGACCGGGACCGGCAGGCTCGTCGTCAGAATGGACCATCCCACGGCATGGAACGGGACGTTCTCAGGGAACAGAGCCGAGATAGACCAACCGGTCTCAATCGGCGGATTGTCGCTCGCCCGCAGAAGTGGCGGCGGGGGCGATTCCAGCTCAACGTCAGCCCGATGCAGCAGCGTTCTGCCGAACAGGACGAAGAGATGGATCTTCGATCCGCTGCGAACGACCTGGATCGTGCCGGGGTTGTGGATGCCCGCAAGCGTATCGACAGTGGTTCCCCTCACATTCCAAGTGGGGACCGATCGTGGCACTGGCAATGTGTTGACTCCGGTTGCGACCCAGTTGCCGTTCACTAGTGCTGCGTCACGGCTAAAACTTCGGGTTGGCGTTGATTGAGAATTCGACGACTCTGCGTGGACCACAAGGAGGTGGGCTATACACAAGAAGTCTGTGGTTCGATTGACGGACGAGGAACGGGCAGAGCTTCAGCTGGTGATCAAGCAGTGGCAGGGGTCCGGCCAGAAGGTGCGACGGGC